>JAFABC010000185.1 GCA_023426275.1 Pseudomonadota bacterium | reverse complement strand
GAGGGTACGTTGTTGATGCGGTGATGGGCAAGGTGTTTGGTGGAAAAGAGTGCCCCCTTGCCAGGGGGGCCGGGGGGGATGATCCCCCCGGCGGGGTGCGGGGCGCCGCCCCGTTTCTTCATTCTTTTACTGGAAAAGTTGCTGCACGGCCGGATCGGCGGGGTAGGTCTCGTTGAGGCTGGTGACGGTGGCCTTGAAGGTGGCATCGGGCTTCCAGGTGAAACCGGGCGCGCCGGGCAGGGCGAACAGGTCCAGGCGGTTGACGGTCTTGCCCTTGATGTAGGCCCGCGACCACAGCGTCTTGCCGTCGGCCGTGGCGCGGCCGGGCGTCCCGGCGTTGGGGCCGCTGCCGAGCAGGATGTCGAGGCTGCCGGGATGGGCTTTCAGGTAGGCTTCCTCGTCGATCATGCCCCAGCCGCTCAGGCCGATGATGCAGGCGGCCTTGCCGCGAAGGCTTGCCGCCGCCTTGGCCACGGCGTCGCCGAGGTCTTCGGGCGCGGGCTTTTTGAGATCCGGCGAGGGCGGGAAGAAAACAAGACCAAAGGTCCTGCCGTCCTTGTGCAGCAGCCGTGTTTGCGGCGTTGGCCCAAGGGTGGCGAAGTGGTCGGGCAGCGGCGCGCCGGCCTTTTGCAAGAAGGCTGCTTCGTCGGGATTAAGCTCCCCGGCGTCGTAGCCGATCATGTCCAGGGCCTTGACCAGTCCGGGCAAGACCGTTGCCGCGGGCTTGGCCTCCGGGCCGTCGGGGAGCACCTCGAACGGGCAGGCCAACAGCAGGATTTTGTCGTGCAGGGAAGGGGCGTCACGCAGGGTTTTGATGAAGGCGGCCCGCCGGGCCAGCCCGCCGATGAGGTGGCCGCCTCAGGAGGGGCACGGCGCGACGTTGCCGTAGGTGTTGCCGGTGAAAAGGATGACGGCCAGCGGCTCGGCCGCCCGGGCCGCCGGGGTGACGGCGAGCCCGAGGGCCAGGGCCACGGCGCTCGACAAGGTGCGGAAAAACGACTTGGGCACGATGGGAGCCTCGCGGAAGGTTGAGCGGAAACAGTGTGTTAGAACAGCCCTTCGATGGCCGCGTCCTGGGGAAACGCCTGATCCAGGGGCTGGACCTTGGCGGTAAAGTTCGCGCCGATCTTCCAGGTGAAATCCTTCGTATCCGGCCAGGCCAGCAGATCCAGGCGGTTGATGGTCTTGCCCTTGATGTAGGCCCGGGTCCACAAGGTTCTGCCGTTTTTGGACGTGCGCGAAGCGAAACCCGAGCCGCCGCCGCTGCCGAGCAGCACGTCCACGACGCCGGGATGGGTGTTGATGAAGGCTTCCTCGTCGATGGCGCCCCAGGGGCTTACGCCCACGACCAGTGCGACCTTGTCCCGCAGGGCCTCCGCGGCCTTGGTCGTCGCCTCCATCAGCTTGTTGCTGACCGGGGCGCTGATGTCCCGGGGCATGGGAAAGAGCACGATGCCGACGGATTTGCCGCCGATGGTCATGATCCGGGTGGACGGCGACTGGTCGAGGACGACCGCGTCCTTGGGCGGCGCGGCCTTGTTGGCGGCGAGCACCTTCACCTCGTCGGGCGTCAGGACAAAAACATCATAGCCCAGGCGTTCGTGGGCCTTGGCCACGGCCGGCAGCTTGGCCGGCTCCGGCGGCGCCGCCGCGACCTCGGGCAGAAACTCCCACGCCCCGGCCACGACCAGGGTCTTGCCGGCGGTGGGCGGCTGCTGGCGCAGCTGCTTGATGAAGGTGGAACGCCGGGCCAGCCCGCCGAGTTTCTGGGGGCCGCAGGTGGGACACGGGTCGTAGTAGCCGTAGGTGTTGCCGGCAAAGGCGATGGTCAGGACCGGATCGGCGGCCAAAGCCGGGAAGGCGGTCATGGCCAAAACGGCCAGGACAGCGAAAAGCGTACGAAAAATAGTCATGATTCCAGCTAGCTGTTAAGGTATTCCTTGAGTTCCTTGCCGGGACGGAAGAAGGGGAGCTTTTTGGGCGCCACGGACACGACGTCGCCGGACTTGGGATTGCGTCCGGTATACCCCTTGTATTCCTTGATCTTGAAGCTGCCAAACCCACGAATTTCAACACGATCTTCGTTTATGAGCGCCTGCTTGACCGAGTCGACGAAGGCGTTGACGATGTCCGCCGCCTCGTCGATGTGCAGGTCCTTGGTTTCGGCCAGGGTCTTGATGAGTTCGCTTTTGTTCATCGCATGATCCTCGCGCTGTTGACTGTTTGCCACGGTCCGCCAGGAGGCGGCGGGTAAGCAATCGTCCATCTATTTCATACCATTGCCGAAATAAACCGTTCTCCGTCAAGCGTTACTTGCGAATTCGGGGAATTTTTCCCAGCAGCGGCATGTTGCGCAAGGCCTCCTCGCGGCTTTGCCGGATGCGGTGCAGCTTGACGGCTCCGGCCAGGATGTCCTGGGCGGCCGGGCTGCGCGGGGCGTGGCGCATGAGCGGAATCTGCCGGCGCACGGCATCCGGCAGGGCCGGGTCGGCGCGCACGCCGCCGAGCAGCTCCGGGGAAAACCCCAGGAAATGCTGGCAGGCCGCCGACAGCCGGGTGAAGGTGGCCTTGGTGTCGGCCGGGGAGTCCACCTGGTTGACCAAAATGTGGAAGTCGGTGATGCCGTACTGGGTGTGCAGCACCTTGATGACGGCGTAGCTGTCGGTCAGCGAGGTGGGTTCGGGCGTGACGACCAGCACGCGCAGATGGCTCATGACGGCCACGGACAGCACGGTCTGGGAGATGCCGGCCCCGAGGTCGAGCATGAGATAGTCGTAGCCGCCAAACGAGGTGTTGAGCTTTTGGAAGAGCACCTCGCGCATGTCGTCGTCCATTTCCAGGAGTTCGGGCACGCCGCTGGCCGCCGGCAGGAAGTCGAAGCCGCCTTCCTCGACCGGCACCATGACCTCCCCGGCCGTCACGTCGGGGCGGAAGAGGTCCTGCAGGTTTTTTTCCGGCGACAGGCCGAGCAGCACGTCCACGTTGGCCAGTCCCACGTCGAAGTCCATGAGCAGGACCCGGTGACCGGCTCGGAACAAGGCGTAGCTCATGTTGAGGGCGAGATTCGTTTTCCCCACGCCGCCCTTGCCGCTCAAAATGGCCACGGACAGGGAGGTGTTGGGATTGATGACTTGAGACATACGCGCCTTATCCTTTGGTTGATCCCGTAAAAAGAAAGCGTTTTTCGTCGGCGCGCACCAGTGTTTTCTCGGGCGGGCCGGTCAGGTCCGCGATGGGCGCGGCCACGACGCGGTCCTTGCCCGCCGCCTTGGCCTGATACAGGGCCGCGTCGGCCAGGGAGTACAGTTTTTCCGTCGAGGTGCTCATTTTGCCCTTGGTGATGGCCAGACCGGCGGAGATGGTGATGTGCAGCGGGGTGTCCACGCCGTTGCAGACGATTTTCAGGCTGCGCACCGCCTCCAGGATGCGGTCGATGACCATCTGCGCCCGGACCAGGCCGACGCTTGGCAAAATAAGGGCGAATTCCTCGCCCCCCACCCGGGCCGCCGTGTCGTAGGAACGCTTTTCGGCCTGGAGCAGTGAGCCGACGGTTTCGAGCACCCGGTCGCCACAGGGATGGCCGTAGGTGTCGTTGATCGTCTTGAAGTCGTCGAGATCGAACAGCACCAGGGCCAGGGACTGGCTGGCCCGGGCGGAGCGGATGAGTTCGGCGGCCAGAATGCGGTCAAAGGCCCCCCGGTTGTACAGCCGGGTCAGCGGATCGTGTTCGGACAGGAAGACCAGTTCCCGCAGGCTGTTCTGGATGCGCGTGAGAAAGGGCAGCGGATCGGCCGACAGGGGCAGGGCCAGCCAGTCCCGCAGCTCCCGCCGGTGCGAGAGCGTTTCCCAGCAGGCCAGATCGAGCCCCGTGCAAAGGCGCATGATGATCAGGCCGTCGGAGGCGGCGCAGGGCGGCTTTTCCACCTGCGCGAGCATGCGCCGCAGGGTGGCCAGCTCGGCCAGCAGTTCTTCCTGGTTCGCGTCCAGGGGCGGTGGAGGCTTAGGCATTGCCGCCCCGCAGCAGAAAGCCGCGTATGAATTTGTCCAGGTCGCCGTCGAGCACGGCCTCGACATCGCCGACCTCGACGCCGGTGCGGTGGTCCTTGACCAGACGATAGGGCTGCATGGTGTAGGTCCTTATCTGGGAGCCGAAGCCAATGGCGTTTTTGGCGTCGTAGCTCTCCTGCTTTTCGGCTTGCAGCTTTTTGAGCTCCAGATCGTAGAGTCTGGCCTTTAACACTTTCATGGCCGTTTCGCGGTTTCGGTGTTGCGATTTTTCGTTTTGGCACTGCACCACGATATTGGTGGGCAGGTGGGTGATGCGGATGGCCGAGGAGGTCTTGTTGACGTGCTGTCCGCCCGGTCCCGAGGCCCGGAACACGTCGATGCGCAGGTCGTCTTCCTTGATGTCGATGTCGATGTCGATGCCCGCGTCCGGGTAGACGTCGACCGAGGCGAACGAGGTGTGCCGCCGGCCGGACGAGTCAAAGGGCGAGATGCGGATGAGCCGGTGGATGCCCTTTTCGGCGGCCAGCAGGCCGTAGGCGTAGGGCCCGGAAATCTGCAGGGTCACGCTTTTGATGCCGGCCTCGTCGCCCGGCAGGGAGTCGAGGAGCTTGACGTCGAACTGCTTGCGCTCGGCCCAGCGCCGATACATGCGCAGCAGCATCTCGGCCCAGTCCTGGGCCTCGGTGCCGCCCGCGCCGGGGTGGATTTCCACGATGGCGTCGGCGTTGTCCTTGGGACCGAAAAAGGCGGCCAGTTCGGCGTCGGCCAACTGTTCGCCAAGCACCGAGATCTGCTCGTCCAGGGCTTCGAGCACTTCGGGGCTGGCGTCGTCCTTGGCCAGTCCCAGCCACTCGTCCAGGTCTTCCCGGGCGGCGGCCAGCTTTTCGCCGTTTTCGATCTTGCCTGTCAGGGCGCTTTTCTCGCGCAGGACCGGGGTCAGGCGCTCCGGCGCGTCCCAGGCGCCGGGCTTGGCCAGCTCGGCTTCGATTTCGGCAAGGCGTTTTCGGGTTTGCTCCAGGTCAAAGACGCCTCCAGAATTCATCGAATTTGGTCTGAAGCTCCGAACCAAGCGTGCGCAGTTCCGCGTATTGCAACATGGATGATCACTCACTTAATAGGGTTTCATACGTCCGGCCTGGACGTCGCGACGCTCGGGCAGGATGGCCACGCCAAGAAGCATGGCCGCGAAAAGGCAGGGAATGAGCCAGCCGAGAAGCGTGTAGTGGCGATGGAACCAGGTCGTTTCCGACACGATGGGCACCTCCGGACACGGCAGGGACAGGGTGGTGAAAAGTCCGCCCTGCGCCATGATGCGGCCCCGGGGGTTGATCACGGCGGAAATGCCCGAGTTGGTGCCCCGGATGATGGCCCGACCCTGTTCCACGGCCCGGAGCAGGGCCACGTCAAGATGCTGGCGTGGGGCGGCGGAGTCGCCGAACCAGGAGTCGTTCGAGATGTTGACAAGGAGGTTGGCCCCGGCGTCCACGCGTTGTTGCGCCAATTCCGGAAAGATTGCTTCATAGCAGATGAGCATTCCCAGGGCAAGGTTGCCCACGCGCAACGGCCCCTCGGAGTGGCCCCGCCGGAAGTCGCCCACGCCGTCCACCAGCTTGTGGATGAAGGGCAGATACGTGCCAAAGGGGATGTATTCGCCAAAGGGAACGAGGTGTTCCTTGTCGTAATACGACTCCTCGCCCGTAGGCGTCAGCAGGTAGGCCCGGTTGTACAGTACGGGACCGTCCCCGGTGCGTTCATAGGCCGGCGCGCCGAAGACGAGGGGTGTGCCGGACTTGGCCACGAAATCCATGACGCGCTGGGCCAGGGGACCGTGGTCCTGGAAGTAGAACGGCATGGTCGTCTCGGGCCACACCAGCAGATTGCTCGGCGCGTCCTTGAGCGAGCGGGTGGACAGGGAAATGTATTTTTCCACGGTGTCGAGCTGGGAATCCGGGTCCCATTTGCGGCTTTGGTCCACGTTGCCCTGGATGATGGTGGCGTGGATGGAGCCGTCTTTCGGGGGCGGGGCGTCGGCGCGCATGTTGCCGAAAAAAAACAGGCCGATCAGCAGCAGCACGGCGGTCATGCCCTGGCGGGAGAGCGGTCCGCAGACCGTCGGCCAGGCGGCGAGCCCGGCCAGCAGGCCGGACAGGCCGTAGGCCCCGATGTAGGCCGCGCCCTGGATCGTCGCCGGCCAGGGCGACAGCGCCGCGGCCAGGGTGAGCCAGGGAAAGCCCGTCAGCAGCGTGCCCCGGGCGATTTCCATGCAGGCCCAGGCCAGGGCGCAAAATGGTCCGAAAAACCAGGGGGAAAGGCGTCTGGCCCCCAGGCGCAGCACCACGGCCAGGATCATGGTGTACAGCCCCAGCACCATGCTCATGAGCACCGGCGCGGGCAGGGCCAGCAGCCAGGGGATGTTGCCGTAGTCGTGCAGGGGCAGGGCCGTCCAATACAGGCTCGCGCAGGAGGACACCGCGCCGATGTAGAATCCCGCCTTGGCCGCGGCTTTGGTCGAGGGCGCGCGGGCGGCGGCAAAGGCCAGTCCGGCGGGCAGGGCCAGGGCCAGGATGGGCAGGCGGTACACGGGGTTGGCAAAACCGAGCCAGGCTCCGAGCACGGCCAGAATGGATGCTGTTGTCACGATGTTTCCGCGGAGGCCTCAAGGTTTGCTGGCAATCGAACGGCCATGGCGGAAGGCGTGCCGCCAGAAACCGTACGCCGTCGGGTCAGGCCGCCGGCTCGATGACGATCCAGCGGATCTGACGACGGTCGGCTTCCTTGATGGTGAAGCGCCGTCCTTCCAGGGTGAAGGCGTCGCCCTGGCGGGGCACGCGCCCGGCCAGTTCGGTCAGGAAGCCGCCAATGGTTTCCACCTGTTCCGATTCCAGTTGCAGGCCCAGGGCCGCGTCGAGGTCTTCCAGGGGATAGCGCCCCGAGACGAGAAAGACGCCCTGGCCGAGTTCCTGGATTTCCTCGGGCTTGCTCGGGTCGTGTTCGTCCTCGATCTCGCCCACGATTTCCTCCAGCACGTCCTCCAGGGTGATAAGCCCCGAGGTCCCGCCGTATTCGTCCAGGGCGACGGCCAGGTGTTTTTTCTGACTGCGGAATTCCAGGAGCATTTTTTTGAGGTCAAGGGTTTCGGGAACGAACAGCGGGGCGCGCATGATGGAGCGCGGGTCGGGATACTTGCCGCAGGAACCGAGCAGATGCTCCAGCAGGTCCTTGGCGTAGACGATGCCCAGCATGTTGTCCCGGTTGCCCTCGTAAATGGGGATGCGGGAATGGCCGTGGGTCCGGATCAACTCGCAGATGGCCGGAATGCCGTCGTCGGCCTCGGCGCAGACGATGTCCGGGCGCGGGATCATGATGTCGAACACCTGCTTCTTGCCCAGACGCAGGATGTTGAGCAGCATGGAGGCGTCTTCCTGGATCAGGTTGCCTTCGTTGCGGGCTTCCATGATCAGCTCTTCCAGCGAGATGGATTTCTGGCGGAAGAACTTCCCCAGAGCACCCCAGAACCGACTGTCGGAATCTTCGTCCAACCTGTTCCTCCTTGGCCGGATTGTCCTCCGGCGTTCCCGGGGGCTTCGGACCGCGGCGCGTGGCGCACGGTGCGTTGCCGACAGGAAAAAACGTGCCTCGGATAGCAAAATCGAAACGGCCCGTCCATGTTCGGGGCGCCGGGCCGGGGCCGGGCGTCCGATCCTGCGGCCGGCCCGGCCGTCATTCCCCCCGGGAGCGGTACATGGCCAGATGGCGGCGAAAGGCCCAGTCGTCCAGGGCCGGCACGCCGGCGGCGGCGGTTTTCCAGGACAGGCTGTCGTCCGGCGCGTCGGCCGGCACGCCGAAACTCAGGATGCGGAAGCCAAACGCCTTGTTGCCCGCATTGCCCGGATCGCCGTAGGCGTTTTGCAGCCGCAGGGCCAGATGAAAGGCCAGCGGCTGTTCGGCCTCGGGTTCGGCCAGCACCAGATGGATCAGAAAGCGGTTGGCCGGCTCGAACAGATTGTGCCAGTTGTGCATGGCCTCGGCTTGCAGGTCCAGCCGCAGGCCGCCGCCCGAGATATTGCGCACCGTGACAAGGGGCGGCTCCAGACGGGGATCGAGCCGCAACAGCGGCTTGCCCCAGGTCTCCGGTGCGGAAAACCGTCCCCGGGCGAGGCGGATGGTGCTTTCATGCCATAGTTCCAGTTCCAAAATGAAGGCCCGGGGCGGTTCTATGCGCAGAAAGCCCCGCTTTTGCTCCAGTTCGAGGTGCCTGGGCCAGTCCACGGTCATATGGACGAAGTCGTCGCCGGCCAGACGCACGGCCGTGATGGGGGCCACGAAGGCGAAGAAGTTGTGATAGTCCCGGTGCGGGTCCAGACGCAGGCGGAAATCGCAGGCCACGAGCTTGCCGGTCCAGGACGGCGTGGCCCGCACGAGGGAGGTCATTTCCAGTTCGATGCCGAGCACCGGATCGACGGAGAGCAGCGTGGCGTCGGTGGAGCGCGCCCCCGGGTCGTCGCGCACGAAACTCACCCGGATCTTGCTGCGCTGCTTCAGGGCCATGTCGAGCCGGGAACGGATTTCGTCCTGTTGGACGATCCAGGTCGGTGGCGGCCCCGGCGGCCGGCGGATGCGGATCTTGATGAGAAAGCCGGCGGCGATGCTCAAAAAGGCCAGCGTGAAAATGGCGGCCGTCAAAATGAGCGCCTCGGGGGAAATATGGCCGGAGGTGGTGGAATCGAGCATGCGATTCCACCAGCCCGGATCGAAAAGGCTTAGAAAGGCAGGGAGTTCCCCCACGGCTTGGGACAGGACCATGGTTCACCCATAAGCGAACATGAAATGGGGCACAAGGCCCATGGTCATCCGGCCATTTTTTTCAGGTGAATCTCCAGGCAGGACAGGGCGGCCGGCGTGACGCCCGAGATGCGCCCGGCCTGGCCCAGGGTGGCCGGGGCGACGCGCAGGAGCTTTTCCACGACTTCCCGGGACAGGCCGGCCACGGCGGCGTAGTCGAGGTCCGGCGGCAGGGCCACGGCCTCCATGCGGCCCATGCGCCCGGCCAGTTCGGCCTGCCGCCGCAGATACCCTTCGTATTTGACCCGGGTTTCGGCCTCGGTCGCCACTTCCGGCGGCAGCGCCTCCAGTTCGGGCCAAAACGGCGTCAGATCGGCCAGCCGCACCTCGGGTCGGCGCAGCAGTTCCTCCAGGCGCAGGCTGCGGTCCACGGGCACGCCGCCCAGAGCCTGCCACGTCTCGTCCCCGCAGTCCCCGGGCCGGGCCCGGCGTTCGCCCAGGCCGGCCACGACGTCGGCGAGCGCCGCTTCCTTTTCCCGGAAAAGCGCCCACTGCCGGTCGCCCACAAGGCCCAGCTCCCGGCCGATAGGGGTCAGCCGGGCGTCGGCATTGCCTTCGCGCAAGAGCAGACGGTGTTCCGCCCGGGACGTGAACATGCGGTAGGGCTCGGCCGTACCCTTGGTGACGAGGTCGTCGACGAGCACGGCCATGTAGGCCTGATCGCGGCGCAGGAGAAAAGGCTCCCGGCCGGTTGCGGCGCAAAACACGTTGATGGCCGCCCACAGGCCCTGGGCGGCGGCTTCCTCGTAGCCCGAGGTGCCGTTGATCTGCCCGGCCAGATAGAGCCCCGGCAGGACCTTGGTTTCGAGCGTGGGCGTCAGCTGCACCGGATCGGCGTAGTCGTATTCGATGGCGTAGCCCGGCCGCACGATCCTGGCCCGCTCCAGTCCCGGGATGGTGGCGATCATGGCCTTTTGCGTCTCGATGGGCAGGCTCGTGGAAATGCCGTTGGCGTAGATCTCCGGATTGTCCAGACCCTCGGGCTCCAGGAAGACGTGATGGCGGTCGCGTTCGGGAAACCGGGCCACCTTGTCTTCCACCGACGGACAATAGCGCGCCCCCGTGCCTTCGATGACGCCGGTGAAAAGCGGCGACCGGTCGAACCCGGCCCGGATGGCCGCGTGGGTGCGCTCGTTGGTGTAGGTCAGATGGCAGGGCACCTGCCGCAGCACCGGTCCCGGGCCATGGAAGCTGAAACGCGGCGGAGGATCGTCGCCGGGCTGGGGCGTGGTCGCGGCAAAGTCGATGCTTTTGGCCAGCAGGCGCGGGGTGGTGCCGGTCTTGAGCCGGCCGAGCACGAGGCCGTGGCGGCGCAGGCTGGCCGAGAGCCCGTCGGCCGGCGGATCGCCCAACCGGCCGCCGTGCAGCCGGGTGAGCCCGATATGGATGAGCCCGGCCAGGAAGGTGCCCGTGGTCAGCAGCACGGCCCGGCCCGGAAACACCTCGCCGCAGCCGACCCGGACGCCGGACGCCCGGCCGTTTTCGGCCAGGATGTCCTCCACCGTGTCCTGGCGCACGTCCAGGTTGTCCTGGGCGAAGACGGCGCACTTGACGACGGCCATGTAGGTCTCGCGGTCGATCTGCGCCCGGGTCGCCCGCACGGCCGGCCCCTTGCGGGTGTTGAGCGTGCGGAACTGGATGCCGGCCGCGTCGGCCCAAAGCCCCATCATGCCGCCCAGGGCGTCGATCTCGCGGACCATGTGGCCCTTGGCCAGCCCGCCGATGGCCGGATTGCAGGACAGGTGGCCGATGCGGTCCACGTTCTGGGTCACAAGCAGCGTGGCCAGGCCGAGCCGGGCGGCGGCCATGGCCGCCTCGCAACCGGCATGTCCCGCGCCAACGACGATGAGGTCATACATAGGAAAGGCGCCTCCGGCGGCCGGGGGGAAGCCTCCCCCCCGGACCCCCGCCAAGGGGGAAAAGTGGGGATGGGAAAAGAGGCATGGCGGAAGGCGGGCAGTGGTTAGACGGCGGCGGCGGGATTTTGGCCGACGCAGCAGATCCAGCCGTGTTCGGCTTCCTCGTGGACGGCGACGGGCTCGAAGCCGGCGGTCCGGAAAAGATCGCGAAATTCGTCAGGAGCCAGATACGTCATGGGCGTCAGGGCCAGCCAGCGCTGGTTGCGGGCCTCGAACTTGGCGCACTTGTAGATTTCGGCGATGAGCAGCAAATGCCCGCCCGGGCGCAGCACCCGCCGGACCTCGGCCAGATCCGCGGGGAGGTCGGGCCAGAAATAGTGGGTCTCCACGGCCGTGGCCAGATCGAAATGCCCGTCCGGGAAGGGCAGGGCCGAAACCGAGGCCTGCCGGATGGTCATGCGGCCCGCGGCAATGGCGCGGCGGTTGTGGCGCCTGGACATGGCCACGCTTTTGGGCGAGGCGTCGATGCCCTCCACATGGCCGTTGGGGGCCAGCCCGGCCAGCCGGGCGGCCGTGCGCCCGCCGCCACAGCCGATGTCGAGAATGCGCGCGTCCCCGGCCACGCTCACATGGGACAGACCCCAGCCGGTCAGTTCATAGTGGCTGCGGTTCATGCGCCGAGCGATGTATTCGCCAAGCAGGCCCGAGGGCCGGCGGCACTGGCCCATGAGCAGTTTTTTCCAGGCGTGTTTCAAATCCATGCGCGGTGTCCCGTGACGGTCGTCTACGCCAACAGCGCCCGGGCCATGACCATGGCGTCGCGGATGGTGTTTTGGATGCTCGAGCGCTCGTTGGGCTGGTGGGCGTTGTGTTCCAGGGTGGCCCAGACCACGGTCGGGTAGCCGCGCCGGCGCAGATAGGCCGCGACCGTGCCGCCGCCGATGCCCATGGGGCGCGGCGAGGCCTTGTAGACGGTCCGGATGGCCTCCATGACCCGGCGCACGATGGGCGCGTCCTCGGGCGTGGCCGGGGCGGCCTGCTCCTTGAGCACCACGTCGTAGTCGATGGTCACGCCGCAGGCCTGCTCGACCTCGCTCCCGAGGTCCCTGACCGCCGTCACCACGTCGTCCAGCCGGTATTCGGGCAGCACCCGGCAGTCGACGTAAAAAACGTCGCGGCCCGGGATGGTGTTGACGTTGTCGACGTTGGCTTCCTTCTTGGTCGGCTCGAAGGTGGAGTTGGCCGGCTGGAACAGCGGGTTTTTGGCCGGAAAGCGTTCGTGGAGCTTGGCGATCTTGAGAATGAACAGGGCGGCCGCGGCCAGGGAGTTGATGCCCGCGTCCGGGGTGGAGGCGTGGCACTGGCGGCCGTTGACGATGATTTTGAGCCACATCATGCTCTTTTCGGCCACCTCGACCATTTCGCTGGTCGGCAGGCCGAAATCCGGCACGAGAAAAAGGTCCTCGGGCGTGAACAGCCCGTCGTGGTGGTCGGCCACGTAATCCAGGCCGTACCGGCTGCCGGTTTCCTCGTCGGCCACGAACAGCAGGCCGTAATTGACCGGCGGGGTGACGCCGCCTTCGAGCAGGGCCTTGCCGAGCAGGATGGAGCTGACCACGGCCTGCTGGTTGTCCTCCACGCCCCGGCCGTAGACGAGATCGTCCTCGACCGCGAGCGTATAGGGATCGGTGCGCCACAGGGCCGGATCGCCGGGCGGCACGATGTCCAGGTGGGAAATGATCCAGAAGGTGCGCGAGGTATCCCTGCCCGGAATGACCACGGCCAGATTGGGCCGGTGACCGCAGGGCACGCGGGTGTCGGGCGCGTTGATCTCCCGGGGCGCGGGAAAGCCCATGTTCGCCAGCAGCGCCTTGAGGCGATCGGCCTTTTCCCGTTCGCCGGGGCCGCCGTTGTCCGGGCCCAGGGCCGGGATGGCGGTCAGTTCGCGTTGCAGGTCGATGACCGTCTCGCGCATGTGTTCCAGGCGGGCAAGCAGGGCGTCGGGCATACGGGCTCCATCAGGGGGGGCTGGGGGTGGAAAACGTCGATGCCAGCGTCATAGACCCTCGGGCCGACAATGGCAAACGCATCCGGCACAACACAAAAAACCGGGAGGCCTGAGCCTCCCGGCAAAAAAGCGTCGCGTGGGCGCCGGGACGACCTAACGGCCGCGGGCGGCGCGCTTGGAGGCCTTGAGGGGGTTGATGTTGACCTTGCCGCCCTTGTCGATCTCCATCTTGACGTGCGTGGCGAAGTTGCAGACCTTCAGCGCCCATTTGCGCTCGGGCAGGGGGTAGCTCTTGCAGTACTTGCCACCGTCCTGTTCCATGATGCGCTCGCAACCTTCGCACTTGTCCACGATGGGATGGCATTCGACGCCATTGACAACGATAACCTGGGACATGGTGTATACCCTCCGAGCCGCGCGGGGTGGAGCGCGGTAAAATTTTCAGCGTAAAGCCAGCCCTTATTATGGAGTCCGCGCCCCTTGTCAAGTGGCCCGGCCGGAGATTCGGCCGGCGGCTTCCCGAAAGGCGGCCAGCAGCCCGGAATAATCCAGGTCCGCGAAGCGGCCGTTGCGGTAAAGGAGCCGGCCCGCGACCATGGTGCAGACCACTTCGCCGCCCCCGGCCGCGTACACGAGGTCGGACACCGGGTCCAGGCCCGGGGCCAGCTGCGGCCGGGACAGGTCCAGGGCGCACAGGTCGGCCGGGCCGCCGACGCACAGCCGGCCGAGCTCGGGCCAGCCGATGGCCGCGCCCCCGTCGCGGGTGGCCATGTCCAGGGCCGCCTCGGCGGCCAGGGCCGTGGGATCGCCCGTGCCCACCTTTTGCAGCAGGGCGGCCGTGCCCATTTCCGAAAAGAGGTTGAGCGCGTTGTTGCTGGCCGCGCCGTCCGTGCCGAGCCCCACCGTGACCCCGGCCTGACGCAGGGCATGGACCGGGGCGATGCCGCTGGCCAGCTTCATGTTGCTTTTGGGGCAGTGGGCCACGCCGGTGCCCGTGGCCGCCAGCCGCGCCATTTCGGCCGGCGTCAGGTCCACGCCGTGGGCCAGCAGGGTGCGGGGACCAAGCAGGCCCAGGCTGTCGAGGTAGGGAATCACCCGCGCGCCGTTGGCTTTGTGGCAGTCGTCGTTTTCCCGGGCCGTTTCGGCGGCGTGGGTGGAAAGGAGCAGCCCGCGTTCGCTCGCAAAGGCGGCGGCCCGGGCAAGGGTCTTGGCCGAGCAGGTGTAGACGGCGTGGGGGAAGATGGCCGCGCGCAGCCGGTCGTGGCCGCTAAGGCGGTCGGCCAGGGCGGCGGACGAGGCAAAGGCCGCCTCCACCGTCTTGAAGCCGGCGTTTTCGATTTCGAACACGCCCTGGCACACCACGGCCCGCATTCCCGAGGCCTCGGCGGCGTCGGCCACGGCCTCGACAAAAAGGTAGGCGTCCAGAAAACAGGTCGTGCCGGAGGCGAGCATCTCGGCGCAGGCGAGCAGGGTGCCCAGGCGCACGGCCTCGGCCGTCAGCTTGGCTTCGGCCGGCCAGATGTGCTCGGAAAGCCAGGTGAGCAGCGGCGCGTCGTCGCACAGTCCCCGGAACAGGGTCATGGCCGCGTGGGTATGGGTGTTGATCAGGCCGGGCGTCACGAGGCAGCCGGACAGGTCGAGGGTCTCGGCCGGAGCGTAGCCGGCGGTCACCTCGCCGACCGGCCCCAGGGCCTCGATGCGGCCATTGCGGATGGCCAGGGCCGCCTCGCGCAAAACGGTGCGGGCGTCGTCCTGGGTGACCACGACGCCGGCGGTGACGAGCAGATCGCAGGGAAGGGGGGGATGTTGCATGACCGGTTCCCTAACGCAGCTTGGCCGGTCGGCCAAGCCCGGCTTGACCGGTTTCGGCAAAATCCCTATCCGACTTCGGTACGAGTCAGTATTTCGCCTGAAGGAGACGGTCATGGACCTGCGCACACTTATTCGAGACATTCCCAATTATCCCAAAGAGGGCATCCTGTTTTTCGACATCACGCCGCTTCTCGGCGACCCGAAGGGATTCAGCCAGGCCGTGGACCAACTGGCCGGCCGTTTCGAGCACGCCAAGGCCACCAAGATCGTGGCGGCCGAGGCCCGGGGCTTCATTTTCGGCGCGGCCCTGGCCTACACCATGGGCGTCGGCTTCGTGCCGGTGCGCAAACCCGGCAAGCTGCCCTACAAGACGAAATCCGTGACCTATGACCTGGAATACGGGTCCGACACCCTGTGCATCCATGAGGACGCCCTGCTGCGGGGCGAACGGGTGCTTGTCATCGACGACCTGCTGGCCACGGGCGGCACCCTGTCCGGCGTGGTCAAGCTGGTGGAAGGGTTTGGCGCGGAAATCGCCGGCATCGGCGTGGTCATCGAACTGTCCTTTTTAAACGGCAAGGATCACTTCCGCGCCTACGATTGCGAAAGCATCCTGCAGATCGTCTAGGGGCCTGTGCCCGACCGGATCTGATTAGCAACGGCAAAAAACGAAGAAAGAATGCCTCCGGCGGCCGGGAGGGGGACGCCCCCTCCCGGACCCTCCCGAAAGGGGCGGGCGGCTGCGGTGCCTGTGCCTGTTTGGCCGCGCGCATTATTCATGCGGTCAAGGCCGCCAGTGTCGCTTCGCGCCGCGCCTCCCTTCGAGGGGGTCCGGGGGGCATCATGCCCCCCGGCGGAGAGGTCCAGGAGAGGCAGAGCCTCTCCTGGCCGCCGGAGGCCTTGCCTTTTCAGGATGTTTCTTGGCAAACGCCCCGGGTTGACGCTAGGGTCGGCATCGTCGACGACCGGCGGGACCTTTCCGGACGGCGTTTGGCCGGCAAACCCCAACCAGGCACGGAGCATGGACGCGTTGCTTGCCGCGGGAAACGAGACCGCCCAAAAAACGGGGGAACCGTTTCGGGGCGTTTTTTCCACCCAGACCCAATCCGTCATCGGCTTTGGCGCGACCAAACGCCGGGTCAAACAAAACGTCTTCGTCTTCGCCGAGGAGCAGCCGGACGGCTCTTTTGTCGTGCGCAACCTCAACAAGCATTTTATCCCCTCGGGCAAGTCCCGGCCCATCACCCGGGAACAGCTCCTGGCCGACTTTTTGCCCGAGCCCGACCTGTACATGAACAAGGTCGTCCCCATGCTGCGTCAGGTCAACGAAACCGTGGACGCGGGCGACCGGCATCGGGCGCAGGCCGAATACATCTCCGCCGAATTCGAGTACAAAAACGCCCTGCGCGTGGACGAGGAGCATATCCGGGCCACCTTCGGCCTGGGCCTGACCTATCTGGATCGGGGCGAACTCGACAACGCCAATCTGGTCTGCCGGCGCATCATCACGCTGGAGGCGGCCTTTGGCGAGGAGCACAAGCACCTGTTCAACGAGTTCGGCATCAAGATGCGCAAGCACGGCATGTATCCCCAGGCCCTGCGCTATTATTTCAAGGCCTACCGCCTGTCCAAACGCGACGAGCACCTGCACTACAATATTGCCCGGACCTATTACGAGAAGGGCAAATTGGCGTTGTCGCGCAAGTTCCTGGGCATGGCCCTGGAGCTCAATGCCGATTTTGCCGAGGCGGCCGGGTTGTTGCGGGCCATCGCGCGCAAGGAGGAAGAGCAGGCCCGCCGGTCCGTCGCGCCGGTGCGCGGGGCGGCCCGGGGCGAGGCGGCCAAGCGGGGGGCGTCGTGAGCCGGTCCGCCGGACGCGGCCGGACCGGGGGCGCGAAGCCCGGAGACGACCTGCAACCCTATCTCCGGTCCCTGTTCGACGTGGTGGGGGTGGGGGTGTGTTTTCTCGATAGCCGGGGCCGGGTGGTGGCGGCCAACGCGGCCATGGCCCGGTTGTTCGCGCCCAAGACCTTCCCGGTCGGGAGGCCCTGCGACGCGGACGGCTGCGGCCCGGAATCCCTGTGCGGCCGCTGTCTGGCCGCCGGGGTCCTGGAATCCGGGCGGCAGGCCTCGCTGGTCGCGGCCATTCCGATACCCGGGGGCGGGGTGCGCCATGTGGAGACGATGTGCCTGCCTCTGCGCGACGCCGCCGGCGGGCTGCTCGGCGTGGCCGAGATCGCCCGCGACGTGACGCGGCGGCTGCATGCCGAGCGCGAGATGGCCATGGTCACCCAGGACATCGAGATGCTGCTCGGCTCCATCCGTTCCATCCTGGTCAGCCTGGACGGGACCAACCGCGTCCGGCGCTTCAACGCCAGCGCCGAGGCCGTGCTGGGGCTGGCCGCCGGCGCCGTGGTCGGCCGCGACTTCTTCGCCCTGGGCCTCGACTGGGACGGGGACGCCGTGCGCCGGGCCGTGGAGGAAAGCCGGCGGAGCCTGGCCCCGGTGCGCGTGGACGAGGTGCGCTGCCGCCTGCCCGACGACGACGAACGGCTGCTCGGCCTGACCGTCAACCCGGTGCCCTCGACCCAGGGCGCGCCGGCCGGCGTGCTCATCCTCGGCCAGGATCTTTCCGACATCAAGGCCCGGGAACTCAAGGTGCTGCACGAGCGGCGCATGCAGGCCATCGGCCGGCTGGCCTCGGGCATCGCCCACGAAATCAACACGCCCATCCAGTACGTGAGCTACAACGCGGGCTTTCTCGACGAGGCCTTCGACGACCTGCTGTCGCTGCTCGGGGCGCACACGGCCCTGGCCGACGCGGTCGCCGCCGGCCCGGACGCGGCCACCGACCCGGCCCTGGCCCGGGTCCGCGAACTGGAGGGGGCGGTGGACATCGACTACCTGCGCCAGGAAATTCCCTCGGCCATCGCCAACACGCGCAAGGGCATCCGGCAGGTGTCGGAAATCGTCGCGGCCATGCGCCAGCTGTCACATCCGGGCACGAGCGATCCGCTTTTTTTCGATCTCAACGCCGCCGTGCGCGACATCGTCACCGTGACCCGCAACGCCTGGAAGCACGTGGCCGAGGTACAATTAGACCTCGCCCCCGACGTGCCTTTGGTGTATGGTCAGCCCCATGAGGTGTCCCAGGTGCTGCTCAACGTGGTGCTCAATGCCGCCCAGGCCGTGGAGGAGCGCTTCGCCGACAACCCCCTGACGCGGGGGCGCATCGTCATCGCCACCGGCACGGGGGCCGGCTGCGCGGAAGTCACCGTGGCCGACAACGGACCGGGCGTGGACCCGGAGATCGCCGGGCGCATTTTCGATCCGTTTTTCACCACCAAGGCGGCGGGCAAGGGCACGGGACAGGGGCTGGCCATCAGCCAGGCCATCATGGCCCGGCACGGGGGCTCCATCGATTTTTCCGGCCGACCGGGCGAGGGTGCCGTGTTTTCCATCCGGTTTCCCCTTGAGGACGCGGCCGGGGAGCGGGACTGAGGCCGCTTCGGCGGGGTGGTGGCAGCCATGGGCGCAAGGCAGAACATCCTTTTCGTCGATGACGACGCCGAGTTCGTGGCGGCGCTGCGGCGTCGGCTGCGCCGCAAATACGCCGTGGACGTCGCCGTGGGGCCGTTGCGCGCCCTGGAGGCCGTGACCGAGCGGGGCCCCTATGCCGTGGTCGTTTCCGACCTGCGCATGCCGGGCATGGACGGCCTCGAATTCCTCGACCGCCTGCGCCGGGTCTGTCCGGACACCGTGCGCATCATGCTCACCGCCTACGTCGATCTGGAGACGGCCATGGGCGCGGTCAACCAGGGGCAGGTCTTCCGGTTTCTGGCCAAGCCCTGCGCCGAGGAGGCGCTGGAGGAGGCGCTGACCGCCGGGCTGGCCCAGTACGCCCAGGTCACGGCGGAAAAGGATTTTCTCAAGGGGGCGCTGCGCGGCATCATCAAGGTGCTCACCGACCTGCTGGCCCTGCAAAACCACGAGGCCATGGCCCGGTCCGCCCGGGTCCGGCGGCTGGTGCTCGACATGGCCCGCTGCCTGGAGGCCCCGGACCCGTGGCGCATCGAGTTGGCCGTGGCCCTGTCCCAGCTCGGGGCGGTGGTCATGCCCGAGTCCATGTTCGCCGCCCTGCGGGACCGGGGAAGCCTCACCGGCGACCAGGCCGCGCTTTTCGCCCGCCATCCGGCCATTGGCGCGGATTTGCTGGCCAGCATTCCCAGACTTGGCGAGGTGGCCGAGATCATCCGGCTTCAGGAACGGGCCTACGCCGGCGAGGACGAGGGGCCGCGCGGCGAGGACATTCCCCTGGGGGCGCGCCTGCTCAAGGCGGCGCTGGACTATGACAGGCTGCTGACCTCGGGCACCGGCCGCGACGAGGCCCTGGCCGTCATGGCCGGCCGCGAGGGCGCGTACGATCCCCGGGTGCTGGAGTTGCTCGACACCCTGGCCGGCTCCCGCGAAGGGTATTTGCGCACCGAGGCCCCGTTGTCGGCGTTGACGACGGGCATGATTCTGGAAGAGGACATCTGTCTGGAAACGGGCGAAAAGGCGGCCGTGGCCGGGCAGGTGGTGGACGCGGGACTGGTCGAACGGTTGCAGGGCGTCGGGGCCTGCTGTCCGGCGCCGCTCAAGGTGCTGGCGCCGGCCAACGAGGAGCCGCCGTCCGGCCTCCTCGACCCGGAGTTGCTGGCACTGTTGCGACGGGTCCGAAACGCCGCGCCGGGCGCGTAGGGACAGGCACAAGGCGGGAAGATGGCCAACAACGTCATGCGGGTGCGGGCCGAACAGACGGCCAAGCGCTACGAGCGCATCGTCATGGATTATTTCGCCGAGGGCGGTCTGGCCGTGGTCGCCTCGGACGACGAGAGCTTCGCCCGGCTGGTGAAATTCACGCTTGGCGGGATGCGCCTGGACGTCAAGGCCATTTTTCGCGAAACCGCAGGCTATGACGACCTGCTGGCCTTCGTCAACAAGACCGCGCGCCGGCTGCCCGCCCCGGTGGTGCTTTTCGTCGAGCGCCGCATCCGCAAGGCGACCTGCATCAAGCCGGTCAAGGTGCTGCGGACCTTCTACGGCGACAAGGTGCGCCTGATCGTGGTCAGCACCGAGCTGTCCCGCGACGAACTCGTCCTGGCCCACGAGATCGGGGCCGACAGCTTCATCACCAAGCCCATTTCGGCCAATGCGCTGATCGAGAAGATCGCCTTCGCCGTCAAGCCCAACACCCAGCTGGGCACCCTGCTCGACCGGGCGGCCGAACTCATCGCCGCCGGGGATCTGGATCAGGCCGAGCGGGTGACGGCCAAGGCCTTCGAGATCAAGCCCGACAGCCTCAAGTGCCACCTGCTTATGGGCGACGTGGCCCTCAAGCGCGGGGAGTACGCCGCGTCGGAAAAGCATTACCTAGCCGCGGTCAAGGCCGAAAAGCTCTACATCGAGCCGCTCAAGCGGCTGGTGGAGCTGTGCCGGGAATCCGGCGACCTGGACAAGCGGCTGGCCTACATGAGCCGGCTGGACACGCTGTCGCCGCTCAATTTCGAGCGCAAGGTGGAAATCGGCGGCATGTATCTGGCCAAGGGCGAGACCGACAAGGCCAAGACCATCTTCGAGGAGGCCCGCCGGGTGGTCACCAAGGTGGCCGCGGACATGGTCAGCGATTCGCTCATGGAGATCGCCCGGGCCATCGGCGAAAAGGACCAGGAGATGGCCCTGCGCTTCGTCACCGAGGCCATCGAGGCCAAGGGCGAGGCGCTGGGGGCGGCCGATCTGTGGATGTTCAACGACCGGGGCATCCTGCTGCGCCGGCAGGGGCTGTGGGCCCAGGCCGTGGACAACTACCGCAAGGCCCTGGAGATCGCCCCGGGCGACGCCGGGCTGCTCTACAACATCGGCGTGGCCCACGCCGAGGGCCGGCAGTACGACATCGCCCTGCAATATTTCGAAAAGGCCCAGGCCGGCGATCCAGACCTCATCCGGCAGGCCCCGTCGGTCGGCTACAACATCGCCACCGCCCACCACCGTTGCCGCAATCTGCCCGAGGCCCGGCAGTTCCTGAAACTGTCCCTGGACCTCGATCCCCATTACGAACCGGCCAGACGGCTGCTCGAACACCTGGGCGAATGAAGCCGGTGATGCGTGTGCTTGCAACGCCGCGCGCCCGGTGCGGCGCGCTTGCCTTGGGGCTGCTTTGGGCCGTGCTGTGCGGCCTGGTCCCGGGCGTGGCCGCCGCGCCGGCCCGAAAGACGCCGGCCGTTGCCGCGTCGCCGGCCATCACCCTGGATATGTGCGGGGCATTGACCGTGGACCCGGGCCTGCCGCCGTCCTGGCCGACCGGGCGGGGCGTGCGGCCGGGCGAAGCCGTTTCGCCCGAGGACAAGGGCTTTGGCTGCCGGTTTACCCTTGCCGCCGCGCCGTCCGCCGCGCCGGTGCTGGTCGAGGCCCGGCTGCGCCGCCCCGGCCCGGCCGACGGACCGCCGGTCGAGGACCGCTGGCT
>JAFABC010000178.1 GCA_023426275.1 Pseudomonadota bacterium | reverse complement strand
AGGGCATCGGAGCTTCCTCCTGTGCCCATAAGTGTCAACCATGTACCCGGTCTGATCTGTCAACTATCTACCCGGTTCATACCGGCATCATGCCCCCCGGCCGCCGGAGGCGTCTTTTCTTCCCGTTAGTGCGGGATATGCGCCAGACCGACCCAGATAAACGAGTAGAAGGACAGGGCGCACATGGCCCCGGCCAGGGGCAGGACGATCGGCATGGTCCGGTTGGCGGCCGGGGCGAAGCGGGCCAGCATCATGCCGGCCATGCCGCCGATGGGAAAGAGGTAGCGCCCCTGAGCCTGGAAATCCGAGATCCACGAGTGCCAGGTGGACTGGAAAATGGTCAGGGCGGCGAAGGTCAAAAAGACGAGCACCCCGGCAATGCCGCCGGGACCGCCCCGGATGACCAGGGCCAGACACAGCACCGCCATCAGCGTCCACAGCAGATAGCCCATGTAGCGATAGTAGATAAACGGCGCGTAGATCTTCATGTAATCGTACACGCCGAATGACGTGCGAAATGACCAGATGTGCCAGGTCCAGATGGTGAACAGCTGGGGATAGGTCAGGCCCTGGTCACGCATCCGCAGTCCCCAGAACTGGGTGCCGGCTTCCTGGGCCGAGGGCTTGTAGTCATCGCGGGCGTATTTTTCCGCATTTTGCGTGGGCACTTCCGGCCGCACCGTGCGGTTGACGTAGACATTGTAGCCCCAGCGCGCGCCAAACAGCGCGGTGGCCACGACAAAAACGACCACGGCGTTTTTGGCGGCCGCCCCGATTTTATGGGAGGCCAGTCCGCACACGCCGAAAAAGGCCAGGGTGAAGGCGGCGAAAACGTAATAGTTCTGCTTGGAAATGCAGACCATGCCGAGCAGCAGGCCGAGCAGGAGCAGGCGTCGGCCGTTTTGATCGCGGATCGGCGGCGGCAGGGGGCTTAGGGGCAACTCCAGGCGGGCCGTCAGATAGACCATGCAAAAGGTCAGGAACATCGGAAAGGCGTCGCCATTGAAGTAGCTGAAGACATACCAGACTTGTGGCGTGATAAACAGCGGGACAAAGGCTATTTTTCGGTCGTCCGGCAGGCGCAAAAAGAGCACCATCAGGATGGCGAAAAGGAAGATGTCGAAAAACCGCAGTGCGATATAGTCCTGTCCGGCCAGGGGCAGGATGAGGCTCGCGAATTTTCCGGCGAAGAAATAGACGATGTCGAGTTGCTGCAGGTAGGTGACGCCGTAGTTGCTGAAGGTGTGGGCCAGCCGGGGGTCGTCCATGGCCGGAAAATCCCAGTACTTGATGAAGTAGCGGCCGGCGTTGATGTGGTCGAGTTCGTCGGGATGGACGTTGATGCGGCTGGTCGTGGCCATGGCGATCATCACCGACAGGATGGCGATGGCCAGGGCGCCGAAGGCGCAATTTTTCAGCAACTTTTTGGACATGGCGTCACGACGCGTCCGACAGGACGGCTTCGAGCACGGCTTTGGCCCCCATGCCCAGGACGGTGTCGGCCAGGGCCCGTCCGAGCCGCGCCGCCTCGTCGCGGCGGCCGGCGATGACGTCGCGGAAGGTCACGCCCGTTTCCGGGTCGGCGACCAGCCCGTCGAGGGTCAGGCTTTCGCCGGCGATGGCGGCGTGGGCCGCGATGGGCACCTGGCAGCCGCCTTCCAGGCGGGCGAGAAAGGCCCGTTCGGCGGCCACGGCGTCGTGGCTTTCGGGATGGTCGAAAAAGGACAGCATGGCGGCCGTGTCCCGGTCGTCGCACCGGTATTCGATGCCAAGGGCTCCCTGGGCGGCGGCCGGCAGGAATGTGGGCGGTTCCAGGCGCATGGCCTTGGGCGCGGACAGGCCCAGCCGTTTGAGGCCGGCGGCCGCGACCACGATGGCGTCGAATTTGCCGTCGAGGAGCTTGCCCACGCGGGTGTCCAGGTTGCCCCGCAGATCGATGATGGTCAGATCCGGGCGCAGGGCCGTGAGTTGCGCCTTGCGCCGCAGGCTGCTCGTGCCCACGGTCGCGCCCTCGGGCAGGGCGTCGAGGCTGTCGTGGGCGACCGAAAGCAGCATGTCGCACGGGTCCTCGCGCTCGGGCACGATGCCGACCACGAGGCCTTCCGGCTGCTCGGCCGGCACGTCCTTCATGGAGTGCACGGCCAGATCGGCCCGGCCGTCGAGCAGGGCTTCCTCGATTTCCTTGACGAACAGCCCCTTGCCGCCAACCTTGGCCAGGGGCACGTCCAGAATCTTGTCGCCCTTGGTCTTGATGGGCAGCAGATCGACCTTCAGGCCGGGGTGGGCCCCCCGCAGCCTGGCGGCTACGTGGTTGGCCTGCCACAGGGCCAGCTTGCTGCCCCTGGTGGCGATGACGAGTGTGTCGCGCATGCGAAATTCCGAGTGCTTGCGTGGTTAGGGCCGGCCCGCCCGGGGCGCGGGGGAAACGACGGGTGTCGCTCTCCTTGGGCCGGGCGGGTCGGCCGGGGTGGCCAGGGCCGCCTGGAATGCGCCTTGAAATCCGTAAGGATGTGGTTTCAAGGCCGCGACGTTAGTGGCAGGTCGAACAATTGCCGCCGGAACATCCCGCGCAGCCGCCCGACGAGGACGGGGCGGAGGCCGTGCGCGCGCCCGTCCGGCCGCCGCCGGTGCGGGTCCGGCAGGTGGACATCAGTTTTTTCGTGTCGCCCGAGGCGCACTTGGGGCAGGGCGGACAGGCCGTTTCCGTGCTGGAAACGATTTCCTCGAACTGCGCCCCGCACTTCTGACAGGTGTATTCGTAAATGGGCATGGACAAAGACTCCTTGAAAAGAAAATGCCGTGGATGCGACCGGGATGGCTCACTGGGCCTCAAGGTAGGGCTCAAGCTCCATGACGGCCTCGAAGAGGTAATGGTCGGTCAGCTTGCACAGCAGGTGTCCGATGGCGATGTGCACCTCCTGGATGAAGGCGGTGCGCTCGTGGGGCACGAGCAGCGGCAGGTCGCAAAGGGGTACCATGGCTCCGTTGCGTCCGGCCAGCCCCACCGTGGCGCAGCCCTTGTCCCTGGCGGCGCGCAGGGCGGCCAGGATGTTGGGGCTGTTGCCGGAAGTGGAGATGCCGACCACCACGTCTCCGGGCTGGGCCAGGGCCTGCACCTGCTTGGCGAAGACCCGCTCGAAGCCATAGTCGTTGCCGATAGCGGTAAGTATCGATGTGTCGGTGGTCAAGGCCAGGGCGGGCAGGGGCGGACGTTCCAGCTCGAAACGGTTGACGAATTCGGCGGCCAGATGCTGGGCGTCGGCGGCCGAACCGCCGTTGCCGCAAAAAAGGATCTTGCCGCCCCGGGCCAGGGCCACGGCCAGGGTGCGGGCGGCTTTGTCCACGAGGGTCGCGTTTTCCTTGAAAAAACGCGCGCGCAAGGCGTTTGCTTCCTCGGTGTAGGCGGCGATGAGCCGTAGGCTGGTGTCCGACATGTCCTCCCCTTGGCGACGGCGTTCGCGAACGCCGCCGGCCACCTTCTTAGCCAAAGGCCGCCCCGCTGACAACGCGTAAGGCCGGCTAGGCTTTTTTCCTGAAAGGGCGTAGACTGCCCTTTGTCGCGCATGGCGAGGCGGATACATGCAACCATCACTTCTAAGCCGGAGTTCCGACGAGGGCTGCGTCAGCCTGATCGGCATGGCCGGGGCGGGCAAGACCACCCTGGCCTCCCTGCTTGCCCGGCGGTTGGGCTGGGCCAGTCTCGATACCGACCGGCTCATCGAGGCCACGGCCGGCGCGCCGCTGGCCGACCTGTTCGCCCGGCTGGGCCTTGAGGGCTTTTTGCGCCTGGAAGAGGATGTGGTGGCCGGGTTGCAGGTCAAACGTTGCGTGGTGGCCACGGGCGGCTCCGTCGTCTACGGCCCCCGGGCCGTGGCAAGGCTCAAGGCCTGCGGGCCGGTGGTCCATCTGCGCATCGACCTGCCCACCTTTCTCGCCCGGTTGGGCGATCCGGGCCGGCGCGCCTTTGCGGCCCGTCCCGGCCTGTCCCTGCCCGATGTGTACGCCGAGCGGCAGCCGCTCTACGAGGCCGCCGCCGACCTGACCGTAACGAGTTGCGGCGTCACGCCCCAGGCCTGCGTCGACCAAATTCTGCAAGGAATCACTTCGTGACCCCATCGTTTCCCGCTTCGCGCCGCCGGGTGGTGCTGGCCAAACTGGCCACCCTCTACGCCGATATGGACGCGGCCTACGCCGCCGCCGCCGCTTCCGTGGGCCTGTCCTGCGCCGGCTGCGCCGAAAATTGCTGCACCAGCTTTTTCCAGCACCACACCAATGTGGAGTGGCTCTACCTGCACCAGGGCCTCGCCGCCTTGCCGGCCGAACGCCGGGAAGCCTACCTGGAGCGTGCCCGGGCCTACGTCGCGGCCTCCCGGGAGGCCCTGGCCCGGGGCGAGACGCCGCGCGAGATGTGCCCGCTCAACGACGAAGGCCTGTGCGGGCTCTACGAGCACCGGCTCATGATCTGCCGGCTGCACGGCGTGCCCAACGTGCTCATCGGCGGCATGGGCGTGCGCGAATTTCCCGGCTGCGGCCCCTGCCAGCGCCTGACCACCGGCCGGTCCGGGGTCAAGGCCATGGACCGCACGCCGCTGCTGCAGCGGCTGGCCGCCCTGGAAATGGAACTGTGGGGAAGCAAGCCCGGCCGGCCGCCCAAGGTGGACATGACCCTGGCCGAGCTCATGCTGACCGCGCCGTAAGGCGTGCGTGAGTAGTGAAGATGCCTCCGGCGGGGGGGGGGGGGGGGGGGGGGGGGGGGGGGGGGGGGGGGGGGGGGGGGGGGGGGGGGGGG
>JAFABC010000152.1 GCA_023426275.1 Pseudomonadota bacterium | reverse complement strand
GGGGGTCACCTGGCCCCCCTTTGTCCATGACCTGGCGCGCCACCGCCACTCCGGGCCGCCGGAGGCCATCCCCAAACACGAGGTTTGTCATGGTCGCATTGCCACAGCCCCGCGCCTTTGTCGCCGTTCCGGTTTCGGATGCAGCGGGCCGGTTGTGCGACGTGCGCCTGGAGGTCGACGGCCGCGTCTGGCATCTGGCCGGCCGGGGCGGCCCCGAGGCCGAAGTCCGGCGCGTCGAGGCCGCTCTGGCCGCCGGCGGATTGCCGGTCTTTCTTGGCGCGGGGCTGCCGGCCGGCATTGCGGCGGCGCGCCGGCTCCATGCCGGACCGATCCTTGTCGCGGACCGTCTGGCGGAACTTGCCGCCGTCACGGGCGTTGCCGCCGCCTGCGCCGCCGACGCCGGAGTGCGCCTGCTCGACGACGCCGATCCGGAGGCCGTGGTCGCCGCCATCACCGCCGCCGCCCGGCAGGCCGGCTCGCCCCGGCTGGCCGTGATCATCCATCCCGTGGCCGCCCGCCTGAACCCGGAATGGACCCGGCGCATCGCGGCCGGGCTTGCCGGCTACACGGCCCTTCGCGACCGGCTGCGCTACCGCAAGTTCGCGTCCGCGCCCCCCCGGGTGCTGCTGCTGCGCCGTCCCTACTTCCTGTACCGTGAAATCGAAACCGCCCTGGCCCGGCTCGGCGCGTCCGTGCGCGTGGTCGATACGGGCCGGGGCGCGACCGGCCAGGAAGGGGTGGTGGCCGCCATCCTGGAAGCCGTGGCCGCGTTTCGCCCGGACATGGCCCTGACCGTCAACCACCTGGGCCTGGACCGGGAAGGCCGGCTGACCGGGCTTCTCGCCGACATCGGCCTGCCGCTCGCCTCCTGGTTCGTGGACAGTCCCCGGCTTATCCTGCACGACTATCCCGCCCAGGCCTCGCCCCTGGTCATGGTCTTTTCCTACGACGCCGACGCGTTGCCCGAACTCTCCCGGCGCGGCTTCGCCCACGCCGCCTGGCTGCCCCTGGCCACGGACCCACGGCGTTTCGCGCCCCTGGCCGGGGCCGACGCGCCCCATCCCTGGCGGGCGCGCGTTTCCTTCGTGGGCGCGTCCATGGTGGAGCAGGCCGCCACGGCCCTGGCCCGGCTGACGCCCTTCCCCGCCCTGGCCCGGGCGCTTCCCGGGGCGGCGGCGGCCTTTGCGGACAGTCCCGAAAAAAGCGCCCTGCGGTTCCTTCTGGCCGATCCGGCCTGCGGCCCGGCCATGCGCGCCCTGCCGTCGGCCGGGGCACGCCTGGATGCCGAACTGGCCCTGACCTGGGAGGCCACGCGGCGCTATCGTCACGCCTGCCTGCGGGGCCTTGCCGGGATGGGGGCGCTTGTTGTGGGCGATACGGACTGGGAGGCGGTGCTGCCCGGCTCCGGGCGCGACTGGCGGCGGATCGACGGGCTGGACTACTACGCCGACCTGCCCGATTTTTATCCCCGCAGCGCCATCAACCTCAACACCACGAGCCTGCAAATGAAAGGCGCGGTCAACCAACGGGTCTTCGACGTGCCGGCCGCCGGGGCGTTTCTGCTGACCGATGACCGGGAGCAGGCGCGGCAACTCTTCGACGCGGACCGGGAAATGGCCGTCTACCGGCATCCCGGGGAAATCCCGGACATGGTGCGGCACTACCTCGCCCATTCCGAAGCGCGCCAGCGCATCGCGGACGCGGCCCGCGCCCGCATCCTGGCCGGGCACACCTACGAGCACCGGCTGCGGACGCTGCTTAGCGCCATGCAAAAGGCCTTCGGCGACTGACCGAAGGCCTTTTGCGGAAAACGAAGCGGATCGGGCGCGATCAGCGACCGGGAATGGCGAGCGTCTGGCCGGCGGCGATGCGGTCCGGATTGGTGATGTTGTTGGCCTGCATGAGACTTTTTTCGGAGAGGCCGAACCGTTTGGCGATGGAACGCAGGGTGTCGCCCGAGGCCACCGCGTAGCTTCGCGTCTGGTCCGAAGCCCCGGTCTTTTTCTTGGACTTCGTGGTCGGCGTCTTGGTCGGCGGGGCAAAGGGGTTGTCGCCGGCCGGCGGCGCGATGGGCACGCCCCGGGACGGCGTCCGGCGAATGGCCGGAGCCGCCGGCTCCGAATCATGCAGCTCCCTGGCCTTGGGCGCGGCCACGTCCCCGGACGGCGTCACATCCCGCGGTCCGGCGGAAGACGTTGCCGACACCCCGGGCGGCGGTGGCGGCAGCTCGTCGGAGGGCAGGCGCAAATGGCCCTGGAAGGAGTCGCCCTTGCGGTCGAGCAGCTCGTTGTACACGATCGCGTACTGCATGAAGGCGTCCTGATAGGCGCGATACGCCGGATCGCCCGGCTCATGGCTGGCCCCGGAAGAACGCCAGCGTTCATGCGTTTTTTGCACCGACTCCCAGGACACCTGCGCATCCTGACGCAGCAGGCCGTCGGAGACGTATTGCAGGTTTCTTTCCAGATGATCGTATTTGCCGCACCCTCCGACCAAGACGACGACGGTCAGGGCGAGGACAAGTGCCGGAATGAACCGGCAGTGTTTCCAAGTCATCGAAATTCCTCCGCAAACATCGCTTCATCACAGCGATGAAGCGATTGTTCTTCACGCTGAGTTGGCGTTACATGCCCTGTAACACGCTTTTCGTCAAACAGGGGATAACGAATCGCCCTTCCCAACAAGCGAGACATCATGCCGCTATCGTTGACATTCTCCCCGCGACAGCATCCCCCGCCCCGCCTGTTGCGTCCGTACCTGCCCCTGTGGGCCTTCGGCCTGGAAGGCGACTGGCCGGCCAGACGGCAGGCCGCCGAACTGGCCTGGATCGCCACGGCCGATCCGCGTCTGACCGGCGTCGAAGCCGCCCTGCATGGCTGGAATTTCGAGCGCGCCCCGCTTGACGGCGCGCTGGCCGCCGCCGCCCTGACCGCCGCCCGGCGCACGGGCGTCACGCCCCGGCTGCGGGCCCTGCTTGCCGCCGTGGCCAGGGCGGCCCGGCCCGTCGCCCACCATGCCGGCTGGACGGCCCTTCGCGACAGCCCCGACGCGGCAGCGGTGGCGGCGTTTTTGCGACAGGCCATGGCCGACCCGGCAAACGGTCTGTCCTGGCACGCCCGGGCCTTCAGCCAGGCCTTGCGCCGGGGACTGCCCGAACTGGCCCGGAGCGTGGCCGATGCGCTCGCCGCCGAACCGGTTTTTGCGCCCTTGCGGGCGCGCCTGTCCGCCGAAATCGCCCTGGCCTGGGACAGCCCCAGCGCGGCCCTGGCCGTCCTCGAAACGGTCGACCCGGAACTTTTCCCCCGGTTTCGCGCCCTGGCCACGGCTGCATGTCTGGCCGCGACCGGCCGCGACGACGCGGCCCGCGACCTGCTGGCGGCGCTGTGGCGGGCGGAGAACTGGCACCCCGGGCTCACCCTGCGCCTGCACGCCCTGCTTTATCCCCTGCGCCCGGCCGAGCTCGACGCCCTGCCCGGACGACTGTTCGTCTTCCTGTATACCTACAACAGGTCAGTTTTGCTGGGAAAAACGTTATGCTCCCTGGCCGCCAGCCAACTCGGTCCGGCCAAGGTCGTCGTGCTCGACAACGGCTGCACCGACGACACCGCGACCGTGTGCCGGCAGGCGGCGGAGCGCTTCGGGCCGGACCGGTTTTCCTGCTACCGCCTGCCTGTCAACGTGGGCGCGCCGGCCGGGCGCAACTGGCTGGCCGCCGCCTCCGGGATCGGCCCCGACGATCTGGCGGCCTATGTCGACGACGACGTAAGCCTGCCGGCAAACTGGCTGCCCCTGCTCGTGGCGGCGCTTGACGCGGACCCGGCCGCCGATGTGGCCGGCGCGCGCATCGTGGCCGCCGCCCCGGGCGCTCCCGCCCTGACCCAGGCCGCCGATGTCCGCCTGCTGCCGCCGGACCGGGATCATACCGTGCGTCCGCTGGTCAATTACGGCCCGGGACCGGACCTGGGGCTGCTCGATACGGTGCGCCCCTGCCCCTCGGTTTCCGGTTGCTGCCATCTCCTGCGCGGCCGGGCCCTGGCCACGGCCGACGGCGCGCCCTTTGACCTGCGCTTCTCACCCAGCCAGTTCGACGATCTGGCCCGCGATCTGCACGCCTTCCAACACGGTCGCCGGGCCCTATACGCCGGCGTGCTGGCCGTCTCCCATCACCAGCACGCCGGACCGGGACAGGCCCGCGACCGGGCCGCCCTGGGCCAGCTGGCCGGCGCGCGGCACAAGCTCGACGGCCTGTTCGCCGCCCCGGATATGGAAGTCGCCGCCCGCCGCGACGCGGATACGGCCTGGGACGAGCTGGAAACCAAATGGAAGGACGTGCGTCAGGCGCTTGAACTGAAGGCTTAGAAAAAGAAAAAAATGCCTCCGGCGGCCGGGAGGGGCACTGCCCCTCCCGGACCCTCCCGAAAGGGGGGAGACGGCCGGGCGGTGAATTGGTCGGGTGGGGCTTCGAACGTTTGTCGGCGCGTTTTTGCCCTGGCAAGGCC
>JAFABC010000150.1 GCA_023426275.1 Pseudomonadota bacterium | reverse complement strand
GGCCTTGCCAGGGCAAAAATGCGCCGACAAACGTTCGAAGGCCCACCCGACCAACCGGACGTCCAGTCGCCACTCCCTTTCGGGAGGGTCCGGGAGGGGCTGAGCCCCTCCCGGCCGCCGGAGGCATCTTCTTTCTTCTGCCTTCTATTTATCCGTTTTCCGGCCGTCGTGCCAACGCAAAAGCCGGGCCAGTCCGAGCTGGGAGGCCGCGTTGACCGCAAGGCCCATCAGTCCCAGCATGGCCACGCCGGCGTACATTTCCGGGATGGCGAAGGTGCGTTGCATCCGCAGGATGTAGTGGCCGATGCCGTTGGTGGCCCCGATCATTTCCGAGAGCACGGCCACGATGAGGGCCATGGGCACGGCGGTGCGGAATCCGGCGGCCACGCTCGGGCCGGCCGCCGGCAGGATGACGCCGGCCAGGGTGTCGAGGCGCGAGACGCCGTAGGCGGCGGCGGTCTGCCGGAACAGCGGCGGCACCGTGCGCGCGCCGTCGGCCGCGCCGACCAGGATGGGAAAAAAGCAGGCGAAAAAGACCACGAAGATCTTCATGCCCGCGCCGATGCCCAGAAAGAGCATGGCCGCCGGGATGATGGCCGGCGGCGGCACCGGGCGCAGCACCTCCACGCAGGGCGTGACCAGGGAGCGAAAGCGTTGCGACACGCCCATGGCCAGTCCCAGGGGCACGGCCACGGCGGTGGCCAGCCCCAGTCCGGCCACGGCCCGGCAGAGCGTCAGGCCGGCCTGCGTCGGCAGCAGCCCGGACGCCGTGAGCTTCCAGAACATGGCGGCAATGGTCGTCACCGACGGGAAATAGAGCGGCGAAACCAGTCCCAGCCGGGACACCGCTTCCCAGATGCCGGCCAGGGCCAGAAAGACCAGCGCGCCCGACAGACGTCCCGGCAGGCGTCCCAGCATGGTCTAGCGCCCTCCGTCCGGCAGCCAGCGCAACGCCCGGTTGCGGATGGCCATGAAACCGGCGTTGAGGGCGGCTCCGAGCAGCCCCACGGCCACGATGCCGGCGTACATGCCCTCGGGCCGCCGGGCCAGCGAGGATTCCAGGATAAACGAGCCCAGCCCGTTCGGCGAGGCCGCCATTTCCGTGGTCACGGTCACGGCCACGGCCACGCCCAGGGCCACGCGCAATCCGGCCAGCACCTGCGGCACGGCGGCCGGGGCGCGCACCTGCCGGATCGTCTCGCCCGGCGTCAGCCCGTAGACCCGGGCCGTGTCGCGCAGTTCCGGCCCGGCCGCCGCCGCCCCGGCCAGGGCGGCCACGTAGGCCGGCCAGGCACAGGCAAAGGCGGCAATGGCCACGCACAGGCCAAAGCCCAGGCCCAGGAACAGGATGCCGATGGGGATGAGCGCCACCGAGGGCATGGGGCGCAAAAATTCCACGGTCACCCGGCAGGCCCGGCCGAAGGCGGGAAACACGCCGCAGCCAAAACCGAGCAGCGCGCCGAGTCCGCCGCCCAGGGCGAAGCCGGCCAGTACCCGGCCGAGGGTGGGGCCGGCCTGCCGCCAGAGTTCGCCGGACGCGCCAAGGTGCCACAGCTCGCCGAGCACCGCCGTGGCCGGCGGCAGCACGTCCGCCCGCACCACGCCCAGGCGGGTTGCCGCTTCCCAGGCGACCAGCACGGCGGCGAGCAGGAGATAGCCGGAGAGGGCGGAAGAAGAGGCGGCGGCCCTCGGCGTGCGAAAGGGGCGTCGCTCTTTTCGAATATCCCGAGCGGGGCGGACGGGCGTTGCGTCGGATGGCGTCATGGGGCCTTAGCGCCGCAACAAGGCGTGGATGGCCTTGCGGGTGTCGAGAAAGCGCCGGTCCTCGCGGGTGGTGATCTGGTCGCGGGGGCGGGGCAGGTCGATGGACACGGTGGCGGCCACTTTTGATGGCGGCGGGGTGAGCACCACGACCGTGTCGGACAGGTACACGGCCTCGTCGATGTCGTGGGTGACGAACAGCACGGTCTTGGCCTGGGCGACGGCCACGGCGGCCAGCAGGTCTTCGAGCTCCTCGCGGGTCTGGGCGTCCACCGAGGCGAAGGGCTCGTCCAGAAGCAGGATGTCGGCCCCGTAGGCCAGCCCGCGCGCCAGGGCGGCACGCTGCTGCATGCCGCCGGAAAGCTGCCAGGGGTAGTGGTCGGCAAAGGCGGACAGTCCCACATCGGCCAGGGCCCGGGCGACGATATCCTGCTTTTCCTTTTTATCTCCCGGCTTGCGGCGCAGGACGAAGCGGATGTTGCCGGCCACGGTCAGCCAGGGGAACAGCGAGGCGGCGGCGTTTTGGAAAATGAGCGCCATTTCCGGCGGCGGGCCGGTGATTTCGCGGCCGTCCAGGGTCACACGGCCGGAACTTGGCGACAGCAGGCCGCACACGCATTGCAGGATGGTGGATTTGCCGCAGCCCGACGGTCCCAGCAGCGAGACGAAGCTGCCGCGCGGCACGCAAAAATCCACCCCGGCCAGGGCGCAGGCCGGGGCATGGCCGTTTCCGGCATACGATTTCGAGAGGTGTTCGATAGTCAGCACGCGACGGCATCCACAGGGGTCTGTGCAACCGGGAACATCGTTGACACTTTGGACCGGGTACATCCCTGACACTTTTATTTCATCAGCTGCCTTACCGGAACCACCCGTTTCGAGCCCTGGGGCGCAAGGCCGCCGACCAAGTGCTCT
>JAFABC010000143.1 GCA_023426275.1 Pseudomonadota bacterium | reverse complement strand
GGCCTTGCCAGGGCAAAAATGCGCCGACAAACGTTCGAGGCCCGACCGACCCAACGACCGTCCCCCCCCTTTCGGGAGGGTCCGGGAGGGGGTGACCCCCTCCCGGCCGCCGGAGGCATTGCTTTTTCCCCTTGACGGCGCATAACGAAATCCCTAAAGCAGCATATCAGGATATCTTGATATGCTGAAAGACGCATTTACACCGCTGCCCTGGTTCAAGGCCCTGGCCGACGAGACGCGACTGCGCCTGCTGCGCATCCTGTCGCGTCATGAGCTGTCCGTGGGCGAGATCGTGGCCGTGCTCGGCATGGGCCAGTCCCGCGTGTCGCGGCATCTGGGCATTCTGGTCGGTTGCGGGCTGCTTGCCAGCCGGCGGGAAGGGGCCTGGACCTTTTACAGCGTCCCGGGCGAGGGGGAGGCGGCCCGGTTTCGGGAAGCGCTGGCCCCCTGGCTGGAGCAGGCCGGTCCCGAAGCCGATCTGACGGCCGTGGACGCGGTGTTGCGTGAGCGTCGTCTGGAAACCCGGCGGTTTTTCAACGCCATCGCCCCGGACTGGGCCGCCTTGCGCCGCGAGGTCCTGGGCGAGGTGGACCCGGGCGGACTGGTTCGGGAGGTCATGCCCGAGGGCGTGGCCCGGGCGGCCGATCTCGGCTGCGGTCCGGGCGACCTGCTGCCGGTCCTGGCCGAGCGGTCCGCCAGCGTCATCGGCGTGGACAGCTCCCGTTCGATGCTGGATCTGGCCGCCCGGCGCGCCGCCGGTGCCCCCGTGGACCTGCGCATGGGCGAATTGGAACACCTGCCCATGGCCGATGGCGAAGTGGATTTCATCGTCATCTGTCTGACCCTGCACCATTTGCCCGATCCCGCCGCCGCCCTGGCCGAGGCCCGGCGCGTGCTGGCTCCGGGGGGCCGGCTGGTGGTCATCGATTTTCTGCCCCACGCGGACGAGGCCATGCGCCGGCGCTTCGGCGACCGATGGCTGGGCTTTTCCCGCGAAAAACTGACCCAGTGGCTCGACCAGGCCGGCCTGACGGCGGCAAACTGGTCCGAGCATCCCGTCAACAAGGGGTTGGCCACGGCCCGGCTGGTGGCCATCCCCCGAGAACGAACGCAAGGAGACTGTCTATGAGCGCGACGCCGTTGGATTTGAGCCTTCCCTACAAGGTGGCCGACCTGTCCCAGGCCGATTGGGGCCGCAAGGAAATGCAGCTTTCGGAAGGCGAGATGCCGGGCCTGATGGCCGTCATCGAAAAATACGGCACCCAGAAGCCCCTGGCCGGTCTTCGCGTCACCGGCTCGTTGCACATGACCATCCAGACGGCCATGCTGATCAAGTGCCTCAAGGCCCTGGGCGCGGACATCCGCTGGGCCTCCTGCAACATCTATTCGACCCAGGACCACGCCGCCGCCGCCATCGCCGCCGACGGGCTGGCCGCTGTTTTCGCCTGGAAGGGCGAGACCCTGGAAGAGTACTGGTGGTGCACGGAGATGGCCCTGACCTGGCCTGACGGCACCGGCCCTGACCTTATTGTCGACGACGGCGGCGATGCCACCCTGTTCGTCCACCATGGCGTCAAATGCGCCAAGGACGCCGCAGTGTTGAACGCTCCGGCCTCGAACCACGAAATGGCCGTCATCATGGAGCGCATCAAGGCCATCGTGGCCGCCGATCCCGAGCGCTTCAACCGCATGGCCGCCAAGATCCGCGGCGTCTCCGAGGAGACCACCACCGGCGTGCACCGGCTGTACCAGATGAAGCAGGCCGGTGAGCTGCTGTTTGCCGCCATCAACGTCAACGACTCCGTGACCAAGTCCAAGTTCGACAACCTCTACGGTTGCCGCGAGTCCCTGGCCGACGGCATCAAGCGGGCCACCGACGTGATGGTGGCCGGCAAGGTCGTGGTCGTGGCCGGCTACGGCGATGTGGGCAAGGGCTGCGCCCAGTCCATGCGTGGCTTCGGCGCCCGGGTGCTTATTACCGAGATCGACCCCATCTGCGCCTTGCAGGCGGCCATGGAAGGCTATGAAGTCACCACCATGGACGAGGCCTGCAGCCAGGGCGATATCTTTGTCACGGCCACGGGGTGCTGCAACGTCGTCACCGGCGCGCACATGGAAAAGATGAAGGACGGGGCCATCGTCTGCAACATCGGCCATTTCGACTCCGAAATCGCCGTGGCCTACCTGGAGTCCACCCCGACCTGCAAGAAGGACCAGATCAAGCCGCTGGTCGACAAGTGGACCATGGCTTCGGGCAACGCCATCCTCATGCTGGCCGAGGGCCGGCTGGTCAACCTGGGTTGCGCCACCGGACACCCGAGCTTCGTCATGTCCAACTCGTTCACCAACCAGGCCCTGGCCCAGATCGAACTGGCCACCAAGGACTATCCCATCGACGTCTACACGCTGCCCAAGCTGCTCGACGAGGAAGTGGCCCGGCTGCATCTGGCCCGCCTCGGGGCCAAGCTCGATACTCTGACCCCGGAACAGGCCGCCTACCTGGGCGTGTCCGCCACCGGGCCGTTCAAGCCCGAGCATTACCGCTACTAAGAGCCGGATGCCTCCGGCGGCCGGGGGGCATGATGCCCCC
>JAFABC010000142.1 GCA_023426275.1 Pseudomonadota bacterium | reverse complement strand
CATCATGCCCCCCGGCCGCCGGAGGCGTCTTTCTCTTTCCCGCGCGCGCGGTTACTCCTCCACGACTTCCAGCACCTTCTCGCCGTAGCTGTCGACCACGGGCACCTCGATACCGAGCAGCTCCACCCAGCGCCGCACCGTGCCCACGATGACGAAGGCCATCAGCAGCAGGATCAGCGCCGCCATAAAGGCCAGCAGATACAGTCCCTTGGGCATGTAGGCCCCGGTGATTTGCAGGTAGCCGGCCCAGAAGGTGATGCCGACCATGGCCAGCCCGGGCACCGCCGTCATCCAGGCGTAGCGGGCCCGGCCCATGCGGATGATCATGGTGGTGCCGATCAGCAGGCTCACGGCGGCGAGCAGTTGGTTGGACATGCCGAAAAGCGGCCAGATGGTCGAAATGTTGCCCGTGTACACGAGATAGCCCCAGGCGAAGGTGAAAAGCGCCGAGGTGAGCAGGATACCCGGCACCCAGTGCTTTTCGCGGAACTTGGGAATGACCTGCCCGATCATCTCCTGGAGGAAGAAGCGGCCGACCCGGGTGCCCGCGTCCACGGCCGTGAGGATGAACACGGCCTCGAACATGATGGCGAAGTGGTACCAGTAGTCCATGAGGTGGGACATGACCGGGATCGAGGAGAAGATATGGGCCATGCCCACGGCCAGGGACACGGCCCCGCCGGGACGGCCCTGGATGTTTTCGCCCACGGCCTGGGCCAGCCGCCCCAGATCGACCGGGGTCATGCCGAGCTTGGCGAACACGGCCGGGGCGGTATTGATGGCGAAATAGTCGGCCGGCACGAGCACGCAGGCGGCAATGAGCGCCATGATGGCCACGAAGCCTTCCATGAGCATGGCCCCGAAGCCGACAAAGAGCAGGTTGTGTTCGCTGTCGAGCATCTTGGGCGTGGTGCCCGTGCCGATGATGGCGTGGAAGCCCGAGAGCGCGCCGCAGGCGATGGTGATGAAAAGGAACGGGAACACCGCGCCGTTGATGATGGGGCCGCCGCCGTGGGCGAACTTGGTCACCGCCGGCATGACGAGTTGCGGATGCACCCAGAAGATGCCGAGCGCCAGCATGGCGATGGTGCCGACCTTCAAATAGGTGGACAGGTAGTCGCGCGGGCACAACAGCAGCCACACGGGCAGCACCGAGGCTATGAAGCCGTAGATGGGAATGGTAACGGCGATGGTCGGCCGCGACATGTTGAAAATCGAGGACCAGGTCGGGCTGCTGGCGATGTACGGGCCGACGATGATGGCCAGGGCCAGAAGCACCACGCCGATGATCGAGCCGCCGAGCACGCCGCCGCCCGGGGCGTGCTGCATGTAAAGCCCCATGATGATGGCGATGGGGATGGTGGCGAAGACGGTGAAGGTGCCCCAGGGGCTGTTGTGCATGGCGTTGACCACGGCGATGGACAGGCCGGCCAGGGTCAGGATGAGGATGAAGAGCACGGCGAAGCCGGCCACCGTGCCCGTGGACTTCCCGATTTCCTGGGTGGCGATGTAGGCCAGGGAACGGCCCTTGTGCCGCACCGAGGCGAACAGCACCACGGTGTCGTGGACGCAGCCGGCCAGGACGCAGCCGATAAGAATCCACAACGCGCCCGGCATGTAGCCGAACTGGGCGGCCAGCACCGGGCCGATGAGCGGACCGGCCGCGGCAATGGCCGCGAAATGGTGCCCGAACAACACATATTTGTTGGTCTTCACGTAATCGTGCCCATCCGCCATGGTCACCGCCGGGGTCAGGCGCGCGTCATTGGCGCCGAGCACCTTCTTGGTGAAAAACAGCCCGTAGAACCGGTAGCCGATGGCGAATATGCACAGGGCGGCGAAGACAAGGGTCAACGCGTTCATGACAGCCTCCTGTGTTGTGGACGTCCCCGACGGAAAGCCCGTTTCCGATGTTGGCCGTGGCGTCGCACGGCCGGGGAACGCCAACAAGACAGGCGGGAGCGAAAGGGACAATTACGGGGCTGAAGCGACGGATTCCGGGGCTGGGGAACACGGCCCGGGCACGGTGGCGGCGGTGGGAATGCGCAAGGCGATACGGCAGCCCCGGCCCGGGGCGCTGTCGATGCGCAGGGCGTATTCCTGGCCGAACAGCTGGACAAGGCGCTGGTTGGAATTTCGGGCCCCCACCCCCTCGGTCATGGATTCGAGGTCGCGCGGGGAAAGGATCTCGTCGATGACCTCCCGGGACATGCCCAGGCCGTCGTCGTCCACGGCCACCAGCAGGCAGCCATTTTCGCGCCGGGCCTCGATGCGCACCCGGCCGCCCTCCTCCCGGCCCTGCAAGCCGTGACGCACGCTGTTTTCCACCAGCGGCTGGATGAGCAGCGGCGGCACCAGCCAGGTTTCGCAGCCCGGCTCCAGCACGATCTCGCTTTGGATGCGCTCCCCGAACCGGGCCTGTTCGATGGCCAGATAGGAGCGCACCTGCTCCATCTCCTCGGACAGGCGCACGAGCCCCCGCGAACTGTCGAGGTTGCGCCGCATGTAGCGGGCCAGATCGAGCAGCAACTCCCGGGCCTGGGCCGGTGCGGTGCGGCAAAAGGACGCGATGGTGTTGAGGGAATTGAACAGGAAATGCGGGTTGATCTGGGCCTGCAACCGGCGGATTTCGGCGTGGGCCAGCAACTGGTTGGCGATGCCGATGTCCTCCAGTTCAAGCTGGGTGGAAAACAGCTCGGCCAGCCCTTTGGCCAGTTCGAACAGCGGCTGGTCCAGGGGCCGGTCCTTGGTGCCGTAGATCTTGAGGCAGCCGCGGATGGCCCGGCCCTTGCGCAGCGGCACGATGATGGCCTCGCACAGGGGACAGTCATTTTTGTCGCAGCCGATGCTGTCGCGGTCGCGCAAAAAAAGCGCCGCCCCGCTTTCGAAGGCCAGCCGGGTGCCCCTGGTGCGCCAGTGGGAGCCGGCCTGGTGGTGGTCCTCGCCAAGGCCCACGTGGGCCAGGATGGTGGTCTCGCCGGTGATGGCCACGGCGGCCACGCCGGTTTCGGCCAGGATGATGGCGGCGGTGGCCTGGGCCGAGGCCGGAGTCAGGCCGCCGCGCAGGTGGGCCACGGTCTGGCTGGCGATGGACATGATGCGCCGGGCCTCGGTGGAGTCGCGCAGTTCGCGCAACCGGCGTTGCAGCCCGAGGGCCTTGATGAAAATGGCCGCGCCCGTGGCGTTGATGACGATCATGGGCGGCCCGATGATCTCGACGAGGTTGAGAGCCTCGGCAAAGGGCCGCGACAGGGCCAGCACGAGGCCCATGTGCACGGTCTCCCCGGCGATGCCCAGCGCCATGGCCACCCCCCAGTCCTGGGCCCGGCCGGGAAAGCGCCGGGCCACGTAGCCGGCGGCCGCGCCTTCCAGAAACGTGGCCAGGGCGCAGGGCAAGGCGCTAAAGCCCCCCACGTCGATGAGATAGCGGTGCGCCCCGGCGATCAGCCCCGCGCCCACCCCGACCACGGGGCCGCCGAACAGCCCGGCCGTGATCACGCCCATGGCCCGCAGATTGGCGTAGGAATGAAAGACGTAGTTGCCGGTGTAGGTGCCGAGGATGCCGAACAGGCCGAAAAGCGCCGTCACGGCCAGCGTGCTCCACAGGGGGCGTTTGCGGCCCATGTTCAGGCGCTCGAACGGGGCCAGGGTCATGATGGCGAAGCCGCCGGCCAGAAGCAGGCCGAAGCGCTGGGACAGGTTCACGAACAGGTCGGGAACGGCCGGCATGAACAGATCGAGCTGCATGGTTCCTCCGGCGGGCGCTACAGCCCCAGGCGTTCCTTGAATTCCCGCACCCGGTTGCGGCTGACCGTGACCTCGGTGCGCTCCGGGTCGTCGAGCACGAGCAGATACTTGCCGCCGACCCACGGCGACAGTTCGGCCACGCGCTCCAGGTTGACGAGCACGGCCCGGTTGGCCCGGAAAAAGGACAGGCCGGTCAGCCGCTCCTCGGCGCTGGTCAGGCTGGCCAGCCCGTGGCAGGGCAGCCGGCCGTGGTCGGTCACGGCGGTCACGCCCTTGCCGTCGGCCTCGATGGCGCAGACCTCGCCGGCGGGCAGCAAGGCGATGCGGCCATGGCGCTCCACGGCCACCCGGTTGGCCCTCCCGCCCCGGCCGAGCCCGGCCAGCAAGGCGGCCATGGCCTCGGCCTCCCGGCTCCGGCCGGCGGCCAGCCGTTTCCGGGCCCGCTCCAGGCTGATGGCCAGCCGTTCGGGCGCCACGGGCTTGAGCAGATAATCCACGGCATTTTGCTCGAAGGCGGCCACGGCATACTGGTCGTAGGCGGTCACGAAGATGAAAAGTGGCACCTGGGGCAGGTCCATGGCCCGGCGCAGCACCTCGAAGCCGTCCCGGCCGGGCATACGGATGTCGAGCAGGACGAGATCGGGTTTGTCGGCCTCGATGGCGGCCAGGGCCCGGCCGGCGCTGTCGGCCTGGGAGGTTTCGATGTCCGGGTGGGCGCCGAGCAGATAGACCAGCTCGTCGCGGGCCGGTTTTTCGTCGTCAACGACGAGGGCGCGCAGCTTCATGGAGGCCCACCTCCGCCTTGTTCACAAAAGATGCCTCCGGCGGCCGGGAGGGACACCGCCCCTCCCGGACCCTCCCGAAAGGGGAACGGTGCCGGCATGATGCCCTTGGCCGGGCCGGACTGTAAAGCGGCGGGAGGACCGCCCGCAGGTTCAGTCGTCTCTTCGTGGATCGCCGGTGGTGACGGAATTCCACACCGGCGAGGCCACGTTGCCGCTCTCGCGCAGCTCGCAGGGTTCGGCCTCGCAAACCGGACAGCGGACGTCGGTGCAGGGATCGGCGTGGATCATGACGTCGGACTCCGGGCCAAGCCGCCCGCGCAACAGCTCCTCCATGGCCTCGACATGCTTGTGCGCCTCGGCAAGGGGCATGTCGCGGGGCAAGATCAGGTGCAGGTCCACATGCACGCGCCGGCCGGTCTTGATGGCCCGCAGCCGGTGGATGTCGATCCAGGCCGGATGGCGGTTTTCCCGCAGCAAGGCGCAGATGGAGTCCAGCAGGGCCGGATCGGATTCGATCATGAACCCGGACACCGAGCGCCGCACCAGCGACACGCCGGCCCAGGCGATGTTGGCCCCGACCAGACAGGCCACCGCGCCGTCCAGCCAGACCCAGTCCGTGGCCCAGACCAGTCCCAGCCCGACCAGCACGCCGGCCGAGGTGTAGACGTCGGTGAGCACGTGCCGGCCGTCGGCCTCCAGGGTCAGCGAACCCGAGCGTCGGCCCTGGCGCACCAGATGCAGCCCCAGCCACAGGTTGGCGGCCCCGGCGGCCAAAAGCAGCACCATGCCGAAGCCCAGGCGCGGCAACGGCTCGGGATGAAAGATCTTGTCCCAGGACTCGTAGAAGATGCCGATCGAGGCCACGAGGATCAGCATCCCCTCCAGCCAGGCGGCATAGTATTCGATGTTGCCGTGCCCGTAGGGATGGCGCTCGTCGGGCGGACTCTGGGCCACGGTGACGCTGACCACGGCAAAGGCGGCGGCCACGACGTTGATGATGGATTCCAGGGCGTCGGAGAGAATGGCGGCCGAGCCGGTCAGCCACCAGGCGGCCGACTTGACGGCGAGCAGGACCACGGCAACCCCCAGGGACAAGCGGGCCGCGCGGACCTCGGGCGAGGTTGCGGGGGATGTCGATTGCGGCATGGCGCGCTCTTACCGCTTCCCGTCCCTGCTGGCAAACTCCGATTCCGTGTCGTCCCGGCCGCCGACCGCGGTCGTCACCCCGGCCAGCCGGCCGGCGACGAAGCGCACGGTCACGGCCCCGTCGTGGCTGGTGTCGCGAATGGCGCAGCCAAGCCACTCCAGGGCCCTGCGCACCCGGGCGGCGGGAAACCGCCAGACGTCGCCGCAGCTGGCGATGGCCAGCCGTGGCGACACGGCGCGCAAAAAGCGCGGGGACAGGCTCGACGCCGAACCATGGTGCGGCAACACAAGCACCTGCGCCCCAAGGGCCGCGCCCGAGTCGGCCAGCCGCGTGAGCACGCCCCGCTCGGCGTCCCCGGGGATGACGGCCAGCCCCCGGCCGTTTCGGGTCAGGCGCAGCACCAGGGAACCATCGTTGCCAGACAGATCGTCGCCTGGCCCGGGGTGGAGCACGTCGAGGGCCAGCCCGTGGCCAAGCTCCAGCCGGTCGCCGGCGGCCAGGACGCGACGGGGAGCGCCGCTGGCCGCGACGGCCCGGTCCAGCGGCGCGGCCAGCGCGCCCTCGGGCCTGCCGCCGTTGTCGTAATAGGCGTCCACGGCAAAGCGGGACAGCAGCGAGAAAAACCCCTTGATGTGGTCGCGGTGGGGATGGCTGGCCAGGGCGGCGGTCAGGCGCGGCGGCCGGCCATCGGTCAGAAAGGCCCCGACCACGGCCCGGCCCACGTCGAAGTCGCCGGCAAGTCCGCCGGCATCGACCAGCAGCCGCCGTCCGCCCGGCAGGGCCACGGCCACGGCCTGCCCCTGGCCGACGTCGAGCACGGTCAGCGTCACCGCGTCATCCAGGTCCGTGGCCGCCCGCCAGATCGTGGGGCCGACGAGCAGGGCCAGACAGGCGGCCATGACCGCCACGGGCCGCCGTCCCCCGGCCACAACAACCGCCAAGGCGGCAAAAAGCCCCAGACAGCCCAGGGCCTCGGGCCAGGACGGCCGCAACACGGCCCGGGTCGGCAACAAATCGTGGGCGGCCAGCCAGGACAGCAGGCGCATAAGCCCCGCGCAGCAGTCGGCCGCGCCAACGAGCAGCGCCGCGCCAAGCCCCCCCAGCCCCGGCACGGCCGTGACCACCAACCCGGCCAGGGCCAGCGGCATGGCCAGTCCGCCAAGCACCGGCAGCCAGAGGAGATTGATCCACAGGCCGGGGCCGATGTCGCCGTAGAGCCGGCTGATAACCGGCAGCACGGCGGCCTCGGCGCACACGCTCACCCACAGCGTGCCGCCGACCCACAGCAGCGCGCCCCGCAGCGGCCGGGGCAGGGACAAGCCAGGGAAAAGCGCGCCGGGCAACCGCCACAGCGCGGCAATGCCGGCCACGGCCAGGGCCGACAGTTGCAGCCGGACGTCGTAGGCGGCCAGGGGCGAGACGAGCAAAATCCCGGCCAGGGCCAAAAACAGGCCGTCGAGCACGATCCTGTCCCGGCGCAGCCACAGCAGACAGCCGAAAGCGGCGAACATGAGCGCCGCCCGCACAAGCGACGGCGTGGCCCCGCCCAGAAAGCAGTAGCCGGCCACGAGCGGTCCGGCCACGAGCACTACCAGCCGGGCCCGGGGAACGCGCAGACAGAGGCCGGGAAAAAGCCGGGTCAGCCCCAGGACCAGCGCCGCGCCCAGGGCGGCCACGAAGCCCACGTGCATGCCGGACAGGGCCAGGGTGTGGGCCAGGGAGGCCCGCCGGACCAGATCGACGTCGGCGGTGGTCAGGCCCGAGCGGTCGCCGAAAAGCAGGGCCGGCACCATGGCCCGGCCGGCCTTGTCCGCCCGGTCGGCATCCGGCGGCGGAGCGAGCCGCGCGACAACGGCCCGCCGCAGGTCTTCGCGCCAGCGGGCCGGACCGTCCGGCCCCGGCGCGATGCGCGTGACCTGCTCCCGGCCGCCCCGGGCGTAGGCCCGGTAAAAAACGTTTTCCAGGCGGCGGGTGAAGGCGAAATCCGGGCCGCCGGGGTTGGTAAAGCCGCGCGTCGGGCGCAACCGGGCCCTCACGGCCAGCCTGTCGCCCGGCACAGGCCAGAAATCGGGGCCGTCGATGGTGAGCGCCAGCCGTCCCGGCAGCTTTCCGGCCGCCTGCCCCGCCCCGTCGCTCCAGTCCACGGCCGCCAGCGTGACGCCCAGCCGGTCGTCGGGCCGGGAAGCCACGGCAACCACCCGGCCGGTCAGCGACACGGCCCGGCGCGAGGCCAAGGCGGCCGGCACCTCCGCCGGGGGAGGCGGCATGGCCCACCAGGAAACGGCAAAACCGAGCCCGAAGGCCGCGGCCAGGGCCAGACGCGGGGGCCGTCCGGGGGCCGGGCGCGGGAAAAGCGCCAGCAGCCCCAGGCCGGTCAGGCCGGCCAGGACATGGGCCACGGCCAGAATGCCGGCGGCATAGGCCAGCAGGCACAGCTGCCAGGGCAGAAGCGGCGGCATGGACCGGACAGGTTCCGGCGCGCGGCGGGACAAGGCTCCCAAGGAATCGCGACCCATAAGAGGCCTCCGGCGGCCGGGGAGCATGATGCCCCCCGGACCCCCTCGACGTATCTTTGGCGGCGCGTAGCGACGCTGGCGCACCCTTGGCGGCGCATTTCCGCCCTGGCAAGGCC
>JAFABC010000137.1 GCA_023426275.1 Pseudomonadota bacterium | reverse complement strand
GGCCTTGCCAGGGGAAAAACGCGCCGCCAAACGTTCGAAGCCCACCGCCGGACCGCGCGGGCAACCCGACGTCCACCCGCCCTTTTCGGGAGGGTCCGGGAGGGGGTGACCCCCTCCCGGCCGCCGGAGGCATCTTCTCTTTCTCCCCGCTTGGCCCGCCCTCCCGGGGCGGGAAGCGGAAAAACTTGCACTGGAATGGATGCTGCAAGACGTGTGGGAGACCACGGAGGGTTCTTCCATGTTTGCACCAAGCATCTACCTTGAATCAATCAGTTTCTTTGAGACGTCCGAAGGGGTGTGGCGTGAGGAGTCCGTCAAATCCCCGGCACCCGAGGGGCGAAACGCCGGCCAGGATTTCGACGAAGAGGATTTCGAGGCGTTCTGTCGCCGCTGCCTGCTTTGATGCGGCCCCGGGTTGGCACGACGACGGCTTGCGGTTACACTGGCGCAAACGTCGTTTGCAGGGAGGTTGTATGAAACGACTGCTTTGCCTGCTGGCCCTGGTTGCGTTTGCCGCCACGGCCATGGGCTGCCCGCCCTATCGCCATCATGGTCCTCCGGGCCCGCAGCCCGGCGGCAGGCCGCCCCACACCAATCCGTTCCCCGGTCCCGGACCGCATTCGGAAGCCACACCCCCGCCGGTCCATCCGTAACCGAACATGTCACGCACCTCCGGTCCGGCAGCGCCCGGGCCGGAGGATTTTTCCGCCATTCCCCGACAAACGGGCTCAGGCCCGGCCGCCCAGACGCGGCAGTTCCGTCTCCCGCAGGCGCACCAGTTCGCCGGCCAGTCGGGCGCAGTAGCCGCAGGCGGCGCAGTCGTGGCCGCACCCGTCGGTGTGCTCGAAGAAGTCCCCGGGCAGAGCGTCGTTTGGCAGTTCCAGCCGGCCGGAGAGAATTTCCTGGGTGTCGAGCAGCCAGGGCAGGTTGCCGTGGAACGCGCCCTCGAAATAGGCCCGCACAATGGCCGCCAGATCGGCTGTGGGTCGGGTGCGGCCGCAGATTTTCAGGAAATCGACCACCCCGTCCAGCCGGGCCGTGTCCTCGGGCCGCACAAAGGGCGAGGCCAGCATCCGCCCGGGATGCTCGAAAAATGACCGCAGACAGCCCAGGTCCCGATTGAGATCCGGCCCGACCGGGCAGGGGGACAGGCGCGCCATGGCGATCTGCGCGTCGTGGGCGGTCTTGAACGGACAGGCGAACAGACAGCCCTCGTTGGCCATGACGCCCAGGCGCAGGCCGGGAAACGCCTGCCGGGCCTGCATGGCCAGGGTGCCCAGCCGGGCCGTGTCCCGGTTGCAGTCGCGGTCGAGCAGGATGGAATCCGGAAAGCGGAAATGCGTGTCGGCCACGGCGTCGAGCACGGTCCGCAACCGCTCGATGCCGTCCAGCCGGAAATTGATGCTCGGGATGGCCGTCAGCGCCCCGGCCACCTCCGGCGAGGCGTCGGACAGGGCCGTCAGCAGATAATGGTCGGCGTAGACGATGCCGGTGATGGCGTCGGCGGCCAGATAGCCTTCCAGCAACAGCAGCAGATCGCGCAACCCCTCGCCGCCAAGGACGTCCGGTCCGTGGAAGGCGGCGTTGACAAGCCCCAGGCGCGGCACGCCCGGCAGGGCTTGCAGCCCTTCGGCCAGGGCCTGGGGCGAGGCGTCGCCGTCGCCGCCGGGAAGCCTCGCATCGGGCGTCTCCGGGCCAAGCCTAAAATACACGGCGTCTAGGTGGGCGATGTTGGCGGTCAGGAACGACGCGTACGATGCCTCGGGTACGAACGGAACCTCGAAACGCATGGCCTGCTCCTTGTCCCGCCGATCCCTGCCGGCGAGCCGTTTCCCAGTAACGTGAACACGTGTTAACCGCAAGACCTTCCCTGCCATCCACTGGTAAAATGCGACAGGCGCGCGCCGGGGCAAGGCCTTGCCTTTTGTGCCTGCGGCCTTATTTTGCGGGTTTGCCGCACACGACGTTACGGAGGCGTTCATGTCCGAGGCTCCCCGCATCCATATCGAAGGCGCACGCCAGCACAATCTCAAGAATCTGACGCTCGACATCCCCCGCGACAAACTGGTGGTGGTGTGCGGCCCGTCGGGCTCGGGCAAATCGACCCTGGCCTTCGACATCATCTACGCCGAAGGCCAGCGCCGCTACGTGGAGTCGCTTTCGGCCTACGCCCGGCAGTTTCTGCCGCAGATGGACAAGCCGCAGGTGGACAAGATCGAGGGTCTGTCCCCGGCCATCTCCCTGGAACAGCAGACCGCCACGCGCAACCCGCGCTCCACCGTGGGCACGGTGACGGAAATCTACGACTTTTTGCGCGTGTTCTTCGCCCGCCTGGGCAAGCCCCACTGTCCCAAGTGCGGCCTGCCCATCACCGCCCGCACGGCCGACGAGATCATCGCCGACGTGCTGGCCTCGCCGGAAGGCGCCAAACTCCTGCTCATGGCCCCCCTGGTCGAACACCAGAAGGGCACCCACGCCGACCGTCTCAAAAAGCTCAAGAGCCAGGGCTTTGCCCGGGTGCGCATCGGCGGCGCGGTGGTGCCCCTGGAGCCGCTGCCCGAGCTGGAAAAAAACAAGCGCCACAGCATCGATCTGGTGGTGGACCGGCTGGTGGTCAAGGACGGCATCCGCTCGCGGCTGTCGGACTCGGTGGAACTGGCCCTGGCGCAGGGCGACGGCCGGCTGATCGTGGCCGATCATGAAGGCAAGCAGGCGGACCGCATCTTTTCCACGGCCTCGTCCTGCCCCACCTGCAAGATCAGCGTGCCCAAGCCCTCGCCGCAGCTGTTTTCCTTCAACAGCCCGCAAGGGGCCTGCCCGGCCTGTTCGGGCATCGGCGCGGTGGAATATTTCGAACCGGCCCTGCTCGCCCCCAACAAGGGCCTGTCCCTGGCCACGGGCGGCATCCTGCCCTGGAAAAGCGAACGCGCCCTGGCCCGCTACGCCCGCCGGCTGGAGGACCTCGGCGCGCGCCACGGCTTCACCCTGACCACGCCGCTGGCGGATTTTTCGGCCGAGGCCTGGGAGGCGCTTTTTTACGGGGACAAGCCGTTTGGCTGGGAAGGCGTGGTCAATCTGCTCGAACAGGGCCAGTCCTTCGGCCCGGTCTGGCGCGACGAACTGGCCCGCTACCGCCAGTCCCGGCCCTGTCCGGCCTGCGGCGGGGCGCGGCTGCGGCCCGAAGCCCTGGCCGTACGCGTGGCCGACGAAAACATCTTCGGGTTTTGCTCCATGCCCATCGACCGGGCCCTGGCCTGGCTGTCCGGCCTGGACTTTTCCGGGGCCGAGGCGCTCATCGCCGAGCCGCTGCTCAAGGAGCTGACCCACCGCCTGACCTTTCTGACGGGCGTGGGCCTCGACTATCTGTCCCTGTCGCGCAACATGGCCACCCTGTCCGGCGGCGAGGCCCAGCGCATCCGACTGGCCGGCCAGCTCGGTTCCGGGCTTGTCGGCGTCACCTACGTCCTGGACGAACCGAGCATCGGCCTGCATCCCCGCGACAACGACCGCCTGCTTGGCACGCTGCGCCAGCTCCAGGGCCGGGGCAACACCGTGCTCGTGGTGGAGCACGACGAGGCCACCATCCGCCACGCCGACCATCTCGTCGAACTCGGCCCCGGCTCGGGCCGGCTCGGCGGCGAGATCGTCTACCAGGGCGACGTGGCCGGCATGTTGGCCGCCCCGAAATCCCTGACCGGCAAATACCTGCGCGGCGACGCCGTCGCGCCCATCCCGGAAACGCGGCGGCATTCGGACAAGGCGCTGGTGCTGCATGGCGTCACCACCAACAACCTCAAGAATATCGACGCCACCATTCCCCTGGGCTGCCTGACCTGCGTCACCGGCGTGTCCGGCTCGGGCAAAAGCTCGCTGGTCATGGACACGCTCTACAAGCATCTGGCCCTGGCCAAGGGCATCAAGGTGGATGCGCCGGGCATGATCGCCGGCATCGAGGGCGCGGAGCTGGTGGAAAAGATCGTCAGCATCGACCAGACGCCCATCGGCCGCACGCCCCGGTCCAACCCGGCCACCTACACCAAGGTGTTCGACGAGATCCGCGAGATTTTCTCCACCACGCCCGACGCCAAGCGCCGGGGCTTCAAGCCCGGCCGGTTCAGCTTCAACGTCAAGGGCGGCCGCTGCGAGGCCTGCGGCGGCGACGGGCAGATCCGGGTGGAAATGCACTTTTTACCGGATATCTTCGTCACCTGCGAGGTCTGCGGCGGCCTGCGCTACAACCGCGAGACCCTGGAAGTGCGCTACAAGGGTCTCAACATCGCCGAGGTACTGGACCTGACCGTGCGGCAGGCCCGGGACTTTTTCGAGAACTATCCCGTGCTCGACCGCCGGCTGTCCGTGCTGGAGGAAGTGGGCCTGGAGTATCTGCGCCTGGGCCAGCCGGCCACGACGCTCTCCGGCGGCGAGGCCCAGCGCATCAAGATTTCGCGCGAACTCGGCAAACGCAGCCTGCCCGGCGCGCTCTACATCCTGGACGAACCCACCACCGGCCTGCACATGCAGGAGGTGGGCAAGCTCATCACCGTGTTGCACAGGCTGGTGGAAAAAGGGGCCAGCGTCGTGGTCATCGAACACAACACCGACGTGGTGGCCGCCGCCGACCACGTCATCGACCTTGGCCCCGGCGGCGGCGAGGCCGGCGGCCGCATCGTGGCCCAAGGCACGCCCGAGGAACTGCGCGCCAACCCCGATTCCGTGACCGGACGCTTTCTTACTCTGCCAAAATGAAAAGAAAAAACGCCTCCGGCGGCCGGGGGGCATGATGCCCCCCGGACCCCCTCGATAGTTCTTTGTGCGGCGCGAAGCGACGCTGGCGCACCCTTG
>JAFABC010000132.1 GCA_023426275.1 Pseudomonadota bacterium | reverse complement strand
GGCCTTGCCAGGGGAAAAATGCGCCGCCAAACGTTCGAAGCCCCGCCACCAGACACCGGACCAGCCGACCAACCAAACGTCCGTTCCCCCCTTTCGGGAGGGTCCGGGAGGGGGTGCCCCCCTCCCGGCCGCCGGAGGCATCTTTCTTTTTCCCTGCCCTGTCCGTCCGTCAGGCCCGGTCGGGGACAATGACGACGTGCACGCCGGGGGCGGCGCTCAGGCGCTCCAGGTCCACATCGTGCTCCAGGCCGGCCGGCACAAAAACCGCGCCCTGAAACCCCTGCTCCAGGGCCCGCCACAAGGCGGCTTCCCCGGCAACGGTCGCGCCGTCGCCCGGGTACGGAGGCGAACGGTGCTCGCCGTCGCGGCCGCCATTGCCGGTAAAGCGAAGGCCGGGCTGGCCGGAAGCGGCGTCGCGGCCTTCGAGCAGTCCCCGCACGGTGGCGAGCAGCGCGTCCTGGTCCACGGGCCTGTCGCGCTCCCGGGACGAGATCACGGACACCACGACCACCGGGACGTCCCGGCTGGCCGGATCGGCCCGCAGCCGGCGGATGCCCTCCCTGCCGCCCATATCGGACATGGGCAGGCTCATGACGATGCAGCCGGGCCGCCAGCGCCGGGCCAGGGACAACGCCTCCTCGCCCGCGCCGGCCGTGACCACGTCGTAGCCGGCCTCGACCAGCAGGGCCTCCAGAAACCGCCGCCCCCCGGCGTCGCCATCGACCACGAGCACGCGCGCCCTGGCCCGCGCCTCCCGGCCATCGGCGGCCTGGGCCGCCCGGGCCTCGGCCTCGTCGCGCGCGGTCAGCGGCAGGGTGAACGTGAACACGCTGCCCTGGCCGGGCCGGCTCTCCGCCCAGATACGCCCGCCGTGGCGCTCGACGATCTGGCGGCAGATGGGCAGCCCGAGTCCCGTGCCCTTGGGCTTGTCGGTCATGGAATCGCCGGCCTGGCTGAATTTCTTGAACACCCGCTCCAGATCGCCGGCCGGGATGCCGCAGCCGGTATCCCGCACGGACACCCGCACCTCCCCGTCGACCACCCCGCCCGTGATGGCGATGCGGCCTTTTTCCGTGAACTTCACGGCGTTGCCGAGCAAATTGACGAACACCTGGACGAGCCGGTCGCGGTCGCCGGTCACCAGCGGCAGATCGGCCGGGATGTCGCAGACCGTTTCGATCCCCTTGCGCGCGGCCAGCGGCCCGACCGAGCGCAGGGCATGGGTCGCGGCCTCGCCCAGGGCCACCGGCACCATGGTCCATTCGCAACGCCCGGATTCCATCTTGGCGATGTCGAGCACGTCGTTGATCAGCTCGGTCAGGCGGCGGCCCTCGGCCACGATGATGTCGAGGTCCTCGCGGATCACCCGGGAGGCCCGCCAGGCTTCGGAACCGGCCCCGGCCAGGGCCGGCGACACCACCTCGGTGAACTTGCGCCGGATGATCTTGGCAAAGCCCAGCACCGAGGTCAGGGGCGTGCGCAGTTCGTGGGAGACGGTGGAGATGAATTCGGTCTTCATCCGGTCCACGGCCTTTTCCGCGGTGACGTCGCGCACCAGGATGATGGTCACCTCCCGGTCCTCGCCGGTCAGGCGCACCGAGGTGCCCACGGCCTTGCCCGTGCGCGCCCCGGCCAGCCGGACCTCGGCCGTGGCCACGCCGCCCTCCTCCCGCGACCGCTCGGGCAGGGCCATGAGCGCCGGCGGAAAGAGCTCCAGTCCCAATCGTCCCTGCAACCGGGCCCGGCTGCGGTCGAACATGGTCACCAGGGCCGGATTGTGCAGGCTGACCCGGCCATCGGCGTCGAGCACAAGCAGCCCGTCGGCCAGATTGTCGATGATGGCCCGGGTGTGGGCCAGCGAACGTTGCAGTTCCCGCGTGGTGTCGGCCACGGCCCGGGTCAGGTCGGACACGAGCAGCGACAGCTGGGAAGCCATGGATTCCATGGCCCGGGCCAGCACGCCCACCTCGTCGTCGCCGGTGGAGGGCGGCTTGGCCGAAAAATCGTGGTCCCGGATCTTGACGGCGTAGCCGGCCAGATCCACCAGCGGCCGGGTGATGCTGCCGATCAGGGCGTAAAACACGCCCACGGCCACGACCAGCATGGCCAGCATGAGGGTTTCCTGGCGCATGACCGCGCCCCGCATGACCTGCCAGATGCCGGCCTTGTCCATGCCCACGGCCACGGTTCCGGCCTCGCCGGCCAGGATGGGCGCCGTCACCTGGATGAAATCGCCGAGATTTTCCAGATGCAGTTCGGTGACGCGCCCCACCGTGTCGCCCTGCGCCGGCGTCACGGACAAGGCGTCCGGGATGCGCGGAATGAAGGTGTGGGCCACCACCAGCCCCTGGCGGTTGGTCACCAAAACGTAACCCACGCCGTCGATGCGCAAAAATTCGTCGATCATGGACTGGACCGACGCGCCGTCGCCGGCGGCCAGGGCATCCGGGCTGGCCGCGGCGATGGCCATGGCGATGGCCCGGCCGGTGGTGACATATTCGTCGGTGAGGTGACGGTGGAGCAGCCAGGCCGAAAGCAGGGCCGTGGCATTGGCGGCCACGCCGAACACGAGCACCACGGCCACGAGCGTCTTGCGGAAGATCCTGGACATGGCGTTCAGTCCCCGTCCCCCGGGGCCGGCCCGGCCAGGGGAACGAGCCGGCCGCCCGAGGCGGTGTACAAATAGACCGTGTCCAGGGCCTGATGCCGCGGCCCGGAAAAGACGAGCGGCGCGGACAGGCCGATGTCGCAGCCGTTGGCGGCGGCAACGGCCGTGTCCAGGGCCTCGCGGTCGGGGGAGGCGGGCATGGCCCCCAGCACCGCAAGCATGGCCCGGGCGTTGAGGTAGCCCTCGAAGCCCACGAAACAGCCCTCGGGCAGGCCGTCGATCCAGCCGCCCGGCGGCGGACGTCCCCGTCCCAGCCGGGCCAGATCCCGCCGGTAGTCCCGGGCGGCCGGCAGATCGGGGTCGCGCCAGGACGGCGTCACCTCGGACAGCAGCAGGTTTTGCGACAAATCCAGCTCCAGATGCCGGCCCTGGGCGGCCAGTTCCCGCAGCAGCAGTTCGCCCCCGGCAAAGGACACCACCCCCACGGGCATGGACAGGCCCACCCGGCGCATGTCGCGGATGACGGCGGCGCAGGCCGGGGCCGGCCCGATGACCAGCACGGCCTCGGGCCGGGCCTCGGCCAGGAAGCGGACCTGCGCCGTCATGTCGGCGGCCGCCGTGGTCAGACGGGAAAAGGTGGCCTCGCCGCACAGGCTCCGGCCACGCCGGGCCAGGGCCTGGCTGGCGCCGTCCCAGGCGCTGCGGCCAAAGGCGTCGGCCTGATGGCAGATGGCCACGCGCGTGCGCCCCTGGCGGGCGAAGGCCGCGATCAGCGCCTCGATTTCCTGACGGTAGGAAGCGCGCAAGTTGTAGACGTAGCGGACATAGGGCGGCCGGCGCGCGGCGGTCAGGCCCGTGACCGGGAAAAACAGCCGGGCGGCCCCGGCGTCGTGCAGGCGCAGCACCGGCAGCAGCCGGCTGATGGTGGGCGTGCCCAGGGAGGAGAACAGGGCCAGCACGCCGTCGTGCTCCAAAAGCCGCATGGACGCCTCGATGGCCCTGTCGGGTTCGTAGCCGTCGTCCTCGGCCAGCAGTTCGACGGGCCGTCCGGCCACGCCGCCGATACGGTTTTGCCCCTCGAACATGGCCATGGCCCCGCGATAGAGTTCCACGGCCATCTCCCGGGTCGCGCCCGAAAAGCCGGCGGTCATGCCGAGCCGGATGCTTTGCGCCTCGTCGGCCCGTCCTTCGCCCGCGGCGGCGAACACCACCAGCGCCAGCGCCAGGACAAGCCCTCCCGCCGCGCGTAACCTGTCCGCCATGCTGTCCGCCCCTCCCGCGATGCAGCCGGAATATCGGCTTTTTCCCTCTCTATAGCCTCACTAGGCATTTTCCCCAAGCGCGTCAAACGCGGGGGAAATGAAAACACCGGCCGGGACGGGCGCTTGCGAGAGTGGACGATCAGTGTCACACAATCGTCACGCGTCATTCACCCCCGCGTCAAACCGCCGTGTTCTTTCGTGCAGCGAAACTCCCGAGGTGGTTGCATGTCCAAGGATTCCGTCCTGATAGTGGAAGATGACGAAGACATCGTCGAATTGCTCGCCTTCAACCTGCAAACCGCCGGTTTCGCCACCGAAACGGCAAAAGACGGTTACGACGCGTTGACCAAGGCCCGGCGGTCCCCGCCGGCCGGCATCATTCTCGATTTGATGCTGCCCGGCCTGGACGGCTTCGAGGTCTGCAAGGAACTCAAGCGCGATCCCAAGACGGCCGACACCCCCATCATCATGCTCACGGCCCGGGGCGAGGAAGTCGACCGCATCGTGGGGCTGGAACTCGGGGCCGACGACTACGTGGTCAAGCCCTTCTCCCCCCGGGAACTCATCCTGCGGCTGCGGGCCGTGCTCAAGCGCCACGCCCCGGAGCAGGAAAAACGGCAGGTGCTTTCCCGCGACGGCCTGTCCGTGGACCTCGGCGCGCACCGCGTGACCCTCGACGGCGAGGAAGTGCCGCTGACGGCCACGGAATTCCGGCTCCTGGCCGAACTGTTCCAGAGCACCGGCCGGGTGCTCACCCGCGACCGCCTGCTCAACTCCGTGTGGGGCTATGAATTCGAGGGCTACGCCCGCACCGTGGATACCCATATCCGCCGGCTGCGCCAGAAGCTCGGCGCGTGCGCCCGCATGATCGAAACCGTCCGGGGCGTGGGCTACCGGTTCAAGGAGTAGGACCGTGCCCGCCGCCGCCTCCCTGGGTCTGCGGGCCGCGGGCGTGTGCATGGCCGTGACGGCCGTCAGTCTGGTCGTCCCGGAACTGCTGCCCGCCGCGGCCGGCCGCGTCGAACGCGTGCTGGTCCTGTTCGGCGCCCTGCTGCTGGCCGGCCTGATCTTCTGGATCATCGGCCGCCGCCTGTCCCGCTCCCTGTACGAAGTCATCGCCGTGGCCCGGGCCATCGGCGACGGCGACTACCGCCGCCGCCTGCACCTGTCCCCGGGCGGCGAGTTCACCGCCCTGGCCGAGGCCGTCAACCACATGGCCCGGCGCATCGAATCCCACATCGCCACCATCACCGATCAGAAGACCCAGCTCGAAGCCATCCTGGACGGCATGCGCGAAGGCGTCATGGTCCTCGACGCCTCGGGCAAGATCCGCGTGACCAATCCGGCCCTGCGCCGCATCGCCCCGGTGACCGGCGACCTGACCGGCCGCCGCCCCATCGAGGTGGCCCCGAGCCCGGAACTGCAAATGGCCTGCGACCGCCTGCTCGGCGAGGCCGCCAACGCGCCCGATGCCGAGGCCGGAGACGCCGAAACCGCCGCCCTGGCCGCCGCCAGCCTGGAAGTGGAGCTGGGACCGGGCCGGTTCTACGAGGTCTCGCTCGTGCGCCTGGGCCGCGACCCGGCCGGGGCCGGACGCGACCACGGCGCGGTGCTGGTCTTCCACGACGTGTCCGAGACCCGCCGGCTCAACCGGGTGCGGCGCGATTTCGCGGCCAACGTCACCCACGAGATGCGCACGCCCCTGACCTCCATCAAGGGCTACACCGAGACCCTGCTGACGGCCGCGCCCGAGCTTTCCCCGGAAAAACGTCGCTTCCTCGACGTCATCCTCAAAAACGCCAACCACATGGCCAAGATGGTGGACGACATCCTCACCCTGGCCCGGCTGGAGGAGCAGCCCGCCCCGGACGGCGCGACCCCGGCCGCCGAGCGTGCCCGGCCCCAGGCCGACGCCGCCGCCGCCCTGGTCGACGCCATGCGCGAGTGCGAATCCCTGGTGGCCGCGCGGCGGGTGCGGTTCGACAACCAGCTGCCCGCCGACGATCTGATGGTGCGCTGCGACAGCGGTCAGCTCACCCAGGTCTGGCGCAACCTGCTGGAAAACGCCGCCCGTTTCGCCCCGGAAGGCACGCGCATCGTCATGACCGCCAGCCGCGACGCCGCCGCCATCACCTGCGGCGTGCTGGACCAGGGCCCCGGCATCCCGCCCGAGGAGCGCCAGCGCGTGTTCGAACGCTTCTACCGGGTCGAGCGCCACCGCTCCAAGACGCCCGGCAGCACCGGCCTCGGCCTAGCCATCGTCAAGCACATCATCGAGCGCCACGGCGGCCGCGTCTGGGCCGATCGCGGACGCGGCGAAATGACCGGCGCCGCCTTCTATTTCACCCTGCCCGCCGCCCACGGCACCGCCGCCACGGCCGAAGCGGGCTGTCTTGCACCATCGACCGAATCGTCATGAAACTTCCACACCGAGCCGGCAGGATGCGTCCGAACAACTGCCCGCGCCCCCGGTGAGAAACGAAAAGGAACCGCCCATGTCCGACACCATCAAAATGGCCGCCACGAATCTCAATTTCTATTACGGCCGGTTCAAGGCCCTCCAGGACATCAACCTGACGGTCAACGAACGGCAGGTCACCGCGCTGATCGGCCCGTCGGGCTGCGGCAAATCCACGTTTCTGCGCTGCCTCAACCGCATGAACGACCTCATCGCCGGCACCCGGGTGGAAGGCGAGCTGACCCTTGACGGGGAAAACATCTACGCCCCCGGCCTGGACGTGGTCGAACTGCGCCGCCGGGTCGGCATGGTCTTCCAAAAGCCCAACCCCTTCCCCAAGACCATCTTCGAAAACGTGGCCTACGGCCTGCGCGTGGGCGGCATTCGCGACAACACCTACATTTCGCAGCAGGTGGAAAAAAGCCTCAAGGGCGCGGCCCTGTTCGACGAGGTCAAGGACCGCATCCACGACTCGGCCCTGGGCCTGTCCGGCGGCCAGCAGCAGCGCCTGTGCATCGCCCGGGCCCTGGCCATCGAGCCCGAAGTGCTGCTCATGGACGAACCGGCCTCGGCGCTCGATCCCATCGCCACCCAGAAGATCGAGGAGCTCATCCACGAGCTCAAGCGCAATTTCACCATCATCATCGTCACCCACAGCATGCAGCAGGCGGCCCGCGTCTCCGACCGCACCGCCTTTTTCTACATGGGCAAGCTCATCGAGGTGGACGCCACCGAGACGATCTTCACCCGGCCGGCCCAGAAGCAGACCGAGGACTACATCACCGGCCGGTTCGGCTGATGCCGGCGCGAACGGCCCCGTCCGGTCCGGCCGGGGCCGTCGCGGCGCGCCTGTCCGGCCTCCCCCTTTGAATTCACGCCAATACCCGTTATGGATCGGGCAACTGCCCGGGAGCCCGGTCCGCCGTTTCCCGCCGCCCCCGTGCCGCATCCCCAACCAAAGGAAGCACCGGCATGAGGTTTCCGTTTTTCCCGCTGAAAATCGCCGCCGCCATCGCCCTGCCGGCCGTGGCCGCCCTGCTCCTCGGTCTTTTCGCCCTCGCCCGCCTCGACGCCCTGGCCGAAGGCTCCCGCGTCCTGGAAACCGCCCGCCTGCCCCGGGCCGATCTGGCCGCCGCCGTGGAGCGCCAGTTGCTCATGGCCGCCCAGGCCATCCGGGGCTACGCCCTGACCGCCGACCGGGACACCCTGGAGCAGGCCAAAAAGGATCTGGCCCGGGCCGCCGACGTGCTGCACGGCGCAAGCGAGGCGGCCAACCGCCCGGGACTGGAGTCGCTGGCGGCCGAGGCCCAGAAAATCAACTACTTCCTGGATGCCTATAAAAAAACCGCCGAAGCCTCGGTGACCGACAACGAACGGGTGGCCGCCGACCGGCAGGCCCTGGACGCGGCGGCCGCCGCCTACGACAAGGCCATGGCCGACTACGAGGCCCAAAAGACCGCCCAGTGGAACAAGGCGCTGTCCATCAAATATCCCGTTCCCGACACCCTGCGCCAGATCGCCAGACGGCTCGGCTTTGCCCAGGAAGCCCGGTTGGCCGGGCGCGACGTGGCCCAGGCGGCCCAGACGGCCCGGGCCCTGCGCTCGCCGGCCCATTTGTCCGAGGCCCTGGACCGGCTCGACGCCGCCGGCAAGGCCATGGGCGAAGCCAGGGCCGGCTCGGACGACGACGCCAGACGGCTGGCCGACGCCTTCGCCGCCCTGGGCGACTTCCGGCAGGCGGCCGCCCGGCTGTTGACCGACTGGGAGCAGCTGCGGGCCACCGGCCGCAAGATTCTCGAAGCCGAGCGCGCCGCCCTGGCCGCCGCCCGTCAGCTCGGCGGCGCCTCCCTGGCCGAGGCGGTCAACGACGCCGGCAAGCTGGCCGGGTCGCTCAAGACCTCCCGCCTGACCCTGCTGGCCGCCGCCTGGGGCGTGCTGCTCCTCGGCCTGGGCTTCGCCGTGGGCATGGCCGTCTACCTCGGCCTGCCGGTGCGGCGCTGCGCCTTTTTCGCCCGCGACCTGTCCGAAGGCCGGGTCATGGACAGCCTGCCCGTGGCCAACCGCGACGAGGTCGGCCTGCTGGCCGCGTCCCTGCGGGAAATGGCCCACCGCCTGGGTCGCCGACTGGCCCGCTAGGGATGGCTCCCATGCAGGCGCCATCGCAAAAGAGGCCTCCGGCGGCCGGGGGGCATGATGCCCCCCGGACCCCCTCGATAGTTCTTTGCGCGGCGCGAAGC
>JAFABC010000118.1 GCA_023426275.1 Pseudomonadota bacterium | reverse complement strand
GGCCTTGCCAGGGGAAAATTGCGCCGCCAAGGTGCGCCAGCGTCGCTTCGCGCCGCAGAAAGACCTTCGGGGGGGTCCGGGGGGCATCATGCCCTCCGGCCGCCGGAGGCCTCTTCAGCCCCTTTCTAGGGGCCGGCGCGGCGTTTGAGATGCAGATTCATGGACGGGCCGTTTTTGGGAATAAAAACCGCCTCGGCCGCGTTGGGACCGGTCATGGTCCCCTTGAGCAGATGCCCGCTGCCGTGCTGGGCCGCGAACTGGTTGCCGAGGACCACGCCCGCCACGTGGTAGGTGTTGCTGCCCCCGTTTATGGGGTCGGGAATGACGACAACGCCGTGGATCATGTCGCCGTCCCGGGTGAAGGAGGCGGTGACTTCCTGGCCCAGCACCGTGGCCGTCCAGTTGCCGGCAATGTCGGCCGGTTGCCCGGCGGCCAGGACCGGGGCGGCAAACAGCATGAAAACGCTCCAGACAGCCAGCGCGACCGACGGCAACAACCGATGGTTCATAACAAGCCCTCGCGGCGCATGAGCGTGACAAATTTGGCCCGAACGGCCCGTAATTCCGTGACGATAGACTCCACCTGACTGTAATGGCTGGAAAACTTGACCGCGCCTTCAAGCTCGCGCTGTCGCTTGGCCAACCGCTGATTGACGAAGTCCAAAAAGGCCTGGGGCCCGGATTCCTTAGTTTCCAATGCCTGCTCCAGAGAAAAGGACCCGCGCGCCAGGCAACGCGCCCAGCCGGCCCGTCATCCTGGCGGACAGGGCCGCTTGGTTGGTCTTCGCAGGCTATAATCATGAATTGGTCGGGGTTCAAGACTTTCCAGCCCGAAAAGCCCCCGCAAAAGCGGAAGCCGCCCGGACCCAGGGAGTGGTCCAAGCGGCTTCCTAAAAAGGCCGTGGTGGCGTGTTGGGGGAGGAGGCTAGGGGGTGGCCGCCACGACCAGGTGATTTTGGCGGTGTGGTTTCGGCTTTCGCCCACCGCGCTCGCATCCGGGGTTTAGCAATCGCCGGGCCAAAACAGCCGGCCGGGAAAGGGCCTTTTATCTCCAACAATTTCAGGAGATTTCCAAACACCGGCCCCTCCGGCGACCCTTCGTGCGACCGCGCGCCCCGCTCTATCCTTTCTTTTCGGTTAGCTTTATTACAATCTTAATCCCGCCGGTGCGGTAAACGCCCGGCCATTGCGCAAGGAGGCTCCCATGGCCCGCGACGACCGCCCCAACGTTTCCCGCCGTCATCTCGTGCACGCCCTGCTTGGCCGCGACATCCCGGCCGAGCAGCCAAATGCCCCCGCGCCGGACCGCCATGCCGCCGGCGACGCGGCCTATGCCGCCGGGGATTACGCCGCGGCCATTCCGGCCTACCGGGCCTCCATCCGGGGCGATCTGTCCAACGCCCCGGTGCGCGCGCGCCTGGGCCACGCCCTGTACACCACCGGGGCCTTCATCCAGGCCCGGGTGGAGTTCGAGCACGTCCTGCGCCTGACCGGCGGGCGCGACCCCATGGCCCGGCTGTGCCTGGGCCTGACGCTGCTGGCCCTGGGCAAGACCGAAAAGGCCCTCCTGACCCTGGAAGCCTTTGCCGACGCGGACCGGCCCGAACTGGAGCAGGGCATCCGCGAGGCCACGGTCCGCCTGCGCGACGACCCGGCCGCCGCGCCCGAGGCCATAACCGGTCAACTGCTGGCCCTGGCCCGGGCCACGGCCCTGCTGCCGGACACGCCGTCCGCCTGACCGGCGGCCCGGCTGGTTGCCACAAATCGCCGTGCACGGTATGGTGTACACCTTGTGGAACCACATGCCTTTGGCCGCCACATCCGGGAAAAACGGCTGGCCCGACTGGCCGACAATCCCGCCTTTTCCCTGCGCCGTCTGGCCGCGCGCCTGGGCATCCAGGCCTCCTACCTCAGCCGGCTGGAGCGGGGCGCGCCGCCGAGCCTGTCCGAAGCCCATATCGTGGCCCTGGCCGGGGAACTCGGCGAATCGCCCGAAATCCTCCTGGCCCTGGCCGGAAAGCTGCCCACCGACGTGCGCGACGCCGTGCTGGCGAAGCCGGACGTGTTCGCGCCGCTGATCCGGGAGTTGGCCGCCCTGCCCGACGCCGAGCTGCGCTCCTGGCGGGACGCGCGGTTCTGGTGCGCCTCGTTCGCGGAAAGCCAGCGGCTGGCCCGGGTGGGCAACTTTTCCCGCGATCTCACCACCGGCCAGGACTTCTGGTCCGAGGAATTTTTCCGCATTTTCGGCCTGCCGCCGGACGGCCCCGAGCCGACCTACGAGGGCGTCCTGGCCCTGATCCATCCCGACGACCGGCCGCTGGTGGCGGACGTGCGCCAAAGGCTGCTCGCCGGCCAGGGCCCCCTGCGCTACGCCTACCGCTTCCGGCGCGGCGACGGCCTGTGGCGGCACGCCAAGGCCGTGGCCCGGGCCGCCACCGACGCCGCCGGCCGCGTCGTGCGCGTGCACGGCACGGTCCAGGACGTCACGGCCGAACGGCAGGCCCTGGACAACCTGCGCTCCATGGCCCGCTTCCCCGAGGACAACCCGCATCCGGTGCTGCGCATCGGCCGGGACGGGACCCTGGCCTATGCCAATCCGGCCAGCGCCGCCCTGCTCGACGGCCTGGGCCTGGGACTTGGCGCGTCCGTGCCCGAGCCCCTGGCCGCCGTCGTGGCCCGGGCCACGGCCAGCCGCGAAAACCAGCGGATCACCCTGCCCCTGGCCAACGCCGTCATGGAACTCACCTGCTGCCCCCTGGCGGGAGGCGCCGGCGTCAACTGCTACGGACGCGACGTCACGCCCCCGACCGGGCCGACGCCTCCCGGCCGCGGCCGTCCGGATGCCCGGGCAACCGGCGTGACCGACGAGGAGCGGCTCAAGACCCATCTGCGCAATTTCCCCCTGCCCACCCTGACCTTTGTCCTGCGGGACCGGGAACTGGTGCTCATCGACGCCAACAAGGCGGCCGAGGCGCTTTTCCGGGGACGCATCGGCTCCTGCCACGAAGCCCCGGCCGGGGCCATCTTCGACGAATCCCCGGACGTCTACCTGACTCTTTGGAGCGCCTTCGAGGCCCGGCGCACGGAGCGCAAGCGGCTGCGTTTCCGCCCGCCCGGAACGAGCGAGCCCGGCCTGTTCGACATGACGTTCGTATTCGCCGCGCCGGACACGGTCATGCTCCACGCCGAGGACGTGACCGAGCTGGTCCGGGCCCGCGAAAACGCCCGGCAGACCCTGGCCCAGCTGCGGGCCATCCTCGACCACGTGCCCTACGCGGCCAGTCTGGTCGGCACCGACGGCAGCACGCTGTTTCTCAACAAGGCGTTCACGAATCTGGTGGGATATACGGAAGCGGACGTGCCGGACGCCGAGGCCTGGATGCGCCGGGCCTACCCGGACCCGGACCTGCGGGCCAGCGTGGCCGCCGACTGGGCCGGCGCCCTGGGCCGGCCCAGCCAGCGGGTCTATCCGGTGCGCTGCGGCGACGGGCGCACGCGGCTGCTCGATTTCACGGTCGTGCCCCTGCCGGACGGCCGGATGCTCCTGACCATGCGGGAAACGGGCGAGTCCCCGGCCGGCCCGTAGGCGCGGGGGAAGACAGGATCAGGCCAGGGCGGCCACCACGTCGTCGGTGCGGGCAAAGGCGGCCCCGGCCCGGCGCATGGCCTCGATGGCCCGGTCCCCGTCGCCGGCGGTCAGGTCCACGGCGGCGATGGCGTCCGTCACCACGGTCACGGCGAAACCCTGCTCCAGACCGTGCACCACGGCTTCCTTGACGCAGTATTCCGTGGCCACGCCGGCCACGTACAGGTGCTTCGCTCCGAGTCCCCGCAGCAGGGGCAGGGCGAACGGCTCGGAAAAAAACGACAGCGCGTCCTTGTGCAGCACGATGTCGCCGGGCCCGGCAGCCAGCGGCGCGATGATGCGCGCGCCTTCCGAGCCCATGACGCAGTGGGCCGGCCAGGTCGCGAATTCGGCGGAATCCCCGGGATGGGCGTCGTTGTCGTAGACCACCGGCAGGCCGGCGGCCCGAAACGCGGCCCGCAGCCGGACAATGGGCGCGATGACGTCTTCCCCCCCGGCAAAATAGAGCTTGCCGCCGGGCATGATGAAGTCGTTGAGCATGTCCACAATCACGAGCAGCTTGTCCATCAGGAACCCTCCTTGGCGCCGGGCGCGGACGGAGTGGAAACGGCGGCCGGCGGCCGTCCGTCCGGGGAGGTCGGCGGGGACAGGATGGCGTTTTGCAGCAGGCCGGCCATTTCGGCGTTGAGCGCCACATTGGCGTGGCTGTCCACGCCGTTGACGACCATGTCGCCGGGATTGCGGCCGGCCAGCAAGGGCGTCATGTCCACGGTCTGCACGCCGCGCTCCCGGAAGTAGGTGGTCACGCGGGCGGTCATGGGGGCGCTGGCGGCCACGTCGGCCAGACTCGGGATGACCAGGGCGATCAGGCGCACGTGGCGGTCCCGGCACCAGTTGACGATGGCGTCGAGTTCGGCGGCATGGGCGGCCCAAACCCGGGGGTCGGCGTAGGCCGCGCGCAACCGCTGCCAGAACACGCGCGAGGCGTCCTCCACATTGCCCACCCGGGCCAGCCGCCAGTAGGCGAAGTTGGCCAGGGCGAAATGGTCCACCAGATATTTGGTGACGGCGCTTTTGGGAAACTGCACGTGAAAGGGCAGCGGGAACTTGGTCTTTTCGGCGGCGCGGTAGATATCGTTGACGAAGTAGGCCAAAACGACCACGTCGGGCGTCTCGGGATAGGATTCGAGGGCCTTGTCCTCGTCCACGGTGTCCCAGCCGATCTGGGAGGCGTTGGCCACGCGCCAGCCCTGGCCGAGGTCGCGGCCCAGCACGTCGCCGAAGCGGTCCCGGACCCGGTCGATGCCGTGGCCGGCGGCAAAGGAGTCGCCGACGACGAGCACGAGCTTTTCGCCCGGGACCTTGGGCCGGGGTTCGGCGTCACGATAGCCCAGGCTGTTGATGGGATGCCAGTGGCGGGCGAACCAGTTGCGGCTGGACATGGTGATGTTGAAGCCGTCGGACTGGGCGAAAAAAAACGTCATGCCCACTTCGAGGGCCAGCAACATGACCAGGGCGGCGTCCAGGGCCACGAGGGCGCCGATGCCGCGCGTGCGCCAGCGGCCCGGCCGCAGCCGGGCCAGTCCCCACATGACCAGGGCGTTGCCGACGACCAGAATCGCCAGGGCGAGAAGAACGTGCGCCATAAACGGCTAGTCGGCCGCCTGGGCGCAGCCCTTGCGCCAGGACTTCTCCTGGCCGGCGCGCAGGCGGGTGATGTTTTCGCGGTGCTTCCAGACCACCGCCGCGGCCACGATCAGGGCGGCCAGGGTCAGGGAGCGGGGGCCGAGGAAAAAGACCAGAAACGGCAGGCTGACGGCCAGGACCAGCGAGCCGGCCGACACGTAGCCGGTCAGCTTGATGACGAGCAGGCACAGCACGGCGGCGATGAGGATCGGCAGCGGAGCCGCGCCCAGAAAGACGCCGATGGTCGTGGCCACGCCCTTGCCGCCCTTGCCGTCGAGGAAGACGGAGAACATGTGGCCGGCCACGGCGGCCAGGATGGTCAGGGTCAGGAAAAAGACCGAATCGGTCATGATCCGGGCCAGCAGCACCGGCACGAGGCCCTTGGCCAGATCCAGGGCCAGGGTGGTCACGCCGCAGCGCGTGCCGCAAAGCCGGGCCACGTTGGTGGCCCCGGTGTTGCAACTGCCCGACTGGCGGGGATCGACGCCATGGCCCACGGCCACGGCCAGTCCGAAGGGAAACGCCGCCACCAGATACACCAGCACCAGGAACAACACGTAGCCCAACAGCATAATCCTTTCTCCACGTCCCTTCCGGGCGCCGGGGCGCGCCCTCCCCCGCGAAGGGTCCGGGCGGCTCCGGGCGGCTCCCCGGTTTTTCGCCGGTTACTGCCCGGCCGCGTCCATGAAAAAGGCCTCGGCCCCTTCGGGCAGCCGGGCCGGGATCTCTTCCGCTCCAAAGACCCGCAGTTCGTTGGTCAGCGGGTCGATCTTTCCCAAGCGTAGCGCATAGCGCTGGCCGATGTAAATTGAATCCCCCAGGGTGTCCCGGGTGGCCCGGACGTAGATTTGCAGCGCCGGCAGCGACAGGGACACGAAGCCGCCGCCGCCCAGGTCCACCACCACGCCCTCGAAGGTCTGGTCGCGGCAGGTGCGCTGGAGATAGAGCAGCTTCCAGTAGCGCGGCCGGAAACGCTGTACCCGGCCCACGGCCTCGATGCGCGGGGACAGCTCGGTCAGCCGGGCCTCCAGTTCGCCCCGGCTCCAGCGCGGCGCGCCCGTGCGCAGCAGACATTCGATCTGGGCCAGATTGACGAGGTCGGTGTAGCGCCGCAGGGGCGAGGTGATCGGCGCGTAGGCCGGCACGGCCAGGGTGGCGTGGGGCCGGGGCTCGGGCTCGGTCAGGGTCGGCGGCAGCTCGCGCACCACCCGCTGGATGGACGGCGGATCGTCGTGCACGCCCCGCACCTCCGGGGGCAGCGTGGCGTCCTGGGTACGAAAGAGCATGGCCGCGCCGTGGGCAATGGCGTACTGGGCGGCGGCGGCGTTGCCGAGAATCATGAATTCGCTGACCATGAGCTGGGCTCGGGGATAGGACGGGCACAGGCCCATGCGCACGGTCACGTTGTCGGGATAGCCTTCGAGCACGATGTCCGGCTCGGGCCGCTCGATGATGACCGCGCCGCGTTCCAGGCGCTTTTGCCGCAACTTCGTGGCCAGGGCGTGGCCGAGCGTCAGGTGGTCGGGCACGTCCGGGGCGTCCAGGGCGGCTTCCACGGCGGCGTAGGTCGTGTTCTCGGCCAGCCGCACAAAGGATTTGCGCATGGCGAAACCGAGGGTTTCGCCATCGGCGTCGAAGTCCCACTCCATGACCAACGACGGCCGCACTTCGCCGGCAAGCAGGGTGTAGAGCCCCGTGCCGAGCGGCTCGGGCAGCATGTGGGACACCCCCTCGGGCAGATAGACGCTGGAGGCGCGCCGGGCCACGGCCGTATCCAGCGGGCCGCCGAATTCCCAGTCCAGGGCCGGATCGGCCAGGGCCAGGACCAGCCGCACGCCGCCGTCCTCCCGGGGATAGGCGTAAAAGGCGTCATCGATGTCGCGGGTGGTGGGCGAATCCACGCTGACGAAGGGAATGGGCTCGGGATCGCGGGCCAGGGCGGTAAGGCCGGCCCGGCGCGCCTCCATCTCCCCGGCAAAGGGCTGCCACCAGTCGTCGCCGGGCTCGTAGTCCGCCTGATCGAACAGATAGTTGTAGTGCGGCGGCACGATGCCCCACTGGGTGGCCAGAATGTAGGGCTGGAAGGGATGTTCGGGCAGGCCCTTTTTGAGCATGGCCCACAACGTCGCGGCCTCGCTGTCGTCGGCGTCGGCCATAAGCCGCCGGAGCATGCCCTCCAGCCGTTTGGCCGCCTCGGGATCGAGCCTGGCCGCAAGGGTCCTGCCCTTTTGCCGGTCGCCCGAGAGCCAGCCCTGCCACAGTTCCTTGAAAAAGGCCTGTCCGGCCACCACGACCTTTTCGCGCTCCTCGGCCAGGGCCGCCTCGGCCATGCGGCGTTCGACCAGCTCGGCCGGGAAGACCTCGAACCTGGGCGGATGGAACTTGAAATGCGTCTTGCAGGCAAGCAGCGCCCGGCCCATGGCCGCCACGGCGTCCACGTCGGGGTCCTCGCCAACGAGTCCGGCGAACCACTCGGCCGATTCCTCGCGCACCTCGCCCTGGGCCAGCTCCCACAGCTCCAGGGCGTTGATGGCCCGGGCCGCTTCCTCGCGCCGGGCCTGATGCGCGGTGATGATCTCCAAAATCTCGCTGCGGTCCCTGGTGCCCTCGTAGCGCGGCCCCATCCAGGGCAACACGCGGGAAAGGGTCATCTTTTCCTCGCGCTTGGTCAGCGTGTACAGGCGCAGCCGTCCCGAGGACTCCTCCAGCACCCAGGCCACCTGCGCCTGGTTGCCCTGCATGTACTCCACCAGACACCCGGGCCCGGCATACCGCTCCAACGCCATGCGATATCTATCCTTTACGGGAAGCAGGGAGGAACCGGGGGAGGAAACCCCTTTTGCGACATGGGGTTTCCTCCCCCGGTTCCCCACCCTCCCGGAAAATTCCTAAAGGGTGAACGGGAACACGTCCCGACAGATCATATATAAATGGTGTGGGACGCGGGGCGGGGCCGGTTCGTTCATCGCGCAGCGGCGGGCGAACCGGCCCCGGGCGCGTCCCACCATCGGGGGGGACCGGAGGGCGTCACGCCCCCGGCCGCCGGAGGCGTCTTTTCTCCCCCGCTTTCTAATGTCGAAACGACCGTTGGCCGGTGAAGACCATGGCCACCTGCGGCGAGGCCTCGTTGCAGGCCGCGACCACTTCGGTGTCGCGGATGGAACCGCCGGGCTGGGCAATGGCCGTCACGCCGGCGGCGATACACAGGTCCACGCCGTCCCGGAAGGGGAAAAAGCCGTCGGAGACCAGCACCGAGCCGATGAGCCCGCCGCCGGCCGTCTCGGTCCGGGCCTCGATATCCTCCAGCAGCTTTTGCGCCTCAGGATCGACCCCGGCCTTCTGGGTCAGCTCGTAGAGCGACATGTTGCAGGCGGCGAAGGCCAGCCCGTCGGCGTACTTGGTTTTGGCCTTGTGCACGGTCAGCTCCACCACGCCCACGCGGTCCTGCTCGCCGGTGCCGATGGCCACGGTGGCCCCGTTCTTGACGAAAATGACCGAGTTGGAGGTGACGCCGGCTTCCACGGCCCAGGCAAAAAGCAGATCCTCGGCCTCGGCCGCCGACGGGGCCCGGGCCGTGACCGTGATGCCGGCCTTGTCCGTGGCCGTGGCCGGCAGGAAATCGTCGACCGAGAGGATGCGGTTGCGGAAGGAAAACTGGAGCACGAGCCCGCCGTCGGCCAGGGCCTTCACATCGAGAAACGGCTGGCCCACCAGCTTGTCGAGCTGGGCCAGGCCGGGCAGCCGGAAGATGCGCAGGTTCTTCCGGGACTTCAGCAGTTCCAGGGCGCCGGGCTCGTAGTCCGGGGCGGCCACCACCTCGAAATAGGCGGTGTTGATCTTCTCGGCCGTGGCCACGTCCAGGGGCCGGTTGACCACGATGGCCCCGCCGAAGGCGGCGATGCGGTCGGAGGCGAAGGCGGCCTCGAAGGCCGGGCACAGTCCCGCGTCGGACCAGGCCGCGCCGCAGGGATTGTTGTGCTTGAGGATGACGGCCGCAGGCTTCTTCGTCAGGTATTGCAAAATATTCACGCCGTTATCGACGTCGGTCAGATTGGTCTTGCCCGGATGCTTGCCCGACTGGAGCAGATGCTCCTCGGTGGCGGCGCAGACCAGACCGTCGCCGGGGCCGCGAAAGGTCACCCCGCCCAGGGTCAGACGCCCCGAAACAGGGGCGTACAGGGCGGCGGGCTGATCGGGATTTTCCCCGTAGCGCAGGCCCTTTTCCTGACCGTCGATGGTCCAGGTCCGTTTGGCGAACCGCAGTTCCGTGTCGCCGAGTTTGATGGAAAGTTCGGCCGGGAACGGGTCCTCGACCATGGTGGTATACATTTTTTTCAGGTCGCTCATGGCGTGCCGGCTCCTTCGGGCTATCGTCTTGCGTGGGGATGCCTAGCACAGCCGGCGACACTCGGCAAATTGCATTTGGAAGGCCGGACCAATTCTGCTACCAAGGCCTGTCCGCCGGCCTTGCCGGCACCTTCTTTGCGTGGAATAAGGAATCGATCGTGGAACAGGTGCTCTTGAAACTGGCCAGACAACTGCGGGCCTTCGACGAAGCCTCGCTGATGGCCTTGTGGGACAAATACGCCGATGCGGTGAGCCGGTTCGAACCGACCCAGCGCTGGGAGGAATCCGTCCTCGTCCTGGCCATGATCCAGGGGATGCGCTTCAAAAATCAATTGTTCAACCATCATTGGGCCGAGGGCAGCCACCCCGGGGAACCCGCCGCGACAACGACGCCGGCCGTACAGCCGGCTCCGGCGGCGGCCACGGACCTGCCCGGCGCGACCGACCGGACACAACCCCGGCCGGCCGCCAAGCCGCGCCGGGGCAAGGTCCTGGAATTTCGACCCAAGGATACAGGGGAGTCTTAGGTTATGGCCGAATACCGCAACCCGCAGGCCGCAGGCGCCGGCCGGGGCGTCGTCATCCACGGCGCCCAATGGGGCGACGAGGGCAAGGGCAAGATCGTCGACCTGCTCACCGAGTCCGCCAAGGCCGTGGTCCGCTTTCAGGGCGGCAACAACGCCGGCCACACCCTGGTCGTCGGCGGCGAGAAAACCATCGTGCACCTCATGCCCTCGGGCATCCTGCACGACGGCACCACCTGCCTGATCGGCAACGGCGTGGTCCTCGATCCGGAAGTCCTGTGCCGGGAGATGGACACCCTGGGGGCCAAGGGCGTCAACGTCACGCCCGAGCGCCTCGTGATCTCGCGCAAGACCCACATCATCATGCCCTACCACCGCCTGCTCGACGGCGCGCGCGAAACGCTGCGGGCCGGCGGCAAGATCGGCACCACCGGGCGCGGCATCGGCCCCTGCTACGAAGACAAGATGGCCCGCATCGGCATCCGCGCCGGCGACTTCGCCGACTCCGAGCTGCTGGCCCGGAAGATCACCCAGGCGCTGATCGAGAAAAACACGCTTTTCACCAAGCTCTACGACATGCCCGCCCTTGATCCCGGGGTCGTGGCCGAAGGCATCGGACCGGTGGCCAAGCGGCTTTTGCCCTACCTCGGCGACGTGTCCTCGGTCATCCAGAAGACCCTGGCCGGCGGCGGCGACGTGCTCTTCGAGGGCGCCCAGGGCACACACCTCGACATCGACCACGGCACCTATCCCTTCGTGACCTCGTCCAACACCGTGTCCGGACAGGCCGCCGCCGGCAGCGGCTGCTCGCCCAGCGTGCTCGGCCGGGTCGTGGCCGTGGTCAAGGCCTACACCACCCGCGTGGGCTCGGGGCCGTTCCCCACCGAGCTGTTCGGCACCATCGGCGACTATCTCCAGGAGAAAGGCGGCGAGTACGGGGCCACCACCGGCCGCAAGCGCCGCTGCGGCTGGCTCGACCTCGTGCTTTTGCGCGAATCGGCCCGCCTGTCCGGTCCGACCGACATCGCCCTGACCAAGCTCGATGTCCTAAGCGGCCTCTATGAAGTGAAGATCTGCATCGGCTACCGCTACAAGGGCAAGATCCACGAATATCCGCCCCAGGATGAAGGGGCCCTCGAACACGTGGAACCGGTGTACGAGACCATGCCCGGCTGGGAAGAGGACATCTCCGGCATCACCGCCTGGGAAGACCTGCCGCTGGCCGCGCGCGAATACGTCTCGCGCATCGAACAGTCACTGAAAACCTCCTGCTCCATCCTCTCCGTCGGCCCCGACCGGCGGCAGACCATCATTCGGGGATAGGCAGCGGGGAGGGAAGAGGCCTCCGGCGGCCGGGGGGCATGATGCCCCCCGGTCCCCCCCGACGGGGGAACATAAAAACAGCGTACATATGGTCCGTTGGCCGGGAAGCAGCACCCGGCGCTTTCCTTTCGCAGCATGCAGGCAGCCCCCTCCACCCTTTCGCCCGGCGCGCGCGCCTTTGGCGTCCCCCCCCGGCAGGCCCACGTGCTGGCCGGGCTGGACGCCCTGGCCCGGGCCGTGCCCCAGGCGCTGATTCTCGAAGGCGGCTCGGCCGGGGAACGCGCGGCCATGGGCTTGTATTTCGCGGCCCGGCTCAACTGCCCGGCGGCCACGCCGCCCTGCGGCGTCTGCCACACCTGCCGACAGGTGCTGGAGGACGTGTTCCTGGATCTCAGATTTTTCGACGGCGGCCCCGAGACCATCAAGGTGGACGCCATGCGCGAGGTGCGCCGGCTGGTCGGCGAACCGCCGCGCGGACCGGGCAAGCGGGTCATCCTGCTGGCCGAGGCGCAAGGCCTGACCGAAGAGGCGGCCAACGCGCTGCTCAAGGCCATGGAGGAACCGCGCCCGGGCAACGTGTTCGTGCTCCTGGCCCCGCAGCGGGAGCGGCTTTTTCCCACGCTGGTCTCGCGGTCCTTCGTGCTCACCCTGGCCTGGCCGGACACGGCCGAACCCGTGCCCTCCGGCGGCGACGACGATCCCTGGCCGCTGCTCGACGGCCTGCATGATTTCTGGCGCACGGGCCGGGGCTGGTTCACGGCCTCGCGCGGCCGGCCGTCCAGGACCTGCGCCGAAAAGCTGCTCACCGAGCTTTCGCGCGAACTGGCGGGCTATCTGGCCGGCCGCGACGCCGGCCGCCTCGGAGCCCTGCTGGGGACCTGCCGCGATCCGGACATTCCCCGCCGCCTGGACCTGCTTTTGGCCGAAAGCCAGGAAGCCCTGCTGCTGACGGTCAATCCGGCCGTGGTCCTCGACCGGCTGGCCACGCGCGCCTATTTGTGGCTGCGCGGCTGAGCCGCCTCCGCCGCCTCCCCGACCGGATAGCCCACGATCTCGAAGCGCCGCCACGGCGGCGAAAGCGATTCCCCGAAAATACGCGCCTCGTTGCGCAACCGCAGGCGCAGGTAAAGACGCCTGGCCGGCGCGTCGCGCAAGTCGATCTCGGCCAGCCGGTTGTGCTCGTAGCCTTCAGGACCGGTCGCGTCCGCATCCGAGAGGAAAAAGGCGTTGGTGTACGGCCCCTGCTCCTGGCGGGCCCAGCTGACGAGCAGGGAGCCGTTTACGGGCGGGGCGAATTTGTAAAAAAGCGTCAGCGACACCTGCGCCAGCGGCTTGCCCGCCTCCAGACGCAGCAGCAGCGTGGCCTCGGGCGCGCGGGCCACATCGGGCATGACCCCGCTTATGCGGTTTTGCCCGCCGATATCCACGCTCCAGGGACGCAGGTTGTCGCTTTGGACCACGGTGACGCCCAGGGGATCGTCCGGCCCGGCGGTCACGCCCCGCGAATCAAAGCGCAGCCGCGTCCGCAGGGGCTGTTCGTAGCCGAAGGCCGGCTGCCGGGGCCGGACCGTCACCGCCAGCCGGCCGTCCCGTTCGGACACGCGCAGGGCATCGGCCACGGCCTTGGCCAGGATGGTGTTGCCGGCGGCGTTGAGGTGGGCGTTTAGGGGCAGCAGGTAATAGCGCTCGGCGTGTCCGTCGGCCATGGCCCGCAACGGGCGGGTCAGGTCGAGGACGGGAATGCCGTTGGCCCGGCAGAAAGGCACCAGGGCGGCGGCCGGCTGGTTCAGGTCCTCGACGACCTGGGCCGGGTCCGGGGTGATGACGAAGAGCAGCTTGGAGCCGCCTGCGCGCACGGCGTCGCGCAGCCGCAGCAACGCCCGGCGGTAATTGGCCCAGAACCGGCCGGCGGCCGCGTCCATGGGCGCGGTCAGCAGGCGCCGCCGGTCGCGCAGGAGGGCCTGCTCCGCCGGGGTGGCCTCGAGATGGAAGGCGGCCAGGGGACCGGTGGCGGCCCGGGACGGGCCGGCCGGCAGACCGGCCCGGACGAACCGGACCAGTCCGGGCACCTGGCCGTCCAGCCAGGCGTTCCACCAGCGGTCCACGGCCTCGCGGCCAAGGGCCTGCTCGAAGACGTTGTAGTCCCCGCCCTGGCGGCGCAGCAGGTCCTGGCGGAAAAACGAGCCGGCCATGGCCTCCAGGTCGTTGATGTAAAACTGGAGCACGACCACGTCGGGGGCCAGACGCGCCCCTTTGTCCACATAATAGGTCCACTCGTCGAAGATGTCGTAAAACGGCACCCCGGCGTTGACGACCTCCACCGGCCGGCCGGGCAGGCGGTCGGCCAGGAAGCGTTCGAGCAGGGCCGGATAGGCGGCGGCGTCATCGACGCCCACGCCGTAGGTGTAGGAATCGCCCAGGCACAGCACGCGCAGGGACCCGGGCGCGCGGTGCGGGCCGACCGCGCGCGAGCCGCGAAAGCCCTGGGCGTCGATGGTGACGGCATAGGGCAGGCCCGGGATTTCCCGATCGGTCAGCCGCAGGCGCGGTTCCAGGTCGCCAAGGACATTGCGATAGCCCCTGGGTTCCACGTGGGGCGGCGGCCGATTGCCGTCAAGCGCCCAGCGCAGGGTCACCCCCAGGTGAAGACTCAGGCACAGCCCGAAGAGGATGACGCCCCCCAACTGGATGGCGCGACGCCATCCCGGGGCTCCCCGCCACAGCATGGCGCGTGCATACCAGGGGCCGTCGGCAAAGACAAACGCCCGTCGCCGGCAAAGCGGCGACGGGCGTTTGACATGAGGAAACGCGGCTACCCGGCTAGCCGGCCGCGGGCTCCTCTTCTTTCTTCTTTTTCTTGGGCACGCCCTGCAGGAAGATGGTCTCGTGCTCGGTGGACACGGGGCGATGCTCCTTGGTCATGGACAGGCAGCTGGTCGGGCAGACATCCACGCAGATGCCGCAATACACGCAGGCCATGGCGTCACAGGTCCAGGTGCCGGCCTTGTTGTCCACGGTGATGCACTGGGACGGGCACTTGATCATGCAGCTGCGGCAGAAGATGCACTCGTCGATGTTGTTGACGAGTGTGCCGCGAAACCCCTCGAAATGGCCCCGCACGGCGAACGGATACAGCCGGGTGGAGCTTTTGGTCAGGAGGTTCGCAACGACGTTTTTTGTCATGTTGAACATGGAAACACGCTCCTTTTTACCGTTCGGTGCAGCTGATGCACGGGTCGATGGACAGGATGAGGACCGGCACGTCGGCCAGTTCGCATCCCGGCAGCATGGCGAGCAGCGGCGGGATGTTGGCGAACGTCGGCGTGCGGATGCGCACCCGGTCCATGTACTTGGAGCCATTGCCCTTGAGGTAGTAGATCAGTTCGCCGCGGGGCTGTTCCACGCGGGGCGCGGCCTCGCCGTCGGGCTTGCCCTTGACCTTGACGGACACGTGGCCGGAAGGCAGGTCGAGATTGGGCGGCGGCGCGGCCACGAGGCGGCGGTGCTTGTCGCGCTTGTAGGCCTGCATCATGTCGCGGCGGTCGCCGGACACGGGCTTGGGCGTATCGTCGTCCAGCGCGCTTTCGATGTTGGTGGCGGTTTCGCCGGACGGCATCCGGGCGATGGCCAGCCGGATGAGGTCGATGGACTGAAGGGTTTCCCGGAAGCGCACGGCACTGCGGGAGTAGGCGTCGCCGCCGTACTCGACAATGGGCTCGAAACCGATCTCGCCAAAGGCGGCGTAACCGGTCTGGCGGGCGTCCTGGGCCCAGCCCGAGCCGCGCAGGGTCGGGCCGACCGCGCCGAGCTGATAGGCCTGTTCCTTGCTCAGCACACCCTTGCCCACGGTGCGCTTCTTGACGGTGTAGTCGTTTAAAATGGTGGAGGACAGCTGCTTGATCTCCTTCTCGGCGATGGACAGCTGTTCGTCGATCCACTGGCACTGTTCGGGCGACAGGTCGCGGCGCACGCCGCCGATGACGTTGACGGAGACCACGACGCGGTTGCCGGTCGTGGCTTCCATGATGTCCATGATGCGTTCGCGCACCCGCCAGAACTGCATGAAAAGGCTCTCGAAGCCGAAGGCGTCGGCGAAAAGCCCCAGCCACAGCAGGTGGGAGTGCATCCGGTGCAGCTCGCCCCAGATGGTGCGCAGGTATTTGGCGCGCGGCGGCACTTCCACGCCCATGATCTCCTCCACGCCCTCGCAGTAGCACAGGGCGTGCAGGCAGGAGCAGATGCCGCAAACGCGTTCGACGATCTGGATCATCTGATTGAAATCACGGATCTCGCACAGCTTTTCCAGACCGCGGTGGACGTAGCCCAGGGTGGGCAGGGCCTCGACGACGGTTTCGTCCTCGATCGTAAGCTTCAGGTGCAGCGGTTCCGGCAGGACCGGGTGCTGCGGACCGAACGGCAATATGGTGCGGGCCATATATGGTTCCCTCTCTAAGACTGTTTTTGGGCCACGCTGACCTTGCAGAACGGCATGGCGCGGACTTCTTCTTCCAGGTAGAGGGCTCCGCCGAAATCAAGGACGATGTCGGAGAAGCAGATGCCGAACTGGTCGCGAATTTCGTTTTCCACGAGCACGGCGGCGAAATAGATCGGCGAGATGCTCGGGACCACGGTATCCTTGGGAATGGACAGCCGGTAATGTTTCATTACCAGGTCCTTGTCGTAATGATAGATGACGTCGAAGCTGTCGTCGCCGACCTGCACCGATGACATGGTGACGAACCGCCAGCCGTCGTCGAAGCACTCCTTGGCGACGTCGCGCACGGCGTCAAGCGTCAGGGGAATGGTTTCCAGCACGGGTATATCCTCAGGACGGGGCGTCTCTCGCGCCCCGGTTGCATCGTTTCGACAGGTGCCTAGGCGGTCATGCCGAGCAGGCCCTTGACCTTTTCCAGGGCGGCCACGACGCCGTCGATGATGGCCTCGGGCCGGGCCGGACAGCCCGGGACGTAGACGTCCACCGGGATGACCTTGTCCACGCCGCCGACCACGTTGTAGGCCTCGCGGAACACCCCGCCGGTGCAGCCGCAGGCGCCGATGGCGATGACGGCCTTGGGTCCGGGCATCTGGTCGTAGAGGTTTTTGAGCACGTGCTTGTTGCGCTGGTTGACGGTGCCGGTGACGAGCAGCACGTCGGCGTGCTTGGGGTTGCCGACGTTGACGATGCCGAACCGCTCGATGTCGTAGAGCGGGGTCAGGCAGGCCAGCACCTCGATGTCGCAGCCGTTGCAGCTGCCGCAGTCGAAGTGGACGACCCACGGAGACTTGATGCGTCCCTTATTGATGATATTGCCAAGCATGAGTGTGTTCTCTTTGGCTAAAGGTCTTTATTGGGCATAGAGCCACAGCATGTTGACCACGGTGAGGATCACGCCCATGCCCACGGCGGACTTGAGCATGACGCGCCAGGTCAGGCGCGCCGTGACGTTGTCCACGATGATTTCGGCCATGTAGGTCAGAACCAGCAGGACGATCATGCCGATGAAGCTGGTCGACCAGAACAGCGCGCACAGCCCGAGCACGAGGATCATCTCATACCAGTGGGCGATTTCGACCAGGGCCAGATAGGGGCCGGAGTACTCGGTGTAGACGCCGCGCACCACTTCCTGGTGGGCGTGCTGGCTGGCCGAGATGTCGAAGGGGGATTTGCGCAGCTTGATGGTCAGCGCGTAGCCCAGCACGATGAACATCAGGGGGATGTCGTAGAGCAGCGGACGCTGGAGGTCGAAGACGGCCGAGACCTTGAAGCTGCCCGTGACCATGGCGATGGCCGCGAACACGAGGATGAGCAGCGGTTCGTAGGCCAGCATCTGGAGCAGCTCGCGCTGGCCGCCGATCTGGCTGTAGGGCGACGGCGAGGCCAGGGCGCCCATGACCATGAAGACCGAGCCGATGGTGAGCACGAAGAAGATGAGCAGCATGTCCGAGCCGACGAAGAGCAGCACCACGGACAAGGCCGCGCCCACCACGTAGACATAGGCGCAAAGCGCCTGCCAGGCGTTGGTGACCATGGGTTCCTTGCCGAACAGCTTGAACACGTCATAAATCGGCTGCAGGATCGGCGGCCCGTAACGGGACTGAAGCCAGGCGGTGATCCGGCGGTCCACGCCGGTAATGAGCGCCCCGGCAAACGGGGCCAGGATCACGACCACGACGGCGATCAGAAGTTTGGTAATCACAGGGCGCCTCCGAAGAGCATGATGACGAGCACGGCGAGCGCGACGACATTGAGCCACTTGCCGAGCATCGGCTCACCGAAGAACTGGGCGAGATAGTAGTTGCCGGCCACGGCGGCCACGGGCTGGCCCAGGGGGCCGAGGAAGCCGGGCTTGCCGTTGACCTCGATCTGCTCGCCGCACATGTAGGGTTCGCTGGCCTGGGCGGCGGTCAGCTTGCGCGCCTGCTTGATGGCGTAAAACAAGCCGAGACCGAGCAGGATGAACAGCGGATACACGACGAACACGCCCACGGGCGACTCGAAGTTGCCCAGGTGCACGGCATAGGCCGTGGTCTTGTAGTACATGGCCACCACCGGCGCGACCAGCCCGGTGTAGATCAGCGGGGAGATCAGGCTCGCGCCAACGGCCATGGCGGCCAGGATGACCAGGGGCAGGCGCACCGAGGCCGGCTGGACCTCGGGCTTGGGCCGGCCGAAGGGCGCGGACAGCATGATGCCGGCCCAACGGGCCCAGAACAGCACGGTCAGGGCCGAGCCGAGCACCAGCATGATCAGGATGAGGAACTGGCCCTGGGCCGATTCGATGGCCATCCACTTGGCCATGAGCATGCCGAACGGCGGCAGCATCAGGGTGGAGATGGCGACGATCATGATCACGGCCGTGCGGGGCATGACGCCGTACAGGCCGCGCATGTCCTCGATGTCGCGCGAACCGATGCGCTGTTCCACCGCGCCCACGCACAGAAACAGCAGCGCCTTGGAGATGGCGTGGAAGATGATCAGCAGGATGGCCGCGGTGATGGCGGCCGGGGTGTTGATGCCGGCGCAGGCGATAATGAGCGCCAGGTTGGAGATGGTGGAGTAGGCCAGGATCTTCTTGCCGTTGGACTGGCCGGCGGCCAGGGCGGCCGTGCCCAGGAAGACGATGGCGCCGAACAGGGCGATGAAGCTGCTAAGGTACGTCCCGACATAGATCGGAGCCAGGCGCACGATGAGGTACACGCCGGCCTTGACCATGGTCGAGGAGTGCAGCAGGGCCGAAACCGGGGTGGGCGCGACCATGGCGCCGGTCAGCCAGCTCTGGAACGGAGCCTGGGCGGCCTTGGTCATGCCGGCGAAGACCAGCAGGAACATGGGGATGAGCACGGCGCCGCCGGCCACGGCCAGTTCCGGACCGCGGGCGAGCAGGTCCTGCAACGACAGGGTGCCGGCCACCTTGTAGAGGATGATGACGGCGAACAGGAAGGCCGCGCCGCCGACCACGTTCATCCACAGGGCGCGCTCGGAGTTCTTGCGCGCGATCTCGGTGTCGTCATGGCCGATGAGCATGAACGAACACAGCGTGGTGCATTCCCAGAAGAAATACATCCACAGCAGGTTGTTGGCCAGCACCAGGCCGTTCATGGCGCCGAGGAACAGGACGATGAAGAAGAAAAACCGGGGTTGCCTGGATTTGGCCAGGTGCAGATGCTCCTCGTGCTCCTTCATGTAGCCGATGCCGTAGACGGCGATCAGCGAACCCACGATGGACACGATCAGCACCATGACCAGGCTCAGGTCGTCGGCGAAAAAGGCCGGCACGGCGCCATGGCCCTTGACCATGAAGAAGTCGAGCCAGGCCAGACCGGCGATCTGGGCGAGGGTGAGCCAAATGATGATCTGGTTTTTGCGTTTGAGACCGACGAACAGCACCACGAGGAGGATGACGAAGTCGCCAAGGGTGACGAGCGAGTCATACAGTGGCGCCGGCGACAGCATGAACGCCCCGCCGCGCAGCATGGCCAGCGATGCGAGGATGAGCACCCCCGCCGTGGCCACCAGGATGACCTTGCGCACGTTTTGCTCACGCAAAACGAGCAATGCGGCTGCGACCAGGAACGGCAGCAGCACGGTGGCAAAGACCAACGTGTCGAGCATAGGCACCTCGGGAAGAAGTTTAGGGGACCGCCATGGACACACGCCCCACCTCCGCCGCGAGGCAGAGCAATCCACACGCAATGCGGCCGCCTGCGTGGGGAAACCCTAGGCTCCATGGGGAAGGGCGTCAAGTTTAAGGCTCTTAAGAAAAAATTTCATCCCATGCAACAGCGTGATTCCTTTCACAAACCCCGCTTTCCCAGTGCCGGATCGCCTTTTTCCCTGTCCGTACTGTGCGGATAACACGCCTACGACAGTGACTTTTTCAAAAATGCTCTATTTTCCGGTCAATTAGCTGCAAATTGTTTTTTTGGGGCAAATTCCACTTTTTTCCATCTCCCCCCTTGCCTTTCACGTCGATGTGGTTACATACATTCCCGCCCGCCGCTAGCACTCCCTCTGGTCGAGTGCCAAGCCGGGCTCATTACGCCAAACACCACTGGAGGTCACCGTATGAAGCTCAAACCCTTAGGCGATCGCGTGCTTGTCAAACGGCTGGAACAGGAGGAAGTCACCAAGGGGGGCATCATCATCCCCGACTCCGCCAAGGAAAAGCCCATGAAGGGCGAGGTCATCGCCGTCGGTCCGGGCAAGCTCGACGAAAAGGGCGATCACATGAAGATGCACGTCGAAAAGGGCGATCTGGTCCTTTTCAACAAGTACGCCGGCACCGAGATCAAACTCGACGACGAGGATATCCTCGTTATGCGCGAGGACGACATCCTGGCCATCATCGAAGCCTAAGGCCGCGGAACACTCCCTTTTTGCCTTTCATTCATCTGTAAGGAGAAGCATACATGGCTGCCAAAGAAATCCTGTTCGACTCCAAAGCCCGCGAGAAACTGAAAAAGGGCGTTGACAAGCTGGCCAACGCCGTCAAGGTCACCCTGGGACCCAAGGGCCGCAACGTGGTCATCGAGAAGTCCTTCGGTTCGCCGGTCATCACCAAGGACGGCGTGACCGTGGCCAAGGAAATCGAGCTTGAGGACAAGTTCGAGAACATGGGCGCCCAGATGGTCAAGGAAGTCGCTTCCAAGACCTCCGACATCGCCGGCGACGGCACCACCACCGCCACCATCCTGGCCCAGGCCATTTTCACCGAGGGCGTCAAACTCGTGGCCGCCGGCCGCAATCCCATGGCCATCAAGCGCGGCATCGACAAGGCCGTCGAGTCGGTCGTGACCGAGCTCGAAGCCCTGGCCAAGCCCACCCGCGACCAGAAGGAAATCGCCCAGGTCGGCACCATCTCCGCCAACTCCGACGCCACCATCGGCAACATCATCGCCGAGGCCATGAACAAGGTCGGCAAGGAAGGCGTCATCACCGTCGAGGAAGCCAAGGGCATGGAGACCACCCTGGACGTGGTCGAGGGCATGCAGTTCGACCGCGGCTACCTCTCCCCCTATTTCGTGACCGATCCCGAGCGCATGGTCTGCGAGCTCGACGAGCCGCTGATCCTGATCAACGAGAAGAAGATCTCGGCCATGAAGGATCTGCTGCCCGTGCTCGAGCAGGTCGCCAAGATGTCCCGCCCGCTGCTGATCGTGGCCGAGGACATCGAGGGTGAGGCCCTGGCCACCCTCGTCGTCAACAAGCTGCGCGGCACCCTGCAGGTTTGCGCCGTCAAGGCCCCGGGCTTCGGTGACCGCCGCAAGGCCATGCTGGAAGACATCGCCATCCTGACCGGCGGCCAGTCCGTGTCCGAGGACCTCGGCATCAAGCTGGAAAACGTCACCCTGACCGACCTTGGCAAGGCCAAGCGCGTCATCGTCGACAAGGAAAACACCACCATCGTCGACGGTTCCGGCGACGCCGAGAAGATCAAGGCCCGGGTCAAGCAGATCCGCGCCCAGATCGATGAGACCACCTCCAGCTACGACAAGGAAAAGCTGCAGGAGCGTCTGGCCAAGATCGTCGGCGGCGTGGCCGTCATCAATGTCGGCGCGGCCACCGAGACCGAGATGAAGGAAAAGAAGGCCCGGGTCGAGGACGCCCTCAACGCCACCCGCGCGGCCGTCGAGGAAGGCATCGTTCCCGGCGGCGGCGTCGCGCTCGTGCGCTGCGTCAAGAGCCTGGGCAACATCAAGCCGGCCGACGACGACGAGCATGCCGGCATCGAGATCGTGCGCCGGGCCATCGAGGAGCCGCTGCGGCAGATCTCCGGCAACGCCGGGTTCGAAGGCTCCATCATCGTGGCCAAGGTGCGCGACGGCAAGGACGGCTTCGGCTTCAACGCCGCCACCGGCGAGTACGAGGATCTGATCAAGGCCGGCGTCATCGACCCGAAAAAGGTCACCCGCATCGCCATCCAGAATTCCTCCTCCGTGGCCGGCCTGCTCCTGACCACCGAGGCGGCCATCGCCGAAAAGCCCGAGCCGAAAAAGGACATGCCCCCGATGCCCGGCGGCGGCATGGGCGGCATGGGCGGCATGTACTAGAAGCACGCCGCTTCCTCCCCAGTTACCGTCAAGGGGGCCGGACATCCGTCCGGCCCCCTTTTTTTCCGCCATTTCGCCGCAAGAGCCCCGGCGCGTTGACCGGCCCGGCTTCGCCGGGCTATCCAGGTGCCCGACGCCACGAAAAGGAGCCCCCATGCCCGAAACGCCGCCCAAGCCGCACGACGCCCCGCCCTACGACCTCAACAACCCGCAGGTGCTGCTGGCCTGGCAACGCAACCATCTGGCCAACGAACGGACCTTCCTGGCCTGGTGCCGCACCGGGCTGTCGCTTTTCGCCTTCAGCTTCGTCATCGAACGCTTCGACTTCTTCATCCGCCAGATGCAGCACGTGCCCCTGTTCCAGGGCATGGCGCAAAAGCATCTGCACACCGAGGCCGTCACCCTGTCCACCTTCGCCGTGGGCGTGCTGGTCATGATTGTGGCCACCTGGCGCTTCTGGTACATCCGCAGCTGCATCAACAAAGGGGCCAAGACCTTTTCCGTCACCCCGGACCTCGTCTTCACCGTGGCCGTGGTCGGCATCATCCTCGGCCTGTTCAGCGTGTTCTGGCATCTGATCGTGCCCTGATTCCCCCTACCAAAGGAACTTCGCCATGCGCCACGCCGTCCTGCCGTTGCTGCTTGCGTTGCTGGGCCTGCTGCCGGTCGCCTCCCCGGCCCAAACCACGTCGTCCGCCGACGCCCTGGCCAGGGCCGTGGTAAGCGAAGCCGCCGGCCGCCTGGACGACACCCTCGCCGCCGCCTCGCAAAGCGCCGTCTCCCTGGGCGAGGCCTACGCCGCCGTGCTGCGCGACACCCCGCCGCCCTCCCCGCGGGCGCGCGCCCGGCTGCTTCGCGACCATGCCGTCAAAGACGGCACCGTGGCCCTGCGCGACCCGGACAACGCCTGCGGGGAGACCCCCGCAACCGGCGCGCCCTGCCCGTCCCTGTTCTTTTACGACAGCGAGCGCTTCACCGACAACGCGTTGCGGGAGCTTGCGGCCATGCGCCGCCTGACCCCGGTCCTGGCCGCCACCCATGACGCCCTGCCCTTTTCCTGGGTCTACCTGACCACGCCCGGCCAGAGCTTCGTCATCTATCCCGCCCTCGCCCTGGACGAGGCCGTGCACAACCACCAGCCCACGCAGCAGGTCTTTTACACGGCCGCCGATTTCGCCGGCAAACGCTGCGGCTGGCAGTCGCCCTACCTCGATCTGGCCGGCGCGGGCATGATGGTGACCGTCTCCTGCCCGGTCTACGACGGCGACGCCCTGCTCGGCGTCGCCTCGCGCGACATCACCCTCACCCAGCTCTCCAAGCGGGTCATGGCCGATCTGGAGGCCATTCCCGGCGCCCGGGCCGTGCTCGTCAACCGGCGCGGCAAGGCCATCGCCGCCAGCGATCCGAAGCTGGCCGCCCGCATCGCGGCCCAAAACGCCCGGGCCGGCGACGCCGTGGTCCACTTCCGGGCCGACCGGGGCCTGATCGCCCTGGGCAAGGACAAATATGCGGCCTCGTCCGACGAGGACTGCAACCAGGCCGTGGAACTGGTGCTGGAACAGGTCGCCTCCACCCGGCAATGGCCCCTGGTCATCTCCCGCAAGCGCGGCACCATCCTGGCCGCCCGCCTGGAAACCACGGGCTGGTATCTGATCCTGCTGCTTCCCGACAAAGGCGCATCGTGAACACATCATTTCCCCACGGCGGCAACATCCGGGCCCTGGCCGCGACCGCCGGCCGCGACCCCCGCGACATCCTCGACGCTTCGGCCAGCCTCAATCCGCTCGGCCCGCCCGACTGGCTGCGACAGGCGACCAGCGCCGCCGTCTCGGACCTCGTCCACTACCCCGACCCGGACTGCGTGGCCCTGCTTGACGCCGCCGCGACGCGCTACAACGCCCCCGCGTCCCATTTCGTGGCCGGCAACGGCACCAGCGCCCTGCTCTACGCCCTGCCGCGCTCCACCGGACTGGCCCGGGCCGTGATCCCCACGCCCTGCTACGCCGACTACGCCACGGCCTGCCACAAGGCCGGCATGGACATCCGCCGGGTGCCGGCCGTGGAATTCGATGATTTCGTCCTGCACTTCGAGCAGATCGAGGCCGCCCTGCGCTCCCCGTCCCTGGTCATCTGCGGCAGCCCCGGCAACCCCACCGGCGCCGTGGCCCCGGCCGAGGCCATCGTCGATCTGGCCTCGCGCCATCCGCAAAGCCTGTTTCTGGTGGACGAGGCCTTTGCCGATTTCGTCCCGGATTTCGTTTCCCTGGCCGGAGAGACGCGGCCGCACAATGTGGCCGTGCTGCTCTCGCTGACCAAATCCTTCGCCATTCCGGGCCTGCGCCTGGGGCTGCTGGCGGCCAGCCCGGATCTGGCCGGCTGGGTGCGCGGCAACCTGCCGCCCTGGTCGGTGGGAACCCTGGGGCAAGCCATCGGCGTGCGGGCCCTGGGCGACGCCGCCTTTCTGGAGCGCACCCGGGCCGCCCTGCCGCCCCTGCGCGACGGTCTCGCCAACGGCCTCACCGAACTCGGCCTGACCGTCCTGCCGGGCGCGGCCAATTTCCTGCTGGCCCGGCTGCCCGGGCAGGCGCCGTCGTCCACCGAGGTCTGCCGGCGCGTGCTCGCGGAGCACGGCGTGGCCCTGCGCGACTGCGCCAACTTCCACGCCCTAAGCGACCGCTTCATCCGGGTGGCCGTGCGCCCGGAGGCGGAAAACGCCCGCATCCTGACCGCCCTGGCCGCCGTGCTCGATCCGCCGGTTGCGGCGCGCTTCGCGCCCAGGCGCCGGACGCCGGCGCTCATGGTTCAGGCCACCGGCTCCAACGCCGGCAAATCCGTGCTGTGCGCCGGCCTGTGCCGTCTGCTGACGCGCCAGGGGCTTCGGGTCGCGCCATTTAAGGCGCAGAACATGTCGCTGAATTCCGGGGTCACGGCCGACGGCCTGGAAATGGGCCGGGCGCAGATCGTGCAGGCCAAGGCCTGCCGGCTGGCCCCGGACGTGCGCATGAATCCGGTGCTGCTCAAGCCCACCTCCGACCGAGGCTCCCAGGTCATCGTCCTGGGCCGGCCCGTGGGCGTCATGCGGGTGGGGGAATATATCGACTACAAGCCGCAAGCCTTTGCCGCGGCCACGGCCGCCTACGACGCCCTGGCCGCAACGGCCGACGTCATGGTGCTCGAAGGGGCCGGCAGCCCGGCCGAGGTCAACCTCAAGGCCCACGACATCGTCAACATGGCCATGGCCGCCCATGCCGACGCGGCCGTGCTCCTGGCCGCCGACATCGACCGGGGCGGGGCCTACGCCGCCCTGTGGGGCACCATGGAGTGCCTGGGCGAGGCAGAGCGGGCCCGGGTGGCCGGCTACGTGCTCAACCGCTTTCGCGGCGACGCCGGCCTGCTCGCCCCGGCCAACGCCTACCTGCGCGCGGCCACGGGCCGCGACGTGCTGGCCGTGGTGCCCTACCTGCCAGACCTCGGCCTGCCCGACGAGGATTCGGTCACCTTCAAGGACGGCGACGCCCTGCCCGAGACGCCGCCCGCCGCCCCGGACCTGCTCGACATCGCCGTCATCGACCTGCCCCGGGCCTCGAACCTGACCGATTGCGACGCCCTGGCCGTGGAACCGGACGTCCGGCTGCGCCGGGTGCGCACGGCCGCCTCCCTGGGCCGGCCCGACGCGGTCCTGCTCCCCGGCAGCAAGAACACCCTGGCCGACCTGGACTGGCTGCGCGAAACCGGGCTGGCCACGGCCATCACGGCCCTGGCCGCGAGCGGAAAAACGGAGATTGTCGGCATTTGCGCCGGCTTGCAGATGCTGGGCCGGGTCGTGACCGACCCGGCCGGCCTGGAATCGGACCGGAAGCGGGAAGCGGGACTGGGGCTGTTGCCCCTGGAAACGGAGCTGGTGCCGGAAAAGACGCTCACGGCCACGCGTGCCGTGCACGCGCCCTCGGGCTGCGCCCTGGCCGGCTACGAAATCCATCACGGCCGCACCACGGCGCCGGCCGATCTGCCCGTGGCCGTGGTGCGCGACGACGGCGCGGCCATCGGCTACGTCAGCCCGGACCGGCCGGTCTGGGGGGCCTACCTGCACGGCCTGCTGGACGCCGACGCCTTTCGCCGCCGTTTCCTGGACGCCCTGCGCACCCGCCGGGGGCTGCCGGCCGTGGGACGGCTTGCGGCCTACGACCTGGACCCCGGCCTCGACCGGCTGGCCGACGCCATCGAGGCGGCCCTGCCCGTGGCCACGCTGCGGCGGTTGCTCGGGCTGTAGCAACGACAAAATCGCGCCGCATCCGCTCCCCCGCCCCGAACAACAGGTCCGGGCCGGGGAGCGCATACGGCGCGCGGCAGGCCGATCGGGAAGCCGATGCGGCCTAGGAAGCGGCGCTGGCGCTGGAAGAACTGGAGCTTGCGGAGGAAGAGGAGGAACCCGAACAGGAACCGCACCCGCCGGTCGCCGCCTTGTCGCAGGAGGAGCCGGAGGATTTGTCGGCCGAGCCGGCATCCGAGCTGCCGGAGTCATGCTTGACTTCGTTGCCGCCGGAAGCGCTGCACCCGCCGTTGGCCTTGTAATCGGTCACATACCAGCCCGAGCCCTTGAGCACGAAGGACGTATTGGACATGATGCGATGGGCCGGCGCGCCGCAGGCTTCGCAGGGAGCCTCGTCAACATCGAAATGTTTCTGCAGGATTTCGGAAATTTTTCCGCATTTGTCGCACTTATATTCGTAGATGGGCATTGGTTCACTCCCTCCGGCCCGATGGCCGGCGCTTTTCGGCCGCAACAAGTCAACTTTCAGCCCCTGTTTGTCAAGGGCCGTGTCTCATGCCCGCACGAGGCGGCAGCACTCGAACAGGTCGAGCGCCAAAAAAATAAGCGGATATGCCGGCCAGTCAAGAGGGCAGCGCCAAAGTCCATCTATCTTGTTGATAAGATGGGGGGAGAGAGAAGATGCCTCCGGCGGCCGGGAGGGGGTCACCCCCTCCCGGACCCTCCCGAAAGGGGCGGACGGACGTCCGGTTGGCCGGGCCTCGAACGTTTGCTCGCGCGTTTTTGCCCAGGCAAAGCC
>JAFABC010000101.1 GCA_023426275.1 Pseudomonadota bacterium | reverse complement strand
GGCAAAGCCTGGGGGAAAATGCGCCGCCAAACGTTTGAAGCCCGGCCGCCACCGGACGTCGAACCGCCCCCCCTTTCGGGAGGGTCCGGGAGGGGGGGCCCCCCTCCCGGACGCCGGAGGCATCTTTTGCATTCGCTCTCCTCCAAAAAAAAACGGCCGGCCCCCGAAGGGGCCGGCCGGCGCGTCGCAAGCAACGTGTCTTCGCTCGAAACTAGAACTTGTAGGTCAGGCCGAAGGCGACCTTCCAGGCGTCGCCGTTGCGAGCCTGGCTGGTCAGGCGATGACCCCAAACGCTGGTCTTGAACTCGCCGTGGGACCAACCGGTCTCCATGACGGCAGCCAGGTTTTCGTAGATCATGTACTTGGTGTCGAAGTTCACGGCCATCAGGTATTCGTCCTTGGTCAGGTCACGACCCATCTGGAAGTAGTCGTTACCCGCACCAATGAGGTAGTTGAGGCGACGAATGGCCTTGGCGCTGTTGTTACCACGCAGGTAGGTGAAGGTCAGGATGTGGGACATCTTGTCGATGAACGAGATGTTGTTCAGCGAGGCACCGAAACCCCAGTTACCGACCGGGTTCACACCCATGTTGGATTCCTTGCCGAGCTCCTGCGAATCATCGAACAGGAAGCTGTTGCCCGGACCCCAGTTGGGGACGATCTGGGGCAGACGCTCGGAACCGTTGCGGGTCGAGTTGTCTTCACCAGTGGACCACCAACCGAAGACCTGCGGGGTCAGGACGTCCCAACCGGTGTACTCGACACCCAGGTCGATGAACCAACCCTCGCGCTTGGCGTACTTGCGGTCGTTCTGAGCGCCAGCGCCGTAGATCACGTCACCGTAGAACTTCACGGGATCAAGCGCGGTCACGGCGAAGGTGCCACCAGCCCACCAGTAGGCGTTCTGGTTCTGGCTGAAGCCGTCCAGGTAGGTACCGGCGGAAACCAGGTACGGGAGGAAACCGGCATCGCCGTAGTCGGCGTCGGCACCGGCAACGCCGATGGCGCCCCACGGGGTGATGCTGAAGCCCTCGACCGTGACGGGCAGGGCCAGGAAGTACACGTCGAACTCATCGTCCACCTGGGTGGTCGTGGTGTCGTACGTGCGGTTGGTGTCAATCATCCGGGCAAAGCCGGCGGTGACGGCCAGGGTGTCCTTGATCAACGGCGCGGACACGACCAGGGCGGCGGCGCGGTCGCCACCGAACACCACGGAGTCGTTGAAGAACGCGTTGGTCGGGAAGGACAGATCCTGCAGGCCGGCGGTGACTTCGACGTCACAATCCGGCAGCTTGAACTGCAGGTAGGCCTGGTAGACGGAGATGGCGACAGCCGGGTTGGCAGCGGTAAAGGTGCCATGACCCCAGACATCTTCCACCTTGATGCCCAGACGGAACTTCACGGCTTCGTTGGCGACGAAGTCGGAGCGCAGACGAAAACGTTCCCAGATCTGGAAACGGTCTTCGGTCTGGGTGGCGCTGCTGTTCCAGCCGGTGTAGTTGTGGTTGGCGAAAAAGACGCCGTAAACACGGGCGTCACCGGTCATCTTCACTTCGGTGGCGGCCTGAGCGATGCCGGCGAGGCCCATAACCAGGGCGGCCAGCACGGCCAGTGTGGCGAAACGCTTCATAATTCCTTCCTCCTCGAAAACGTGCGAATGCCGATGCTTGTCGACGCAGCCGCCGGGTGGCGTCCCGGCAACCTGATTTCTCATTTATGTAATCCGCTGTGAAAAGACAACACCCGGATGGGTTTTTTTTTGACATCGGTCAAATTTTTTTTACGCGTGCATTTCTTCACAGGCGGCATTCGGGCCGTTGACGTCGCGCAGCCGCAGTTCGATCTCGGGCACGCCCGAAAAATAGGACATCTTCGGGGTGAAGGCGACCCGGACCACGGCCGGGGCGGCGCCCTGGGCGAACAGCTCGGCCAGGCGCCAGGCTTTGCCGCGCAAAGTGACGCCGGCCGCGGGATCGCGCAAGGAAACGGCGGCGTGATTGTCGCCAAAAAAGCGCCGCGACTGCACGGACACCGGCGGCGAGGCGAAAAGCGGCTCGGGATTGCCGCAGCCAAACGGCTCCATGAGCCCGATCTCGCGCACCAGGGCGGCCGTGACCTCGCCAAAGGACAGTTCGCCGTCGAGACGCAACGACGGGGTCGGCACCACCGGGCCGAGCGCCTTGGCGGCGGCCTCGTCGAATGATTTGGCCAGGGCGTCGAGATTTTCCGGGACGATGGACAGGCCGGCCGCCTGCCGGTGGCCGCCGAAGCTGTGCAGCACGCCGCTGATTTCGGTCAGCAGGCCGTGGAGGTCGCATTCGGGGATGGAGCGGCCCGAGCCCTTGAGCAGGCCCTTGGCCGGATCGGCGGTGAGGATGAGCGTGGGGCGGTAGCGGCGTTCGGCCACGCGCGAGGCCACGATGCCGATGACGCCCTGGTGCCAGTGCGGCGCGAAAAGGGTCAGGCCGAAGCGGCCGGGGCAGGCCTCGGCTTGCGCCATGGCCTCGGCCAGGATGGTGTCCTCCTCGGCCCGGCGGCGGGCGTTTTCGGCGTCGAGCTCGGAGGCCAGCGGCCGGGCCGTGTCCAGGTCCGGGGCCAGGAGCAGGGACAGGGCCGCGTCCGGGCGGCCCATGCGGCCGGCGGCGTTGATGCGCGGGGCCAGCCCGAAGGTCACCTGGGACGCGCCCAGGGCGGCCTTGGGATTGTGGCCGCAGACTTCCTTGAGGGCGTGGATGCCGGGACGGGCGGCCTCGGCCAGCAGCAACATGCCGTTTTTGGCCAGGATGCGGTTCTGCCCGGCCAGCGGCACCACGTCGGCCAGGGTGCCGAGGGCCACCAGATCGAGCAGCTGGCGCACGTCCCGGGCTTCGCCGGGCAGCAGCCGGTTGACGGCGGCGGCCAGGAAAAAGGCCACGCCCACCCCGGCCAGATCCCAACCCGGCCCCTCGGCCAGCTTGGGATCGACCACCACGTCGGCCGGCGGCAGTTCGGGACCGGGCAGGTGATGGTCGGTGACGATGACGGCAAGTCCCAGTTCCCGGGCCCGGGCCACTTCGGCCACGCCGCCGATGCCGCAGTCCACGGTGACGAGGAGCGTGGCTCCGGCCCCGGCCAGCTCCTCGATGCCGGCCCTGTTGAGGCCGTAGCCTTCGCTGGCCCGGTCGGGCAGCCGCCACAGGGGATCGTGGCCGCGCTGGCGCAAGAAATCCACGAGCAGGGCCGTGCCGGTGATGCCGTCCACGTCGTAGTCGCCCCAGACGGCGATGGTGCCGCCGGCGGTCAGGGTACGGGCCAGCAGCGCCGCCGCCTCCTCCAGGCCGGGAATGGCTGCGGGCTGCATGAGCCGGCGCAGGCCGGGCGACAGGTAGGCGTCCATGGCCTCGGCCGTGGTCAGGCCCCGATGGTAGAGCAGGCTGGCGATGGCCGGGGAGATGCAAAGCGAGTCGGCCATGTTCGCGGCGGGCATGGCGTCCTGGGTGGGAATAATCCATTTCTTGGGCACGGTGACTCCAAACAAAGGCTGTTGCCCGGCCAAGGGGCCAAGGCAGGGACGGCCACGGCGGCGGGGCGGGATGGACGGACGGTCAGGCCAGGGCCGCGGCCAGGGCGGCGACGTCGTGCCGGGCCATGGCCTGTCGCGCGATGTCGCCGGCGCTTTGCGGGGTCAGGCCAAGAGCCAGGGCCAGGGGCTCGTCCGGGAAATCCTCGGATGGGGCCGGGGAGACGATCTCCCCGGGTGCGGTTTCGGCGTGTTCCCGGACCAGGGCGTCGGCCAGTCCGATCAACCGGCTGGGGGCGGGATCGCCGGGCGCGGCCTGGGGCGCGTGGTGCCAGTTGACGGGTTCGATCAGCGTTTCGGGCAGGTTCCAGGCCCGCAGGACCATGGCCCCGATCAGGCCGTGGTCCAGGCCCCAGTAACATTCCTCGGCCTCGTGCCAGGCGAGCGCCTGGGCGGCGGCCAGTTCGGCTTCGGCCCGCCAGTCGTCGGGCCGGTACAGGGCGGTGACGAGCTTGCCCAGATCGTGGAGCAGGCCGGCGGTGAAGGCGTCCTCCGGGGCCATGGCCGCGCACTCCCGGGCCAGGGCCATGGCGGTCACGCCCACGGCCAGCTGGTGGTCGAGGTAGGGCGTCAGGGCGAATTCCGGCGGCAGCGGCCGCACGTCGGCCAGTCCGCGCATGCCAAGGGCCAGCACCAGCCCGCGCACCTCGCGCAGGCCGAGCACGGCCACGGCCCGGTCCACGGTGGCGACCTGCGCCTGCAGGCCGTAAAAGGCGGAGTTGGCCATGGCCAGCAGCCGGGCCGACAGGCCCTGGTCCTCGGCCACGGCCGTGGCCACGTCCGTCAGTGGCGAGGTGGCGGCGTCGTCCGTGAGCCGAAACAGCCGGGTAAGCAGGGCCGGCGAAAAGGGCAGATCGTTTTGGACCGACGGCAGGTCGAGCAGAAAGCTTTTGGCCCGTTCCTGGTTCATGGGGCGGGATCGGCGTCCCCGGCGGTCGGCGTGGCGGCGTCGGCGGCGGGATCGCCGCCTGCGGCCGTGGCCTTGGCCGGCGCGGGAGGAATGGACCCCTTGGCCAGACCTTTTTCTTCCAGGAAGGCGGCGAAGCGGCGGGATTCGGTATGCTCGGGATTGAGCTCAAGGGCCTTGAGCAGGTATTCCATGGCCTTGTCGTAGGCCTTCTTGTCGAAAAACGCCCGGGCGATGTTGAACATCAGGTGGTCGTCGCGCACGGCCAGATTCTCGGCCCGCTGGTAATAGTCCAGGGCCTGGTCGAGCATCTTGTTCTTGCGCAGGTTCATGCCGAATTCGTTGAAAAGGTGCTTGTGCTCCTTTTCGAAGGCGGCATCGAGGCGCACCAGCCGCTGGAAGATGTCGTCGGCCTTGTTGGCCTCGCCCCGGTCGAGGTAGGTGAGTCCCAGGCCGAAGTTGGCCCGGATGTTTTCCTCGTCCACGGCCAGCGCCTGGCCGAATTCCAGCTCGGCGCTGAAAATCTCGCCTTTTTCCCGATGCTTTTCCCCCTTCTGGATGACCATGTTGAGTTCGCGCATCCGGGGGTAGACCGTGGAAATGTAGAATTCTGGTTCGGGCGAGAACTTCTCCAGCAGCTCTTCCATGCTGATGCGACGCTTGGGGCCGGAGGGCACGTAGTTCTTGTTGAGCGGCTGGATTTCCAGCGAACCGGGGGTCTCTTCCTCCACGAACCAATACGTCTTCTGGATGGTGCGCCGGGTCGTCGTGCCGGTGCCCACCTTCTGGATGGCCTGGGTGGAAAAAATGCCCTTGATGCGGTCGCGCCTGGGCGTGGCCGCCTCGCCGGGCGCGGCCGGCTGTCGCGGGGCGTTTTCGTGCTTTTGGTTCATGGCGTTTGGCGCAAAGCGACAAAGGACTTTTTTGCCACTTAACCGGAAAAAACGGGCAGGGTCAATGACGCCCCGGCCCGGGCCGGCGTTTAAATCGCCGCCTCCCATTGGTGGAGCAGCTCGGGCAACAGCCGGGGGTGGTAGCGCGGCCGGCGGCGTTCGGCCATGTAGACGGCCTTCAAATCGGCGTAGGCGCTTTCGAGGTCCGCGTTTTCGATCCAGTAGTCGAACAGCGGGGCCGCGGCGATTTCCTTGGGGGCGGCGGCCAGCCGGGCGGCCACCACCTCCGGCGAGTCGGTGCCGCGTCCGGACAGGCGGCGTGACAGTTCGGCCCGCGACGGCGGCAGGACGAACACGTAGGCGCCCTCGCCAAGGCTTTTGCGCAGCTGGGCCGCGCCCTGGATGTCGATGTCGAACAGCACGTCCCTGCCGGCGGCCAGGGCCTCGCGCACGGGCAGCAGCGGGGTGCCGTAGAAGTTGCCGTGCACCTCGGCCCATTCGGCCAGCTTGCCGGCGTCGCGCCATTCGAGAAACATCTGGCGGTCGAGAAAATGGTAGTCCACGCCGTCGGTCTCGCCGAGACGCGGTTCGCGGGTGGTGGCGGAGACGGAAAAGGTCAGGCTGGGGAACTCCTCGCACAGGCGGTGGATGAGCGTGGATTTGCCCGTGCCCGACGGGGCGCAGATCACCAGGAACAGTCCGAGACGTTTAGCCGGCATGGTCTTCCTCCTCCACGACAAAGCGGGCGCTCAGGGTTTCGGCCTGGATGCCGGACAGGATCACGTGGTTGGAATCGGTGATGATGATGGAGCGGGTCTTGCGGCCCTGGGTGGCGTCCACCAGACGCCGTTCGGCCCTGGCTTCCTCGCGCAGGCGGCGCATGGGCGAGGAGGCCGGGTTGACGATGGCCGTGACCCGGGCGGCGGCCACATAGTTGCCGAAGCCGATGTTGAGCAAACCTTGGGGCATGGTGGACGCACCTTGGCAAAGGGTTGGCCGAAGGACCCGCCTATTCGATATTCTGCACCTGTTCGCGGCATTTTTCCAGCTCGGCCTTGAAGTCCACGACCAGCCGGCTGATGTCCAGGTTTTGCGCCTTGTTGCCGCAGGTGTTGATCTCGCGGAAGGCTTCCTGGACCAGGAAATCGAGTTTCTTGCCGATCTCGCCGCCCTGGCGCAGCAGCCCCTCCATCCGGGCCAGATGGCCGGACAGCCGGGTCAGTTCCTCGGAGACGTCGAGCTTGTCGGCCAGGATGGCCGTTTCCTGGAGCAGGCGGTCCTGGGTCGGTTCGACGCCCGCCTTTTCCAGCACCGTCGTGACCCGGGTCACGAGCTGGTCCATCTTTTCCGTCTTGATCGCCGGGGCGAGGGTCTCGATGGCGTCGCGCCAGCCGACCAGGGTGGCCATCCGGGCCAGCAGGTCGTCGGCCAGGGTCCGGCCTTCCCGGGACCGGGCGTCATTGAAGTCGGTCAGGGCCAGGCGCAGGCCGTCGCCCAGGGTGGTCAGCAGGTTGGGGTCGGGCTCGGTCGCTTCCTCCCGCCACAGATGGGACAGGGAGAACAGGCGGTTGAGGTCCGGGGCGAAGGGCAGGTCGCGCGCGCGGGCCAGGGCGGCCACCTCGTCGATCATGGCTCCGGCCATCCCCGTATCCAGGCTGGCCTTCCACAGGGTGTCGCGCTTGGGCGTGAATTCCAGATGGACTTCCAGCCGGCCCCGGGCGACCTGTTCGCGCACGATGCGTTCGAGGGCCGCTTCCTCGGGCCGCAAAAACAGGGGCAGCCGCCATTTGAGGTCGAGAAAACGGCTGTTGACGCCGCGCACTTCCCAGACCTGGGTGAACGCGTCGGATTCCAGCAGGCTTTTTCCATATCCGGTCATGCTTTTGGGCATGGTGACTCCTTTCGGGTCGCGGCGCGGCGGGAGGCTTCCCGCAGGTCGCGGCGGTAGCGGCAACGAATGTCGGTGAGGATGTGCGTCATTTCGGGAGAGGCGTAATCCGGAAACGTCCAGGGGAGGGTTTGCCAGGACCCCGCTTGAAAAACAAGGGTCAGATCACCAAAAATGCCGTCTCCGAGATAGATGCGGTGGGTGAAGTTCTTGCCCGTGGCCAGCACCAGCCGTTCCTGGGTGAGCAGGCCGGGATCGAGGTTGACCCGCCGCCGGCCGTCCGGCCGGGCCAGCCGGTCTTCCAGGGCGTTGGTCCGCGCCTTGGCCTCCTTGAGCCGGTCCTGGGGCACGAGCCGGGCAAAGGCCAGCACGCGCCGCCACAGGGGCGTGCCCAATTCATCATCATAATACGCCGTATGGGTGAAGGGCAGGGGCAAAGAGGCCAGTTCCGCCGGACCGAAGGCCTCTTCCAGGGCGGCCAGCGTCGGTGCCCAGACGGCGGACAGGTCGGCGGCCAGCACCGAGCAGACGAGCTTGGCCGGCACCGGTTCATGGGGTCTGCTCATGGCCGGCCGCCCTCCGGGACGGGCGCGACCACGAGCAGCGCGCCGTCGCGCCCAAGGGGTCGGGCCGGCACGAGCGCGCCCACGGCCGCCGCCGGCTCCCCCTCGAAGCGGCAATCCACGTATTGGCCGCACACGCCGCCGGCCGGGGCGGCGCGCTCGATGGCCACCACGACGTCCGGCGTGGCGGCCAGCTCCTGCAAAAAAGCCTGTTTTTTGGCGGCCGCCAGCTCCCGCAGCACCCGGGCCCGCTCGGTCTGGACCGGCCGGGGCACCTGCCCGGGCATGGACGCGGCCGGGGTGCCCGGTCGGCGGGAATAGGGAAAAACATGGGCGTAGGTGAGGGGCAGGCTGGCCATGACCGCGGCCGTGCGTTCGAAGGCGGCCTCGGATTCTCCGGGAAATCCGGTCAGGATGTCGCAGCCCAGGCCCAGGGGGCGCCATTTCCTCCTCATATAGTCCACAAAAGAGGACACCCGGTCCGCGTCTCCGGGGCGGCGGCCCATGGCCTGCAACACACCCGGATCGCCGCTTTGCAGCGAGATGTGCAGGTGCGGGCAGACATGCCGGCAGCCGGCCAGGATGGCCGCGCCCGCCTCGGTGAGCATGTCCGGGTCGAGGGAGCCCAGACGCAGTCGGGCCGATCCGGCCGGCTCGGCGTCGAGGCGCGCGTCCAGGGCGGCCACAAGCTCCCAGAAGGACAGGGGCGGGGTCAGGTCGCGGCCGAAATGGCCGAGATTGATGCCGGTGATGCCGATTTCCCGGCGGCCCGAGGCCAGCAACCGGTCGGCCTCGGCCAGCACGTCCGCGACCGGGCGGGACACCGACGGCCCCCGGGCGTCCGGCACGATGCAGTATGAGCAGCGATGGGAACAGCCGTCCTGGATCTTGAGCAGGCCGCGTGCCCGGTCGTGGCTGGACAGGTGCAGGTCGGGATAGCGGTCCGGGGCGCGGGGGACGTCGTTGTCCGGCCCCAGGGGGTGGCGGCTTAGATAGGCCTTGTCCGGGACCACCACGGCCCCCAGGCCGGCCAGGGCGGCCGGGCTGACCACGGCGGCGCAGCCCGTGGCCACGACCCGCGCCCCGGACGGAACCTGCCGGACCAGATTGCGGATCAGGCGACGGCTTTCGGCCTCGGCCCGGGCCGTGACGGCGCAGGTCAGCAGGACGGCCAGATCGGCTTCGGCGGCATCCTCCACCCGGAGCATGCCGGCCTGGGTCCAGGCCTCGGCCAGGGCCCGGCATTCGTATTGGTTGACCTTGCAGCCAAGGGTGGTCAGGCAAAAGCGTGTGCTTCTATCGTGCGGCATGGAGGGGCGCATACCAGAGGGGGGAGGCAAGGTCCATTGGCGCGCGGAACAGGGATTGCTCTGCTCCGGCCGTGGGGAAAAAAGTTCCCCGGGGAGGCCGAAATGCAAAAGCGCGTCATTGTCATGTTCGATCTTGTTGTCCTGGCCGGTTTCGCGGCCTATATGGCCATGACGGTCTGGCGGCTGCCCGACGAACTGCGGCACCGGTTGTTCGCGGCTTCGGTCAATGTGCTGGCCCGGTTGACCGGGATGGCCGGCTGAGTCTGCGACGTGCAGGGGCTTTTTCCGGGCGGCAATTTCGAAGATTTGGGCTGTCCCGGAAAAGGGACAAAAAAATGGAATAGTCGGCATTGTCCTGAAAAAAGGACGACAAGTTTTTCTATAGGTATTGAAATAAAAAAGAATTTTTGTGGATCGATTCTTGGAAAAGAGCCATGCGAAAGGACTGGTACCCACGCATGGCTTATACATTTCTGACGCAGCCGCAAGCCGTCTTTCATATGCAGGACGGCGGCGGAAAACGACACTGTCCCGGCGGCATTCTCTTTCGCGCCCTGGTGGAACTCGGCACGGGAACCGTGGCCGGGATCGAAACCCTTTTGACCAATCCGACCCGGCATGAATTGCCGCTGCAGCCCTGCGTCACGCACAGGGGCATGTTCGCGTCGACGGTCGGATACGGCCCGCAGTGGGCGCCGACCCTGCGCGAGCACGCGGCGTATCTGGTGCGCGGCAGCCTGGCCACGCATCCGGGCCGCATCGGCGCGGAGTTTGGCGCAACGCCCGACCGCGCCATCGTCATGTTCGACGTCGAGGCCCTGATCCGGGAGCCGGTACGGGCCATTGATCTGTTGCTTGCCTGCAAGCAGGCCGGTTCACGCATCCTGCTCGACAATTTCGACCTTGACGATCCGCCGGCACGCTTTATGGAGATGCTGCCGGCCGATATTCTCCGCGTTGCTCCCGGGCGCATGCCCTGGCACTGGGATGCGGCGAAACGCCGGCGGGTCCTTGGCGAGGTGTTGGCCTTTGCCGACAATCTGCTTATGGATGTGGCCGTGGAGGATGTCCGCAGCCAGGGGCAGCGCCTGGAATACAAGCGGTTGGGCGTGCGCTACGCCCAGGGGGCCTGGCAAAGGGATTCCCTGGGCATCGTCACCAATTCCGCGTCCCGCCCGATCCGCTAGCCACAACGGCCGGCGCACGTTTTGCATCAGCGGCCGCGCGGTGCTGCGACCGGCCAACTGACACCTCCACGTCCTGCGCCCCGGTTTGCCAATCGGGACGCAAGATGGGAAAAGTCTGCCTGCCCGGGGATTTTTCCCGATGCCCTGCCGTCTTCCGGGGAAGGCGGAATGCGGTGGGGCCCTGTGGCTGTGGTGCTGCCGTTGCGTTTCCGGGCGGCGGCCACCTGCTTTGGATCCGATTCCGAAGGCATTGGCGGCCGTTGCCGTCGCCACCACCGGCGCGTGGGGGCTTTTCCCTCCGTGTTGGGATGTGTTGCCGCGCACGCGACGGTGTGCGCGTCTTGGAGAAGTGCAAAGAGATGAAGGAGCATGCATGGAAGACAATTTGAAAGAAGCGTTGGAAATCGTCAAAGCCCAGGCCAGTGTCCGGGATATGACCGAGGCGGAAATCACCTCCATGGTACAGCGGTTGTCCGACAATATACGGGAGATCATGGAAGCGGGCGTGGCCGGCGACGTCTCCCCGGAAGAAGTGCCGCAGCCGCCCGTCGAGCCGAAAAAGGCCGTGCGCGAACGCAGCATCATCTGCCTGGAATCGGGCAAATCCTTTAAGATCCTCACGAAAAAACACCTGAGCAAATTTGGGCTGACTCCGGATACCTATCGGGAAAAGTGGGGTTATCCCAAGGGGATGCCGCTGGTGTGCAAGGAGTTGCAGCGGGAGCGCCGCAAGAAGATGAAAGAAATGAAGCTGTGGGAAAAACGGGTGAAGCAGTAAGCCCGGATGGCGCCGCCCAGGCGGCGTCCCGCGCCCCGCATCGATGTTTTCGGAGCGCCAGGGAAGGGCGTCTTTCCCTGGCTTCCTCCTGATCCGCCCTGCAAACGAATCGGCCCGGAGCCCGGCTCCGGGCCGATTCGTCGCCCCCCTTCCGGAATTTCGGAGCGGGGGCTTTTTTTATGGGGCGAGCCCGGGCGCGGCCGGCCGGTCAGATCTTTTCCCGCACGATGGCCCCCAGGCCGGTGTCGAGCATCCGGCTGGCGAGAACCCGGGGCGTATCGTCGGGCACGTTGGAGCCCATGGACGGGGACAGGCGTTCGATGGCCGCGTGGCTGGCGGCCAGGGAGGCGGCCAGATCGGCGGTGGACGAGCTGTCGAAACGGGTCAGGGCGGCGGTCCGCTGCCACATGCGTTCGGAGATGGACATGGCGGCTCCGGGGAAAAGGTGCCGCAAGCCTAGCGTGCCCGGGTGCGACGCGCAAGGGAATTGCCGATATATCGACATCCTGGGCGTTGGCCGGCAACCTGCGCGGCTGTCGGCAGGCCGTTTTCGGCCGCCGGCCGGGGATGGGGCCGGAACATGGTTTGAAAGTCGAGAAACAACAGCGGATTGGAAAAGAAACCTGTCGCCCGCCGGGGCGGCATGATCCTGGCAACAGCCATGGCGTCGTAACGGACCGTCACTGGGAGGTGAACCATGAAACGTCTGCTTATCCTTGCGACCCTTGGCTTGGCCGTCCTCGGGATGGCTGACGCCGCCAAGGCGCTCACCGTGGCCGGACCGGGATTCGCCGTGAGCCTGCCGATCTTCGCCACGGTCGCGCCACCGCCTCCGCCGGTGTACGTGGCCCCCGCGCCGGTCGTCGTGCCCGCGCCAGTCGTCGTGCCTGCGCCGGTCGTTGTGCCTGCGCCGGTCGTCGTACCTGGGCCGGTCGTCGTGCCAGCGCCTGTCTGGGTTGGTCCGGGCTACGCGCCCGGACCGGCCTGGATCGGGCCGCGTCGCAGGGGTCCGGTGGCGCGTCCTGTGGCCGTGGCGCCGCCGATGGCCCCGCGTCCGATGGCGGGACCTGTCCCCATGGGACCGAGGCCGCGGTAGGGAGGCGGCGTCCGGCAAGGCCCCGGACGTCGAGGCGTCATGCAACGGCGCGGCCGGACACCTGTGTCCGGCCGCGTTCTTTTTTTCTGGGCCGCGTTGGTTCGCGTCAGGGCGCCAGCCAGGCGTCGATGAAGGTCCGGGCCTTGGCCGGATCGACGGCCGAGGCGTCGGGCGAAAGCCGGCCCGCATTGTCGGCCAGCAGATCGAGGTAGGGACGCGGATTGGTCAGAAGCGGCGCGAGTCCGGCCCCGCGCAGCAGCTCGCGGGCCAGAAAGGCTTCGCCCCAGACATTGGGGTGGATGCCCTCGGGGCTCAGGGGAGCCACGCCGAGGGTCTCCCGCAGGGCCTTGCCAAAGGCGTCCATGCGGCGGCGCATGTCCACGAAGACCAGCCGGCCCTTGCAGCCGGGCAGGACCGCCAGCTTGGCCACGGCGTCGCGAAGGGCCTGATTGTGGCTGCGGCTGCCGCCGGTGGCGGGGCTGGGAAACGGGACCTCGAACCGGAAGTCGTCGGGCGGCAGCCCCATGACCGGTTGTTCGGGGATGTCGTCGAACATGTCGAACAGGACCAGCGTGGCCCCCACCCGCTGCAACACGGTCCGGCCGAGCAGCAGCCAGTTTTGCTCGTAGGCGTCGGGATCGCGGCCGTTGTAGCCCGCGTCCTCCATGATGACCACGTCGCCGTCGCGGATGACGCCCGTGTCGATCAGCCGGCTGATGTCGTGGGACCGCGTCTCCACGTCCCGGGGCAGGGGCATCCCCAGGGAGCCTCCGTAGGCGGCCACGAGCCGGGCTTCGGGAACGGTGAGGCCGTTGTCGGGCGTGGTGAGCAGGCCCGAGGCGGCAAACTGGGCGTTTAAGGCCGAAGCCAGGGAGTGCATGCGCCACAACGGGTCTTTGGCCCTTTCGCCGGGATCGTTGCTCTGGCGCATCAGGTCGGCCATGGCCGACACCTTGGTCTTGGTGTCGTCGGCCTTGCCCGTCAGCCCGGAGAAATCAATGGGTTTCAACGAGCAGATCATGGACACGGAGTCGCCAAAGACGAACACCACCCGCGCATAGGCCGGCCGATTGGTCAGGATGTACTGGAAGACCCGGTCGGGGGGAAATTCCAAGGGCTGCGGCCGGGAGGCGACAGAGACGGGGAGCAGGACGAGCAGCAGGACCGCGAGCAAAAGCGTACGCATGGGGACGCTTCCTTTGGCGCGGCGCATGTCCGCGACAGGCGTTAGCGCAGCCGTTTCTTGAAGAAATTGTGCAGCAACATGTCCAGTCTGCCAAAGAAATAGCCGAAAACGCCCACCAGCAACAAGCCCAAAAGCGCGGTGGCGTCATTGAGCCGCCAGCCGAAGGTGTAGACGGCCAGCGAGAAGAAGGCGGCCAGGATGGTGGCATGGATGAGGTAGTAGGCATAGGCGTAATCGCCGTAATTGGCGATGGCCTCGATAAGCGGATGCCGCCATTTGTCCTCCAGCTTGACCACCGAGAACAGACAGACCGCCGTGCACAGGCTCCAGGGCAGGATTTCGCCCATGGCCTGGATCACATGGGGCGGCCGGCCCCAGGACGTGGCCACGGTGACGACGGCGCTGGCCAGGATGAGGACGACCGAGACGCTCCAATGCCAGGTCGGCAATCTTTTTTGGAGATAATAGACGAGGGCGCCGGTGATGAAATAGAGGTTGAATCCCGAAAAAAGGATGGTGCGCCACGTGGTGAAGACGTAGGCCTCGCGCATATCACAGGCGTAATAGGCGATAAAGATGGCTCCGGCCCACAGAAGCAGGAATGGAACGAAATACCGTCGCAGTCTGGGCAGGGTGAAGGGCGAGATGACGACGTAATAGGCGATTTCGTAAATGAGGGTCCACTCGACGCGAAGCGGCAGATCGACAGGCCCCAGCGGCAACAACGACGCGGCGGCGACCAGATCGGTCGGCGGCGGCTTGCGCCACAGCAGCCAGTTGACGAACAGGGCGATGGCCACGCCGCAGAAATAGGTGGGATAGATGCGCAACAGGCGTCTGGGCAGAAAGCGCTTGTAGCCGATGTCGATGAGAAAGGCCATGATGAAGCCCGAGATGCTGAAAAACGGCAGGGCCACGGCCAGAAAGGCGTCCGGAACGAGGTGGAAGATGGTCCCGGAGGACTGGCCATAGATGGCCAGATAGGCCCGCATGTGCAGATACAGGACCATGGCCATGAAGACCAGACGCAGGAACTGGATGGAATAGTAGCGCATCGGCGTATGGCGCGTCCCTTGGTGACGTTGGTGTCAGTAACAAAGCCGGAAAGAAAAGCTGCCTCCGGCGTCTGGCAGCAGGAATCGTGCCTGTTTCGTTGTGCGATTTCCCCTGGCAAGGCC
>JAFABC010000032.1 GCA_023426275.1 Pseudomonadota bacterium | reverse complement strand
GGGAAAAAACGCGCCAACAAACCGGAACACACCCGGCCAACCAGACAACCGTCCCTCTCCCCCTTTCAGGAGGGTCCGGAAGGGGGTGACCCCCTCCCGGCCGCTGGAGGCATCTTCACGAATGCATATCGCAGTTATTATCCCGACCTATAATGCCGCGCGGACGTTGCCGGCGACGCTGGAGGCCCTGGCCGGCCAGACCTACGCGCGGGGGCGGGTGACGGTGGTGGTGGTGGACGACGGTTCCACCGACGACACCGCCGCCGTGGCGGCGCGACATGGCGTGGTGTGTCTGCGTCAGCGCAACCAGGGGCCGGCGGCCGCGCGCAATGCCGGCGCGGCCGCGCCGGAAGCGCGGGAGGCGGCCGTGGTGGTTTTCACCGATGCGGACTGCGTGCCGGAGCCGGATTTTCTGGAAACGCTGGTTGCGCCGCTTGTGGCCGATGCCGGGTTGTCCGGGGCACAGGGCGCGTACATCACGCGGCAGACGGCCCTGGTCGCCCGGTTCGCCCAGCTGGAGTTCGAGGACCGCTACGCCTTTGCCGCCCGGTTTCCGTGTCTGGATCTCGTCGCCACCTATGCGGCGGCCTATCGACGCGAGGTGTTTTGCGAGGCCGGCGGGTTCAGCTGCGATTTCACCCGGGCCGACAACGAGGACACCGAGCTGTCCTATCGGCTGTGCGCGGCCGGGCATCGGTTCGTGTTCGTGCCCGGGGCGAAGGTGGCGCACCGGCATCCGGCCACGTTGCGGAAATATTTGCGTATCAAGGCCAGTCGCGCCTATTGGCGGCTGCGGGCCTGCCGGGAGCATCCGGAAAAGCTGGTGCGAGACGGCTACACTCCGGGCGTCATCCGCGTGCAGACCGCGTTGGCCGGCGGGCTGGTCCTGGGGCTGGCGGCCCTGCCGCTGACAACGGCCGGCGGCATGGTGGCTCTGGGCTGCGCATTGGGGGTGATCGTTTCGGGCCGGCCGTTTCGCCGGTTCGCGGCCCGGCGCGATCCGGCCGTGGCCCGTGTCGCGCCGGTGCTGGTGCTGGCCCGGTCCCTGGCCTTTGCCCTGGGCGCGGGCGTCGGCGTCGGCCGGGGACTTGTGGACCGGCTGCGCGGCCGGGGAGGGAAGCCATGCGCGTAGGCCTCGATTTACACACCGTGTCCGGCATCAGCCAGGGGTCGCGGACCTATATGGCCAATCTGGCCGCCCGGCTGCCGGCCGCCGCGCCGGACATCGATTTTGTGTTCTACGCTCCGGACCCGGATGCTCCGGCCGTGCGCGGACTGGCCGGCGATGCGCCAAACGTTGTGTGCCGCTCCATGCCAGCCGGCCGTTTTGGCCGGCTTGTCTGGCCGTTTCCGCATCGGGCCGCCCGGGAAGTGGACGTGCTGCACTGCCAGTACCTCGGGCCGCTTCTGGGCGGGCCGGTCACGGTGCTGTCCATCCACGACATTCTGCACGAACGCATGCCCGAGCATTTTCCCCGGGGGCTGGGTTCGCTCATGCGCCGGCTCTATCCGTCGAGCGCCCGCCGGGCCTGCCGCGTGCTCACCATTTCCGATTTCAGCCGCCAGGAAATCAGAACCCGCTACAACGTGCCGGCCGACCGCATCGCCTTTGCCCATCTCGGCGTGGACGCGTCCTTTCGCCCGCCCGACGATGCCGCCGTCATCCCGGCCATGCGCCAACGGCTCGGCCTGCCGGACGCCCCCTACATTCTGTCCGTCGGCCGCATCGAACCGCGCAAGAACCTGCCGGCGCTTCTGGCCGCCCACCGTCTGCTGCAACAGCGTCTGGGGCCGCGCGCACCCGGGCTGGTGGTGGCCGGCGGCCGCGACAAGCTTTTTGCGGCCTACCATGACCGTCTGCGCCGGGAAGCGCTCGGCGACAACGCTATTTTTCTCGGCCCCGTGCCCCAGGAGCTGCTGTCCGCCCTCTATGCCGGGGCCGCCGTCTTCGCCTACCCGAGCTTCGGTGAAGGCTTCGGCCTGCCCGTGGCCGAGGCCATGGCCTGCGGCGCGCCCGTGGTGGCCAGCCGCGCCCCGGCTATCCCCGAAGTCACGGCCGGCGCGGCGTTGCTCATCGACCCCGCCGATCCCGCCGCCCTGGCCGATGCCCTGCAACAGGTCATCGGCAACCCCGAACTGGCCGACACGCTGCGGCGCAAAGGCCTCGCCCGCGCCCGGGAACTCACCTGGGACGCCGCCGTCGGCTTGGCGATAGAAGCCTATCGGGCCTGTCTGGAAGGGTAGGGGGCAGGGAAAAGAGAAGACAAAGGCGAAGATGCCTCCGGCGGCCGGGAGGGGCACGGCCCCTCCCGGACCCTCCCGAACGGGGGGACCGGATGCTTGGTTTGTCGGGCGGGCCTGTGCCTGTTTGATTGCGCGTTTTTCCCCTGGCAGAGCCAGGGGAAAAACGCGCAATCAAGGAGCGCCAGTGTCGCTTCGCGCTGCGAGAGAAATTATCGAGGGGGTCCGGGGGGCATCATGCCCCCCGGCCGCCGGAGGCATCTTCTCTTCCCCTCCGGCCAGGAGGTCCTATGGTACGTGTCGCGGCCGGTGCCGGAGTCGCCGACGACGTATACGGAAAAGAGTCTGGAGCTGGTGCGCGGGCTGGTGACCGAGGCGGTGGCCGCCTGTTGCGATCTGCCGGGGCTGGTGCGCGGCAGAAAGGTG
>JAFABC010000022.1 GCA_023426275.1 Pseudomonadota bacterium | reverse complement strand
GGGAAAAAATGCGCCGCCAAACGTTCGAAGCCCCGTCGCCGGACCACCCAACCAACCGGGCACCCCGCCCCCCTTTCGGGAGGGTCCGGGAGGGGCAGTGCCCCTCCCGGCCGCCGGAGGCAATCTTCCTCTTTTCTCTCCTTCCTACTTGGCGAACCCCACCGCCCGCTTCTCGCGGATGACCGTGACCCGGATCTGGCCGGGGTAGGTCATATTGTCCTCGATGCGCTTGGCGATGTCCTTGCAGAGCAAAAACGTCTTGTCGTCGTCCACGTGTTCGGAATCGACCATGACGCGGATCTCACGGCCGGCCTGGATGGCGTAGGCCTTGGACACGCCGTCGAAATCCGTGGCCAGGTTTTCCAGCTCCTCCAGGCGCTTGACGTAGCTTTCCAGCAGCTCCTTGCGCGCTCCGGGGCGGGCGCCGGAGAGGCTGTCCGCCGCCTGCACCAAGGTGGCCAGCACGGACTTGGGCGGCACGTCCTCGTGGTGGGCCTGGATGGCGTGGAGGATGTCGGCCGGTTCGCCGTATTTCTTGGCCAGATCCGCGCCGATGAGGGCATGGGGGCCTTCGATCTCGTGGTCCACGGCCTTGCCGATGTCGTGGAGCAGCCCGGCCCGCTTGGCCCGTTTGATGTCCAGGCCGAGTTCGGCGGCCATGATGCCGGCCAGGGCGGCCACTTCGAGGGAGTGCTGGAGCACGTTTTGGGAGTAGCTGGTGCGGTATTGGAGCTGGCCGAGCAGGCGGACGAGCTCGGGATGGATGCCGTGCACGCCCGAGTCGAAGGTGGCCTGTTCGCCGATCTCGCGGACCTTGATGTCGAGCTCCTGCTCGCACTTCTTGACGATGTCCTCGATGCGGGCGGGATGGATGCGGCCGTCGGTGATGAGCCGCTCCAGGGCCATCTTGGCGATTTGCCGCTTGAGCGGCGAAAAGGCGGACAGGATGACGGTCTCGGGCGTGTCGTCGATGATGAGGTCCACGCCGGTGGCCGCTTCCAGGGCCCGGATGTTGCGGCCCTCGCGGCCGATGATGCGCCCCTTCATCTCCTCGGACGGCAGGGCCACGGCGGTGACGGTCTGCTCGGCGACGAAATCGCCGGCATAGCGCTGGATGGCCAGGGCCAGGATCTTCTTGCCGCTTTTGTCGGCCGTTTCCTTGGCTTCCATTTCGATCTGGCGGATCATGCGGGCGGCCTCATGCCGGGTCTTGGCCTCGACCTCGGTCATGATGCGCTTTTTGGCCTCTTCCATGGTGAGGCCGGAAATCTCCTGGAGCCGCTTGTCGTGTTCGGCGGCCAGCTCCGAGAGCTGTTCGCCCTTTTCGTCGAGATCGCGTTCCTTGGCCGTCAGGCGCTTTTCCACGGCCAGCAGCTCGGATTCCTTCTGAACCATGAGCTCCTGCTTTTCCTCCAGCCGTTCCCGGCGGCGCAGCACCTGTTCCTCTTTCTCCTCAACGGAGCTGACCTTGTCGCGAAACTCTTTTTCCAGCTCCTGTTTCTGGCGGAACAGCTCGTCCTGGGCGGCCAGGACGACTTCCTTTTTGTGCGCGGACGCTTCCTTGCGCGCCTCGTCGAGGATGCGGTCAGCCAGCGTCTTGGCTTCATTGAGCGTTTTCTGGGAAATCCACTTGTCGAGGTAGTAGCCGGCCGGCAGGCCGAGGCCCACGCCGAAAATCCCCATAAATATGGTCGAGAATTCCATGGGTTCTCCCGAAGCGGGAGGGAACGACGTCCCAAGGCAAGGGGCCGGATGTCGGAGCATCCGGCAAACGGCCTTTGGCGGCCGCGCGGGGAATGGCGCGCATCCAGGGGAAGCGTCGGCCGGGAGTGATCCGGCCGGAAAACGCATCCTGGTTTATGTAAAAGCCCCAGAGCGCCGTGTCGTCAATTCTTTTGAACCTTGGCAACCAAGGTGGACGCCCCTGTTTGACCTTCAGGCCACCCGGGCAACGCCGGGCACGCACACCGGCCACGCGTCGCGGCATCCTATTTTTGAGTATCGGCTCAAAAATAAATTAACAATCACGCACACTCCAGGGTACTTTTCCACACACCGCCAATCATGGCGGTCATCAATCTATCTTGGTCAGCAGCTTTCCGACCCGGGATTCAAGATCGGACAGGCGCTGGTTAGACATAAGCACATCGTCGGCCAGACCCAGTGCGACAAAGGCGAGCAATTTTTCCTTCCCGAGAGTTTTCCCGTCCGCCTTCAACATGTTGTATCGTTGTTCCACCAATTCACTGGCGGATGCGATGCGCTCCGGTTGCGCATCCGTCTTAAACGACAGCTCAAGGCCCAAAATGGACAAATTGTAGCTGGGCATCGACGTACCGGATAAAACCCGCCCGACCGGCTGGCCGGCCTGGAGCTTAGGGTTCGAGTTCCTGCTGGAGTTTTTCCAGCAGCCCATCGATCCTTTGAGCCACGGCTTTTTTCTCTTCGGCAAGCCGGGACGCCTCGGCCCGAAGCGCGGCGTTTTCCTCCTCCAGGGCCTTTTTCCGGGCCAGGAGCTGTTCCACGCGTTCTTCGAGAGTGTCGAAAATGTCCATGGCTTTTCCTATCCCGAGGAGGTCAAAAAAGCAAGCCATCCCTCATTTTCGAGGCTTTGTCACCTGCCTGCCCCGTCCCAGGGCCAGCGCCCCGTCCGGCACGTCAAAGGTAATCACCGAGCCGGCCCCGACAAGGGCGCCGGCCCCGACGGTCACCGGCGCGACCAGAGCCGAATTGGAGCCGATGAAGGCGTCCTCCCCGATTTCGGTGTGGTGCTTGCGCGCCCCGTCGTAGTTGCAGGTGATGGTGCCGGCCCCGATATTGCTGCGCGCGCCAACGGCGGCGTCGCCCAGGTAGGTCAGGTGGCTGGCCTTGGCCCCGGGGCCCAGCACGGCGTTTTTCATCTCCACGAAATTGCCCACCCGGGCTTGCGTTTCAAGCCGCGCCCCGGGCCGCAGCCGGGCGTAGGGGCCGACCTGCGCCCCCTGCTCCACCCGGGCCCGGTCCAGATGGCAAAAAGAATGGATGGCCACGTCCTCCCCGATGACGGCGTCGGTGAGCACGCAGTGGGAGGCCACGCTCGTGCCGGCGGCGATGGCGGTATGGCCGTAGAGCTCCAGGGGGCCGCACAGGCTCACGCCCGGCGCCAGGGCCACGTCCGGGCCGATGCGCACGCTGTCGGCGGCGCGGATGATGACGCCGGCGTCGAGATGGTCCGCCACGATCCGGCGGCGCAGGGCCTCCTCGGCCGCCACCAGCTCCCGGGGGCTGTTGATGCCGAGATAGGCCGGGTCGTCGCCCCGGTTGACGGCCAGGACGCGCAAGCCCTTGTCCTGGGCCAGGGCCACGAGATCGGTGATGTAATATTCGCCGCTTTTATTGCTGTTTCGCAGCAGCGGCACCAGCGGCGCGATGGCGGCCAGACGCAGCAGATAGACGCCGGCGTTGATCTCCCCGGTGGCGGCGCCGTCGCGGGCGGCGTCGTAGTCCTTGGCCTCGACGATGCGCACGGTCCCATCCCGCCGCACCACCCGGCCATAGGCCCCGGCATCGGGCAGCTCGATGGAGACAAAGGCCAGATCGGCCCCCTCCGTGACGGCGGCGGTCGCGAAGGCTTCGAGGCTTTGCCCCGTGACCAGCGGCGCGTCGCCGTTGACCACCAGCACGTATTCCAGCCCGTCCCCGGTCAGGCGCGGCAGGGCCGCGGCCAGGGCATGGCCGGTGCCGAGCTGTTCGGTCTGTTCGACAAAACGGCCCTCGCACTCGGGAAAGGCCGCCCGCACGAGGTCGGCCCGGTGGCCGATGACGGTCAGGACCCGCTGGCCGAAAAGGCCCGACAGGGCCGTCAGCCCGTAGCGCAGCATGGGTTCGCCCAAAAGCGTGGCCAGCACCTTGGGCGCGGCGCTTTTCATGCGCGTGCCCTTCCCCGCCGCCAGAATCAACGCGCCGATATGCTCATCCATGCCTTGCTCTCCACCACACCCGCCAGGGCGTACACGGTTATTGGTTTCCACTCGTCCGAATGCCGCCCAGGGCCAGCTGATGCAGCTTGATGCGGGTCACGGCCCGTTCCAGGGCGGAGAGGGCCCGGGCGTAATCGACGGCTTCCTGCTTGGCCCGGGCCAGCCGCAACGCCGCGCGTTCCCGGGCCTGTCTGGCCCGGTCGATGTCGATCTCCTCGGGACGTTCGGCCACTTCGGCCAAAAGCAGCACCCGGTGCGGCAAGACCTCGACAAAGCCGCCGGACACGAACACATAGTCGACCCGGCCCTCGACCCTGTAGGACAGGGAGCCGATGCGCAAGGCGGTCAAAAAGGGGATATGTTGCGGCAAAATGGTGAACTCGCCGGCCACGCCGGGGGCGGTGACGGAGGAAACGTCCTGCCTGAGCACCTGCCGTTCCGGGGTCACGATTTCCAACAGCAACGTTTTCGCCATACCATCATCCCTGCCCTTGGGCTGTTTGTCACCCTTCTACCAGCAAAACAGCCTGGGAAAAAGATGTCCGCCCCACACAAAAAAACGGGCGGGTCACCAGGACCCGCCCGTTCAATCGCTACGAGACGCCGTTTCGGTTAGTGGGCCGTGGAGGCCATCGCGCCAGCCGACTCCCGCACTTTCATGCGGTAGAAGGCGCGCTGCATGGCGGCCTGGGCCCGGGCGAAGTCGACCTGCTCCTTTTCACGCTCCATGCGCTGCTTGGCCCGTTCCTGGGCCTTGCGGGCGCGTTCGACGTCGATGTCCTCGGGACGCTCGGCCACTTCGGCCAGAATCGTCACCTTGTTGCCGGACACCTCGGCGAACCCGCCGGAGACGAAGACATAATTCGCCTTACCGCCGACCTTGTACATCAGGCTGCCGATGCCAAGGGCGGACAGAAACGGAATGTGGTTGGCCATTACGCCGAATTCACCCAGCAGCCCCGGCGCGCCCACGTACTCCACGTCCTGGGACAAGACGAGCTTGTCCGGAGTGACGATTTCGAGGAGGAGTTGGGCCATGGCGATTAACCCTTCGCGGCCTTTTCAACGGCCTCGTTGATGTCGCCGACCATGTAGAAAGCGCCTTCGGGAATCTCGTCGTGCTTGCCGTCGATGATTTCCTTAAAGCCCTTGATGGTGTCCTCGAGCTTCACATAGCGGCCTTCCTTGCCGGTGAACTGGGCGGCAACGAAGAACGGCTGGGACAGGAAGCGCTGGATCTTACGCGCCCGGGAAACGGTGAGCTTGTCCTCGTCGGAAAGCTCGTCCATGCCCAGGATGGCGATGATGTCCTGAAGGTCCTTGTATTTCTGCAGGATCTGCTGGACTTCACGGGCCGTGGCGTAGTGCTCGCCGCCCAGGACCTGCGGGTCCAGGATGCGCGACGTGGAGTCGAGCGGGTCCACTGCGGGGTAGATGCCGAGCTCGGCGATCTGACGCGAAAGGACCAGCGTGCCGTCCAAGTGCGAGAACGTCGTGGCCGGCGCGGGGTCGGTCAAGTCATCGGCGGGCACGTAAACGGCCTGCACCGACGTGATCGAACCCTTCTTGGTGGAGGTGATGCGTTCCTGCAGGGCGCCGAGGTCGGTGCCCAGGGTCGGCTGGTAACCGACCGCGGAAGGCATACGGCCAAGCAGTGCCGACACCTCGGAACCGGCCTGGGTGAACCGGAAGATGTTGTCGATAAACAGCAGCACGTCCTGGCCTTCCTCGTCACGGAAGTATTCCGCGCAGGTCAGACCGGTCAGGGCGACGCGGGAACGGGCTCCAGGGGGCTCATTCATCTGGCCGTAAACAAGGCAGGCTTTGCCCAGAATGTCGGCTTCCTTGAACTCGTTGTAGAGGTCGTTGCCCTCACGGGTGCGCTCGCCGACGCCCGCGAAGACCGAAAGGCCGCCGTGGTGCTTGGCGATGTTGTTGATCAGCTCCATGAGAATAACGGTCTTGCCGACGCCGGCGCCGCCGAACAGGCCCATCTTGCCGCCCTTGGGGAAGGGGATCAGGAGGTCGACGACCTTGATGCCGGTTTCGAGCAGCTCGATGCTCGTGGACTGGTCCACGAACGGAGGAGCCGGACGGTGAATGGGCAGCGTGGTCGACGCATCGACCGGACCCATTTCGTCCACCGGACGGCCGACGACGTTCAGGATGCGGCCCAGGGTGCCATTGCCGACCGGAACGCTGATGGGCGCGCCGGTGTCCTTGGCTTCCATGCCACGCACGAGACCGTCGGTGGAGTCCATGGCGATGCAGCGCACGACGTTGTCGCCGAGATGCTGGGCCACTTCGACCACGAGGTCCTGGGCATGGGGGTTGTTCGGGTTTTTGATTTCAAGAGCATTCAAGATGCTCGGCAGTTTGCCTTCAGGAAATTCGACGTCGAGAACGGCGCCGATAACCTGAACGATTTTTCCGACATTTCCGCTTGTCGCGCTCATATTTTGGTGCCCCCTTGGTTAACCCTTGAGTGCTTCGGAACCGCCGACGATATCCATCAGTTCCGTGGTGATGGCCGCCTGCCGGGCCTTGTTGTAGACCAGGGTCAGCGAGCTGACGAGGTCGTCGCAGTTCCTGGTGGCATTGTCCATGGACCGCATGCGGGCGGCGTGCTCGCTGGCGGAAGTGTCGAGCAGGCCGCGATAGATCTGGACATTGATGAACCGGGGCAGGAGTTCGGCAAGCAGGCCCTCCACCGACGGCTCGTAGATGTACTCCGCCTTGGGCCCGGCCGGCTCGGCCGTTTCCTCGGCAGCTTCGGCCGGGGACAAGGGCAGGACCGGCAGCAGGGTGGGTTCCTGCCGGGCGAGGCTGACGAACTTGCCAAACGCCATGGTCACTTCGTCATAGGTCCCGCCGACATACCCGCTGATGACCTCGGCGCCGATGCGCGAGGCCAGGGTGAAGTCGAACGTGCCCATTTCGTTGATGTAGGCGGCAACGGTTTCGAACTCCGCATGGCGAAACGAGTCACGGGCCTTGCGTCCTACGCACATGACCTTGACCGTTTTGCCTTCCGCCGCCTTGGCCCGGGCGACCTTGAGGGCCGCCGAGACAATGGAGTGGTTGAAGGCGCCGCACAGACCGCGGTCGGACGTGATGACGAGCAGCAGCACGGTCTTCACTTCTTCCCGGGCTTCGAGCAGCGGGTGGACCGAGGGATCGGCCCCCTTGGCCAGTTCGCCGAGCATTTCGTAGAACTTGTCGGCATAGGGGCGAAACCGCTCGATGCGCGCCTGGGCATTGCGCAGCTTGGCCGAGGCCACCATGTTCATGGCCTTGGTGATCTGCTTGGTCTTTTTGACCGCAGTGATCTTGATCTGGACGTCTTTGAGCGCAGGCATGGCTCCCCCTTTAGGCCTGTCGTGACGTTGACAAAAACATGCTTCTGTTTTCGGTCAACGCGCGGCTAGGCCTTGAAGCCCTTCTTGAACTCATCGATCGCCGCGCCAAGCTTGGCAATCAGCCCGTCGTCAAGTTTTTCCTTCTCGCGGATCTCGTTCAGGATGTCGCTCTTGGTGTTGTGGAAGTACTCCTGGAGCGCTTCCTCGAACTTGAGCACGTCGCTGACGGGCACGTCATCCATGAAGCCGCGGGTGCCGGCGAAAAGCGACACGACCTGCGCTTCGACGGCCATGGGCTTGTACTGGGGCTGCTTCAGGAGCTCGACCATGCGCACGCCACGGTTCAGCTTGAGCTGGGTGGCCTTGTCCAGGTCGGAGCCGAACTGGGCGAAAGCGGCCAGTTCGCGGTACTGGGCGAGGTCGAGGCGCAGCGTGCCGGCAACCTGCTTCATGGCCTTGACCTGGGCGGCGCCGCCGACGCGGGAGACCGACAGGCCGACGTTGATGGCCGGACGGATACCGGCGTTGAACAGGTTCGGCTCGAGGTAAACCTGACCGTCGGTGATGGAGATGACGTTGGTCGGGATGTAGGCCGACACGTCACCAGCCTGGGTTTCGATGATGGGCAGGGCGGTCAGCGACCCGGCGCCGAGCTTGTCGGACAGCTTGGCGGCGCGCTCCAGCAGACGGGAGTGCAGGTAGAAAACGTCGCCCGGGTAAGCCTCACGTCCGGGAGGACGGCGGAGCAGCAGGGACATCTGGCGGTAGGCCACAGCCTGCTTGGAAAGGTCATCATAGACGATCAGGGCGTGGCGGCTCTTGTCGCGGTGATACTCGGCCATGGTGCAGCCGGAGTAGGCGGAGATGAACTGGAGCGAGGCCGGTTCGGAAGCGGTGGCCGAAATGATGGTGGTGTATTCCATGGCGCCGTAGCGACGCAGGGTCTCGGCCACCAGGGCGACGGTGGACTTCTTCTGGCCGATGGCCACGTAGAAGCAGTACACGCCCTGTCCCTTCTGGGCCAGGATGGCGTCGAGGCAGACGGCGGTCTTGCCGGTCTGACGGTCGCCGATGATCAGCTCGCGCTGGCCACGACCGATGGGGGTCATGGCGTCAATGGCCTTCAGGCCGGTGTACATGGGCTGGTGGACCGATTTCCGGGCGATGATGCCGGGGGCCTTGATTTCGACCTCGCGGGTCTCCGTGGCCTCGATGGGTCCCAGACCGTCGATGGGGTTGCCCAGGGGGTCGATGACGCGGCCGGCAACGGCCTCGCCGACGGGCACCGAGAAGATCTTGCCGGTGCGTTTGACCGGGTCGCCCTCTTTGATGTGGGTGTCCTCACCGAGAAGGGCCACACCGACGTTGTCCTCTTCCAGGTTGAGCACCAGACCCATGACCCCGCCCGGGAACTCCAGGAGCTCCATGGCCATGGCGTTTTGCACGCCATAGACGCGGGCGATCTGGTCGCCGACGGACAGCACCGTGCCGGTCTCGCTCATTTCCACGCGAGACTCGTAGTGTTGGATCTGCTGTTCGATGATCTGGCTGATCTCTTCCGCTTTAATTTGCATGGCCCTACTCACCCCTCTTGATTTGTTCTTTCAATATTTCAAGTTGAGCGCGAAGGCTCGCGTCCAACACCTTGTCGCCGACCTTGAGGAGTACGCCGCCGAGGATGGCGGGGTCGACGTCGAAGGACAGCACCAGCTTCTTGCCGGACTGTTTCTCGAGCTTGGCCTTGATCTGATCCTGCCGCTGATCGGAGAGCGTGTGAGCCGTGACGAGCTTGCCGCGCATCACGCCCTCGGTCTCGTCCAGGAGCGTCCGGTAGTAGGCGGACATCTCCAGTACGAAGGCCAAACGCCCCTTGTCGGCCAGAAGCGACAGGAAGTTGACGACCATGGGCTTCAGGCCCAGCTTGTCCACCACGCCGGCCAGCACCGCCTTCTTCTCCTCAACGGCGATGACGGGGTTGGCGAAGACCTTCAGCAGGTCCGGGGACGCCTCAAGGACACTGGCGAACGCCTCCAGGTCCTTGCCGTACTCCGCCGGAGCCTTCTTGCCGGCTTTTTTGGCCAGCGCGAAGAGCGCCTTGGCGTAACGGCGCGCGACGATGTTGCCGGTCAATTGAACACCACCTTTGTTAAGTATTCATCCACAAGCTTTTCCTGGTCCTTGGCGGTCAGCTTCTTTTCCAGCATGGTCGTGGCAGCGGAGACCACGGCGTCGGCCAGTTCGGCGCGCAGCTGCTGCTCGGCCACCCGGGCCTCGGCCTCGGCGGACGCCGCGGCCTGCTCCCGAATCTGGACGGCCTTGGCCTCGGCGGCGGCGATGATGGAGTCGCGCACAGCCTCGCCCTGACGGCGATACTCTGCCTCGATCTTCGCCTTTTCCTCGGCCAGATTGCTGATGGAAGCCTCGATCTCGGCCAACCGCTTGGCCGCCTCGGCCTTGCGCACGTCAAGGTCGGACAGCTGGGTTTCGATGGCCTGGGTGCGGCCACGGAAAAAACCCACGATCTTCTTCCCGCCCAGCTTGGCGATGACGCCGAAAACCAGGACGAAGTTGATCACGCGAAACAGGAAATCCTTCCAGTTGAGCCCGTGATGCGCCGCTTCCGCGCCATGTTCGGCGTCGCCGGCAGCGTAGGCCAAAGTGGCCACGCCGAGCACCAGGAGCACGGCAGCGATGAGGTGGAGCTTTTTCAATTGAACCCTCCCTTTCCTTGAGAAATCCACGTAAACCCCCGGAACCTAAGCCGCCAGCACCTTGGCCACGGCCTTGGAAGCCAAGCCGGACACCTTGGCTTTCAGCGCCTTATTCGCCGCCTGGGACTGGGCGGCGATCTCCGCCCGAGCCGCCTGCACTTTGGACGCCGCATCGGCGCCGGCCGCGTCAAGCAGCTCCTTCTCCTTGGCCAAACCTTCCGCCTTCATGGCCGCGCTCGAGGACGTGGCCGCGGCGCGCGCCGCGTCAAGCGACGCCTCGTAGTCCTTGAGCTTGGTGTCGGCGGAGGTGGTGAACGATTCGATGCCTTCCATCTGGGAGGCAATGAATTCGGCCCGCTTTTTGAGCATCCGACGGATGGGCCCGATGAGAATGACGTTAAGCAGGATCAGGATGAGCAGAAAATTGACGAATTGGACAAAAAACGTGGCGTTTAAGTCAATCATCGGCGCCCTCCGGGAGGTTGTGAAAATTTTTGCAAAGTCAGCAAGCGGCTGTAGCCAATTTGGGCCGGCCTGTCCAGCCCTTTTTGACAAAATCCGCGACCACAGCGGCGGGCAAAACCCGCCTCAGGCCTGTCATTGCGGGCTTAATCCCCCTCCGGGAAACCCGCGTTTCCGGCCAGGGCCGCCGGCGACGGCGCGGCCTCCATGACCACGTCCCCGTCCAGGCCGCCGCCCTCTTCCATCACCAGGACCGGGGTGCGCACCGAACCGGCCACCCGGCCCGTGCCGCTGATCGAAACCATGGACGCGGCCTCGACATCGGCCGCGACAAAGCCGCCGCAGGCCAGACGCCCGACGCGCACGCGCCCGGTGATCCGGGCGTTGCGGCCGACCAGCAATGTGCCCGAGGATTCGATTTCCCCGTCGAATTCGCCGTCGATACGCACCACGCCATCAAAGAGCAGCCGGCCCGTAAATGACGTGCCGGCTCCGAGGAAGGCGTTGATGTCGTGCTTGCCCACGTCGTCCTCCGGCGGCCGGCAAGGCGAATCCGCCCCCGCGCCGCAAGGATCGTGGCGTCTCCGGCTAACTTTTCTTGAAAAGAAAACGCCGCATGGAGACGTTGACGACGATGCCCACGAGGGTGAAGTTCACGATGGTGGCGCTTCCCCCATAGCTGATAAACGGCAGGGGGATGCCAACGACCGGCATGATGCCGAGCACCATACCCATGTTGATGAGGATTTGCCAGAAGAAATAGAAGAAGACGCCAGCGGCCAGGTAGCTGCCGAAGCGGTCCTTGGCGTTACGGGCCGTCACATAGAACTGCAATAAAAACAGACAGAACAGCGTCAGCAAGGCAATGGTGCCCACAAAGCCCCATTCCTCGGCGAAGACCGCGATGGCGAAGTCCGTGTGCTTCTCCGGCAGGTAGCGCAACTGGCTCTGCGTGCCCTCCAAAAAGCCCTTCCCCCACATCTGTCCCGAGCCGATGGCGATCTGGGACTGGATGATGTGGTAGCCGGCTCCCAGCGGATCGCGCTCGGGATTGAACAGCGTCAGGATGCGGCCCTTCTGGTAGGGCTTGAGGAAAAACCAGCCGCACGGGATCAGCAGCGGTCCGGCAATGGCCAGGGTCTTGAAGACCGGCGCGGTCAGCCCCCGGTAGAGAATCAGGCCGAAGACCAGCAGCAGCACGTTGAGCCCGGTGCCGAGATCGGGCTCGACGATGATCAGGCCGGCCACGGGCAGGGAAACGGCCAGAATGCCGGCCAGATCAAGCCAGCCCAGGCGCTCGGAGCGCTTGGACAGGATCTTGGCCGCCAGCAGCAGCATGGCGATCTTGGCCAGCTCGCTCGGCTGAAACGCGTAGCCGCCGATGGGCAGCCAGCGTTTGGCCCCGGAGACGGTCTTGCCAAAAAGCAGCACCATAACCAGCAGCACGGCCACGAGGATCATCAGCGGCCAGGCTATGGTGCTCAGATGCTTGTAGTCGAAGACGACCATGGCCAGCATGCAGCACAGCCCGCCAAGCCCCCAGATAAGCTGCTTGTTGTAAAAGGGCTGCAACGACAGGCCGTCGCCCATGCGAAAGCCGCTGGCCGAATAGAGGTTGAGGACGCCGACGCCGAACAGCAGCGCGGTCAGCCCCAGAAGCGGCCAGTTGATACACAGGATCAAACGTCGATCAAACGGCATGAAACGTCCTTCGGCTGCGGCTAATCGCCCACCTCGACGGGTTCTTGTTCGGCTGGCGGCCGGGGCGCGGCCGCGGCCTTCTGGCTGGAACGGGAGGGAGAGGGGCCGAACAGGTAGTCGTAGACCTGCCGGACAAGGGGGCCGGCGGCCGAGCCGCCATGGCCGCCGTGCTCGACCAGACAGACCACCACGTAGGACTTGCCGTCCTTTTTGCCCCAACTGGCCAGCCAGGCGTGGTCGCGCTGTTCGTAGGGCATGGCGTGGGTCTTGCGCCGGGCGTCGGCGTTGATGAGCTTGACCACCTGGGCCGTGCCGGTCTTGCCGCCGAGCACGGCGTCGGACCGGCGCAGGGTTTTGGCCGTGCCCTGGTCCACGGTGGCCACCATGGCGTCCACGATGACCTGCCGGTCGGCGTCGGACAGCGGCAGGGTGGCGTCCACGCGGGGCGGCTCGTCCAGGACGAGCTCGGGCTTCATGAGCCGGCCGCCGTTGATAAGCGCGGACACATAGCGGGCGATCTGCAGCGGCGAGGTCAGCACGAAGCCCTGGCCGATGGAGGCGATGACGGTTTCGCCGCGGTTCCAGGCCTTGCCGAAACGCCGGCGTTTCCACTCCTTGGACGGAATGAGACCGGCTTTTTCATGAGGCAGGTCGATGCCGGTGCGCACGCCGAAACCGCTGGCCACGGCGTAGTCGTGCAGCCGGTCGATGCCCATGCGATCGCCAAGTTTGTAAAAATAGATGTCGCAGGAGTGCACCAGCGCGCCGCGCAGATCCAGGCTGCCGTGGCCGCCCCGCTTCCAGTCGTGGAACTGGCGGTTGCCCACCTTGTAGACGCCCGGACAGCTGACGATGTCGCCGGGACGGATCAGCCCCTGGGACAGCCCGGCCGCCGCCATCAGGAGCTTGAACACCGAGCCCGGGGGATAGACGCCCTGGGTCACCCGGTTCTGGATGGGATGGCGGGGATTGTCGCGCAATTCCTTCCACTTGTCCTTGGGCACGCCGAGCACGAACAGGTTGTTGTCGAAACTCGGCTCGCTGACCATGGCCAGCAGCTTGCCCGTGGCCGGCTCCATGACCACGATGGCGCCGGCCTGCCCTTCCAGCAGCTTGGAACACTCGCGCTGCAAATCGACGTCGATGGCCAGCCGGATGTCCTTGCCGGCCTGCGGCGGCGAGAGAATCTGTTCGTTGTGCTGGCGGCCGAAGGCGTCCACCTCGACCTGCTTGCGCCCCTTGGAGCCGCGCAGCGCGTCCTCCAGGGCGTATTCCAGGCCCTGCTTGCCCACGGAGTCGCCCAGGGACAGCTCGGGGTTTTTCTCCAGCTCCTCTTCGTTGGCCTCGGCCACATAACCGAGCACGTGGGCCATGAGCGGTCCGGTCGGGTAGGAGCGCTTCTGGCGCACCACCACGTCCAGGCCCGGATAGAGCATGGCGTTGGCCTCCACGCGGGCCAGGGCCTTGTAGGGCAGGTCGGTGATGAGCGTGAGCGGCTCGAAGGGTTTGACCCGTTTCTTGCCGCGCCGGTAGGTCTCGGCCAGGGTGGCCTTGTCCACGCCCGTCCACTCCGACACCTTGGCCAGGGTGGCGTCCACGTCGGGACAGTCCTCGCGCACGAGTCCCAGGGCGAAGGACGGTTCGGACACGGCCAGCGGCACGCCGTTGCGGTCGACGATACGCCCGCGCGTGGAGTTGATAAGCACCTGGCGCAACTGGTTGTCCCGGGCCAGTTCCGCGAACGTGGCCCCCTTGTGCACCTGCAAAAACCACAGCCGCAACGTGAACAGGCAAAAAAGGCCCAGCACGAGAAGCTGGAGCAAAATGAGGCCGGACCGGGGTGCCTGTTGCTGGGGAGTTTCGCTGTCAAGCCGCATCGGGGCTATCCGGAAGATGATGGTGGATGAGATAGACCAGACCCCATTCGACGGGGAAAATCAAGGCCTGGACGGCGCTTTCCATAAGCAGGCGCTCCACGGGCACGGCCTGTTCCTGCAACAGCAGCATGATGCCGATCAGCAGGAAGTGCATGGCGCCGAGGCTCGCGCCCAGAATGAACACGAACAGGAAGTTGCGGGCCTCGAAGAGCCAATGGCCGAAAAAAAACAGGCCGGCCAGGGCGCCGTACCACAAAAGGCCCGAACCGAAGGGCAGGCTGCCCATGCCCTCCTGGAGAAACAGCCAGGTCAGGCCCAGCCAGACCGGCACGGTCCATTTCTCTTCCTGCATGGCCAGGATAAGCCCGGGAGCCAGGAAGTCCACCCCGGGGACCAGGCTTTCCAGCCACAGGCCGCACAGGGAAAAGACCACCCAGAATGTGATGCGCGCGGGGTTCATCTTCCCTCAGGACGGGCCTCGGGTCGGGCGGCCTGGTGACTCTTTTTCTTTTTCGTCTTGGTCGTCGCGCCGTGGCGGCCGGCGGGTTTGGCGTCAGGAGCCGCGACCGCCTGCTCCGCCGCGGGCGGCGTGGCGGCCGAGGCGGCCGCGGACCGGGTCGGCC
>JAFABC010000349.1 GCA_023426275.1 Pseudomonadota bacterium | reverse complement strand
CGTCGAGGGGGGCCGGGGGGCATCATGCCCCCCGGCCGCCGGAGGCGTCTTTAATTTTTATTTTATTACCCTGCTTACCAAAATTTATACCACGCCTCCGCCAGCCGGGCCAGGGCCTTGCCGCGATGGCTGCGGGCGTTTTTCTCGTCGGGCGTGAGTTCGGCGGCGGTCCTGCCGAGTTCGGGATCGAAGAACAGGGGATCGTAGCCGAAACCGCCTGCGCCGGAGGCCTGCCCGGCCACGCGGCCTTCCCAGGCGCCCTCGGCGGTCAGCTCCCGGCCGTCGGGGCTGGCGGCCACCAGCACGCACTGAAACCGGCAGGTCCGCTTGTCCGGCGGCACATGGGCCAGGGCGGCCAGCAGCTTGGCGTTGTTGGCGGCGTCCGTGGCCTGCTCGCCGCTGTAGCGGGCGGAATAGACACCAGGCGCGCCGGACAGGGCGTCCACGCACAGCCCGGAGTCGTCGGCCAGACTCACGCGTCCCGTGGCCCGGCACACGGCCCGGGCCTTGATGCGGGCGTTTTCCAGAAACGTCGCGCCGGTTTCGGGAATCTCGCCGATATCGGGATAGGCGTCGAGGCCCACCACCGTGACTCCAAGCGGGGCCAACAGCGCATTGAGTTCCTTGATCTTGCCGGCGTTTCGCGTGGCCAGCACCACGTGCGTCGGCCCGGTCCTGCTTCCCATCATGCCTCCTCAGGCGTCAGTTCGAGATACGGCGGCAGGCGCAACGTCACCGTGGTGCCCTTGCCCGGCTTGCTGACCAGCTCCACGCTGCCGCCGAGGTCTTCGAGGATTTTCTTTGTCATGGCCAGCCCCAGCCCGGCCCGGCGGTCGCGGGTGGTGAAAAACGGATTGAACACGTTGGGCAGCACCTCGGAGGGGATGCCCGGTCCGTCGTCGCGCACGGACAGGCAGACCCGGCCGTCGTCGAGGCGGGTGGACACGGTGACGGCGCCGCCTTCCGGCATGGCCTCCATGGCGTTTTTCAGGCAGTTGATCAGGCACTGGGTCAGGGTTTCGGGATCGCCCCGGGCCATGGGCAGTTCGGCCGGCAGGTCCAGGGTCACGGTGATGCCCTTGGCTTCCAGGGCGCGGCGCATGAGCGCGGTGGTACGCCGCGCCACCTCGCCGAGGTCGGCCTCGCCGGACTTGGCGTCCACGGGCCGGGAAAAATTGATGATGTCTTTGAGGATGTCATCGAGCCGCCGGGATTCGGCCAGGATGATGGAGGCCTTTTCCCGGCTGGTCTCGCCCAGATCCTTGGCCCGCAGAAGCGAGTTGGCGAAACCGGCGATGGCGAACAGGGGATTGCGGATCTCGTGGGAGATGAACATGGACAGTTCGCCGATGGCGGCCAGCCGCTCGGATTTTTGCAGGCGGCGTTCCAGAAACACGTCCTGGGTGATGTCGCGGCGCACCACGGCCTGATGGTCCAGGCAGCCGTCGGGGCCGGGAACCGGGTAGAAGGTGGTGCGGAAATAGCGCAGCCGCCCGCGCCCATCCAGGCGCGAGCTTTCGCGGCTGGCCTTGCGTCCGGCGGCCAGGGCCTCCCGGATCGACGGCCGGTGGTCGGGCCCGGGCGCGTCCATGTCCGGGAAATCCGGGAAGGCCTCGGCGGCGGACAGCCCGGCCAGCTGTTCGCGGGGCCGCTCCAGGCGGGCGGCCAACCCGGCGTTGCCGTCGAGCAGTATTTGCTTGGGATCGAGCAGGGCGACTTCGTCGTCCAGGCGGTCGAGCACGGTGGAAAGCAACCGCCGGGCCCGGGCCATGTCCGGCCGGCAGGCGGCCGGGCTGGCGGCCCGGGCGACCATGCCGAGAAAGACGCGGGCATCCGCCGGGGAAAACACCTGCCAGCCCTCGGGCAGGGGACAGGGCAGATCGGCCTGGGTCAGGCACAGAAGCAGCCCCTGTTCCTGCCCGGTCAACATGCCGACGGCGTCGGCATGCCAGTCGATGCCGAGTTCCCGGGCCTCGCGGGCCGCGATTCCCAGGGACGCGTCCTTGCCGCCATTGCCGTTCGACGGCGCGGCGGCCAGGGAGGCCCCGGCCAGGGTCTGGCCCGGCTGGTTGACCCCGGCCTGGCGCAGTTGTTCGAAACAATCCAGAAGTTCCCGGCCGTCGCCGAAAAAACACAGACGCGTCGGCAGGGCGCGGTCGTCGTCCATGGCCCCTCCGGGACAGCCGCTACCGGCCGTTTTGCCTTTGTTCGCCGGGCATGGTAGCCCGGGGCGAGATTGCCCGCAAGGATGGAAAACGCTTCATGGCCACGACGTACCGGGTGTATGCCATCAGCCTTGGCTGCCCCAAAAACCGAGTCGACACCGAGGTCGCCCTGGGCGCCCTGCCCTTTTCCCATGTCATGGTGTCCAGTCCCCAGGAAGCCGATCTGGTCGTCATCAACACCTGCGCCTTCATCGCCCCGGCCGTGGAGGAATCCGTGGCCGCCATCCTCGAAACCGCCGACATCCTGCGCGAACTCACGCCGCGCCCCAAGCTCGCGGTCATGGGCTGCCTGCCGGCCCGGTTCGGCGAGGAGCTGCGGGCCGGACTGCCCGAGGTCGATATCTGGGGCCTGCCCACCGCGCCGGAACTTTTCCCCGGGCGCGTGGCCGAGGCGCTCGGCGCGCCGACGGCCGCGCCGTCCGGCCGGCTGGCCAGCACACCGCCCTCCTACGCCTACCTGAAGATCGCCGAAGGCTGCGACCACGCCTGCCGCTACTGCACCATCCCGTCCATCCGGGGCAGGCTCGCCAGCCAGCCCATGGACGCCCTGGTGGAGGAAGCGCGCGGCCTGCTGGCCGGCGGCGTATCGGAACTCGTGCTCGTGGCCCAGGACGTGACGGCCTACGGCCGCGACCTCGGCCTCAAGGAGGGCCTGCGGCAGCTGCTCGACAGGCTCCTGCCCCTTGCCGGACTCAAGTGGCTGCGCCTGCTCTATCTGTATCCGTCCGGGGTGACGGATGCGCTCTTATCCCATCTGGCCGGCGTGGGCCGGCCGTTTCTGCCCTATTTCGACATCCCCTTCCAGCACGTCCACCCCGAGATGCTGGCGGCCATGGCCCGGCCCAAGGCGGCGGACGCCCAGGCCGTCATCGACCGGGTCCGCCATTATTTCCCGGACGCCGCCCTGCGCTCCACCTTCATCGTCGGCCTGCCCGGCGAGAAAAAAGCGCACTTCGACGCCCTGCTCGATTTCGTCTCCCGCGCCCGGCTCCACCATGTGGGCGTGTTCCCCTACCACCGCGAGGAGGGCACGCCGGCGGCGTCCATGCCCGGACAGGTGCGCCGCGACGTCAAGGAACGCCGGGTCGAGGCCGTCATGGCCGCCCAGCGGGCAATCAGCGCCGACATCCTCGGAGCGTACGTGGGTACGACCCAGGAGGTGTTGGTGGATGCCGTGCATGGCGAATGGCCGGGTCTGCATGTGGGGCGGACCTGGTTCCAGGCTCCGGAAATCGACGGCGTGACCTATGTCAGCGGGCCCGACGTCGCTCCCGGAGCCCTGGTCACGGCCACCATCGAAGAGGCCAAGGACTACGATCTGGTGGCCCTGGCCTGAACCGGCCCCCCGGGCCTTTTTGGTTGTGCCCGGTCGGTCTTTCTGCTACGACCAAAAATCCTTTCCACAGGGATAGATCGCGTTGGAGGTCAACTCATGGACAAAACCACGGAAATGAAAAACAACCCTAACCCGGAGATGGAAGTCAACTTCGAAGCGGCGCTGGAAAACTACCTCAATGAGGATTTCGGCGACATGGAAGAGGGCTCCATCACCCAGGGTGTCGTGGTCCGCATTGGCAAGGACAACGTCCTGGTGGACGTCAATTTCAAGTCCGAAGGCCAAATTCCAGTCAACGAATTCCTTGACGGCGCTGGTGAGCTCGAAGTCAACGTCGGCGACACCATCGACGTCTACGTCGTCTCCAAGAACGAATCCGAAGGCACCATCCACTTGTCCCGCGAACGGGCCAAACGGATGCAGCTTTTTGATAAGCTCGAGGAAATCCAGGAAAAAGATGACATCATCAGTGGTCGCATCGTGCGCCGCATCAAGGGCGGCTACACGGTCGACCTGGGCGGCGTCGAAGCCTTCCTGCCCGGCTCCCATGTCGACCTGCGTCCCGTCCCGGACATGGACGCCCTGGTCGGCCAGGAGTTCGAATTCCGCGTCCTGAAAATCAATCGGCGGCGCAGCAACGTCATCGTTTCCCGGCGGGTGCTCCTCGAGGAACGTCGTGATTCCATGCGCAAGGATCTGCTCAAGACCCTTGCCGAAGGCCAGATCGTCACCGGTCGCGTGAAGAACATCACCGAATACGGCGTGTTCGTCGACCTGGGCGGCCTCGACGGCCTCATGCACATCACCGACATGTCCTGGAAACGCATCAAGCATCCCAAGGAGCTGGTGCATCTGGGCGACGAGTTGGAACTGAAGGTCCTGTCCTTCGACCAGGAGAAGCAGAAAGTTTCCCTGGGCATGAAGCAGCTCGTGGCCGATCCTTGGGAAAACATCGCCGGCAAGTACCCCGAAGGCACGCGCCTGACCGGCAAGGTGACCAACCTTGTCGACTACGGCGCCTTCGTCGAGCTCGAGCCCGGCGTCGAGGGACTGGTCCACATCTCCGAGATGTCCTGGACCCGCAAGCTGCGCCACCCGAGCCAGATGGTCCACGTCGGCGACGACGTCGAGGTGGTGGTGCTGTCCGTCGATCCCGAGAAAAAGCGCATCTCGCTCGGCATGAAGCAGGTGCGGCCCAATCCCTGGGATATCGTGGCCGAGAAGTACCCCGAGGGCACCATCCTTGAGGGTTCGGTCAAAAACATCACCGAATTCGGCATCTTCATCGGCATCGAGGACGGCATTGACGGCCTGATCCACGTCTCCGACATCTCCTGGACCAAAAAGGTCCGCCATCCCGGCGAGATGTTCAAGAGCGGCGACACCGTCATGGCCAAGGTCCTCACCGTTGACAAGGAAAACGAGAAGTTCACCCTCGGCATCAAGCAGCTGTCCGAAGATCCCTGGACCCGCGTGCCCGACACCTACCCGGTCGGCACCGTGGTCAAGGGCACGGTGACCAACATCACCGACTTCGGCCTGTTCGTCGAGGTCGAGGAAGGCATCGAAGGCCTCGTCCACGTGTCCGAGATCAGCCGCAAGAAGGTCAAGACCCCGGCCGAGCTGTACAAGGAAGGGGACGAGATCGAAGCCAAGGTCATCCACGTCAGCGCCGACGAGCGCCGCCTGGGCCTGTCCATCAAGTCCATCAAGGACGAAGAGGACAAGCGCAAGGCCAAGGAGTTCCGCACCGCCGGACCCTCCGACACCGGAAGCAATCTTGGCGAACTGCTGCGCCAGAAGTTGGAAGAGGATGCCCAGCGCTAATCAGGCGTCCTTTGCCTCCAGACGTCCGGGCCTGTTCGGGCTCGGCATAGCCGTGGCGGCCGTGATCCTCGTTGTGGGGATCGCGGCCGTCCTCGGCGTTCTGGGCGCCGATGAGGAAGGCGACCGTCTGCTCGGCGCGCCCGAAGCCCGCATCGGCGTGGTCGCCCTTGAAGGGCCGATCACCTCCTCGGAAAAAATCGTCACGTTTATCCGCAAGCTGCGCGAGGACGACTCGGTCAAGGCCGTGGTCCTGCGCGTCAACTCCCCTGGCGGGGCGTTCGGGCCTTCCCAGGAAATCTACATGGCCGTCAAGAAGCTCCAGGCGGTCAAGCCCGTGGCGGCATCCTTTTCCGCCGTGGCCGCTTCCGGCGGCTATTACGCCGCCTGCCCGGCCGGGCGCATCTTCGCCAACCCCGGCACCATCACCGGCAGCATCGGCGTCATGACCCAGCTGGCCAACGTCTCCGACCTGCTCGGCAAGCTGGGCGTCTCCTTCGAGTCCCTGACCACCGGCGGCCTCAAGGACGCGGGCACCCCGTTCAAGCCGCTGACGCCCGACCAGCGGGCCTATCTGGAAGGGCTCATCAAGGACCTCAACAAGCAGTTTTCCGGCGACGTGGCCCGGGAGCGCAAGCTCAAACCCGACGCCATCGCCGTCATCGCCGACGGTCGGGCCATGACCGGCCTGCGGGCCAAGGCCCTTGGCCTCGTCGACGCCCTGGGCGGCCAGGAAGACGCCGTGGACTACCTCAAGGAACGCACCGGCCTGACCGGCGACGTACCCCTGCTCAAGGGCCCCAAAAAGCCCTCGGGCCTGTCCGCGCTGTTCTCCTCCTCCCTGGACGCGCCGGCCCTCAAAGCCCGTCTGGTCACCTGGCTCTTGTCCGGGCTGGCCGAATCCCAGGCCCTTCCCCAGGGCCAATAGCACACCAGCCGCCCTGGCGGCCGTTCCACAACACCTGGATTTTTCCCGATCTTTTCATACCGTCACTTGACGAGGCGCACCCGGCCCTTCTACTGTGACTGTGCTTGAAAAGGAGGGATTTATGCGACTTGTCACGTTCCTGCACGCGACCGGACCCCGCCTGGGCGTGCGCCTGGGCGATGTGCTCGTCGATCTGGCCCAGGCCGATCCAACGCTGCCGACCAGCATGAAATCCCTGCTCGCCCTGGGTGAAGCCGGGCTTGAAGCCGTTCGGGAAGCGGCAAAACAGGCCGACACCAACTGCCAGCGGCGCTTCTCCTCGGTGCGCCTGCTTCCGCCCGTGTCCTGTCCGGAAAAAATTCTGTGCGTCGGCCTCAACTACGTGGACCACGCCGCGGAAATCGATCCGCGCAACCTGCCAGAGTATCCCGTCTTTTTCGGACGCATGGCCTCGACCCTGGTCGGCCACGATGCGCCCCTTGTTCGGCCCAGGGTGTCCACCCAACTCGATTACGAGGGCGAACTGGCCGTCATCATCGGCTGCGGCGGACGCAACATTCCCCGTGAACAGGCCCTCGCCAGCGTGGCCGGCTATGCCCTGTTCAACGAAGGTTCGGTGCGCGACTACCAGTTTCGCACCTGTCAGTGGTTTCTGGGCAAGAATTTCGACAATACGGGCGCCTTTGGTCCGGAGCTGTGCACCCCCGACGAGCTGCCGCCCGGTGCGCGCGATCTGCGCCTGACCACCTGCGTCAACGGCGAAATCCGGCAGGAGGCCTCCACCAGCGACATGCTCTTTGGCATTGACGTCCTGATCAGCGCCCTGTCCGAAGCCATGACCCTCGTTCCAGGCGACGTCATTGTCACGGGCACGCCCTCCGGCGTGGGCTTTGCCCTCAAACCGCCGCGCTATCTCAAACCCGGCGATGTCTGTGAAATCGAACTGGAAGGCTACGGCATCCTGCGCAATCCCGTGGCCGACGCCCTGTAATTTGCCTCCGGCGGCCAGGAGAGGCGCTGCCTCTCCTGGACCTCTCCGTCGGGGCATGATGCCCCCCGAACCCCCTCGATGGTTCTTTGCGCGGCGCGAAGCGACGCTGGCGCACCTTGGCGGCGCAGTTGTTCCCTGGCTTTGCCAGGGCCAGATCGCGCAACCAAGGAGAGCCAGCGTCGCTTCGCGCCGCACAAGAAACGTCGAGGGGGTCCGGGGGGCATCATGCCCCCCGGCGGAGAGGTCCAGGAGAGGCAGCGCCTCTCCTGGCCGCCGGAGGCCATACTTCCTCCGCCTTGTATGTAAACAGCTTTTGGGAGCACGCCCATGTTTGCCCACCGCCGCATCAGTCTCAAGCTCAAGATGTTTGGCGGCGCCATGGCCGTGGTGTTGCTCGTCAGCGCCGTCATTGCCCTGCTGGCCCGCTGGATTCTCGTCACGAGCCTCACCCGTGAGCTGGAGCAGCGCGGCGTGGCCATCGGCCAGAGCCTGTCCGAACGAGCCAGCGGCTACATCCTCGACCGGGACCAGCCCAATCTGGTCAGCCTCGTGTTCGACGCCGCCCAGCTCGGCGAGCGCCGCATCCTGGTGTCCTACATTTTCATCCAGAACAACAACGGGGTCGTTCTGGCCAACACCTTTATCCGGCCGTTTCCCAAGGCGCTGCTCCACGTCAATCCCCTGCCCGAGGGCGCCGATTCCAGCATCCGGGTGGTCGACTTCGAGGGATCGCGGGCCATCGACATCGCCGTGCCCGTGCGCGAGGGCATCTACACCCTGGGCGCGGTGCACGTGGGGCTGTCCAAAAGTCACATCGATTCGCTGGTCGGCACGCTGCGCACCACGTTTCTGGGGTTTATCGCCGCCGTGACCGTGGTCATGTTCGTGATCGTCCTGCGCCTGTCCAACGCCGTGGCCCGACCCATCACCCGGCTGACCAAGGCCGCCGACGCCGTGAGCCGGGGCAGCCTGGAGGAGCCGGCCGCCTTGCTCGGTCTGCGGGAAACCGCGCCCCGCGATTGCCCGGCCTATGCCAATACCGATCTGCCGTGCTGGCATTTCGACCAAAGCGCCGCCGAGGCCGGCCTTGGCGACCAACCCAACACGCCGAGTTGCCGGGAGTGCCGGTTTTATAGCAAGGACGGCGGCGGGGGCGACGAGGTGGCCCAGCTGGCCGAGTCCTTCGGCAACATGATCTGGAGCATCCGGCTGTATCGCCGCCGGTTGCGCGAGTCCGAGGAAAAGTACCGCTCCCTGTTCGACAGCAACCCCGATCCCGTCTTTGTGGTCGAGGCGGCCACGGGCCGCATTCTCGATGCCAACACCCAGGCCGAAACCGTCTATGGCTATATCCGCAAGGAGCTGCTCGGCCGCGTGGTCGGTGACCTGGAGGCCGATGGCTCGGCCCGGGGCGTGTCCGCCTATTTGTGCGACCGCGACGCCCCGGACCGGCTGCTTTTGCCCAAGCTGCGCCATGTCCGCAAAAACGGGGAGCCGTTTTACGTCAACGTCCACGCCTGCCGCATCGCCTACCGGGGCCGCGACGCGGTCATCATCTCGGCCACGGATGTGACCGAGCTGGTGGAAAAGGATGCCCAGCTCATTCAGGCGAGCAAGATGAAGACGCTTGGCGAAATGTCCGCCGGCATCGCCCACGAACTCAACCAGCCGCTCAATGCCATCAAGCTCGGCAGCGACTATCTGCGCCTGCTGGTCGAGGCCGGCCGGACGCCGACGCCCGGTCATCTGGCCGAAGTGTCCGCCCAGGTCAGCGAGCAGGTCGACCGGGCGGCGGCCATCATCGCCCATCTGCGCGATTTTGGCCGCAAGTCGCAGCCGATGTTGGAAAACGTGGATATCAACGAGCCCATCCGCAGCGTGTTCGCCATCCTCGGCCACGAGTTGTCCCTGCAGGGCATCGCCGTGTCCCTGGAGCTTGGCGAGGTGTTGCCGATCAAGGCCCACGCCAACCGGCTGGAGCAGGTGTTTTTCAATCTGGTGGCCAACGCCCGCGACGCCATGACCGGCCGGGGCGCCGAAGACTGCGGCCGGAAAAGCCGCATCCGCATTCGTTCCGGTTTGCGGAACGGGCGGGTGACGGTTTCCGTGGCCGACACCGGCTGCGGCATCCCGGCCGGACAGTGGCACAAAATTTTCGAACCCTTTTTCACCACCAAGGAAACCGGAGGGGGCATGGGCCTTGGACTGGCCATCAGCTACGGCATCGTCAAGGATTACGATGGGACCATCACCGTCGAGGACGCCCCCGGCGGTGGCTGTCTGTTCCGGCTGACGTTCCCCGTGGCCCGGGAAAGCGCCTGTGCCGGGACTTGACGCCGGGTCCCCGGTACGGCCACAACCGGAAACGCCAAGACCTGGGAGCCCGGCATGCGCACGATTCTGGTGATTGACGACGAACGGCCCACCCTCAAAATGTTCGAGCTTTATCTCGGCGCCTATGGCTATCCGGTCCTGACCGCGGCCAGTGGCGAGGAGGGGCTGGCCGTTTTTTCCCAAAAGGCGCCGCCCATCGTGCTCACCGACATCAAGATGCCGGGCATGGACGGCCTGGCCGTGCTGCGGGCCATCAAGGAGCAAAGCCCGCGCACCGAGGTCATTGTCGTCACCGGCCATGGCGACGTGGATCTGGCGTTGTCCGCCCTGGGGCTTCGGGCCACGGATTTCATCGACAAGCCCATCCGTCGCGAAATGCTGGAGGCCGCCCTGGCCCGGGCCAATGCCCGGTTGGACCATGCCGCCGGCACCGGGGGCGGCGAGGCCATTGCCATGACCCGCGAGGGCGACGTGGCCGTCATCGCCATCCCGGGCGGGCTCACCGGGGAATCCGAGCCGTATCTCGGCCGGGTCCTGCGGGAGGCCGACGCCGCCGCGAAGCTGCTTTTCGCCTTCAGCGCCGACGCCACCATCAACGGGGCCGGGCTCGACCTGCTGCTCCAGGCCGTGGAAGACGCCCGGGGCGGGGGCAGACCCGTGGCCCTGTGCGGGCTGTCCGACAACTTCGCCAAGGTGATCGCGCGCCTGGGCGTCACCTCCAGGGCCCCCGTGTTCGCCGGCCGCCGGGAGGCCTTGCGCCACCTCGCCGCCGGACCGGCCTGATGTTGCCTCCCCGGAAGGGGAGAAAGTCCCTGGCCGGCCGTTTACACGTCGGCCTCGCATCCTTATAGTGCCGCCACCGCGATACGGCGACAGAAGACGGGTGGTTTCATGACAACCCGACGTGACCTTTTTGGCCGGGGCTGCCTCTGGATCAGTCTGGCGGCCCTGTACACACTCTGCGGCATGAAGCTTTTCGTGGCGCTGCGGGATGGCGTCTGGCTGTATTGGCCTCTGGGCGACTATCTTCCCGATGCCGTGGTGCGCGCCGTCTTTGCCTTGCCGGAAGGGGGCGTTCGCCGGATGCTCACCTGGCTTATGCGGCAGGACGTCATGTATCACGCGGCGGCCGTCTCCCTGCTGCTTTGGCTGCTCACCCTTTCCGGTTCCGGCGGGAAGGATGACGGCGGCGACTCTTCCGGCGACGCACCGCCGCCGGAGCGCGTCAAGGAGGTTTGATTGATGCGAGGCTTTTTACGGGCCATGGTCGTGACAACGCTGCTCGTGTGCGGCACGCCGGCGCTGGCCGGCGAGGCCGTCACCCTGACCGGCCGGGTCACGGGTGTGCGGCAGTACCCGAAAACGCAGACCATCTGCCTGACCTTTACGTCAGCCGACAAGAAAGAGTTCATGATCTGTGACGATGTCACGGCCAAGGACCGCATCGAGGAGCTTTTTGCCCTGGGCAAAAAGGACCAGGCCTGCCGTGTCGAGGGCATGGTGACCAGGACGGTCGACCGGGAAACCTACCTCAAGGTGACGCGCGTGACCAAGGGCGACTGACGCCCCGCCGGCGTTCGGCCGGAAACTTCCAACCGACTCCCCCCCCCATGCAACATTCCCCCCAAGTCCCCGGGCGACATCCGACCCGGACCATCACCATCCGGGGCATCGGCATTGGCGGCGACAATCCGGTGCGGGTCCAGAGCATGACCAACACCGACACCCGCGACGTGCCGGCCACCCTGGCGCAAATTCAGGCCCTGACCGGGGCCGGTTGCGAGATCGTGCGGCTGGCCGTGCTCAATGACGAGGCCGCGGCCGCCCTGTCCGCCATCCGGGCCGGCACCGACGCCCCCCTTGTGGCCGACATTCATTTCGACCACCGGCTGGCCGTGGCCGCGCTGGAGGCGGGCCTCGACGCCCTGCGCATCAACCCCGGCAACATCGGCTCCGAGGCGGCCGTGGACACCGTGGTGGCCGCCGCCCGGGAACACGGCGCGCCGATTCGCATCGGCGTCAATTCCGGCTCGGTGCAAAAGGACCTGCTGGCCAAATACGGCGGTCCCACGCCCGAGGCCATGGTCGAAAGCGCGCTCACGCACATCGCCTACCTCGAACGGCGCAATTTTTACGACATCAAGGTGTCGCTCAAATCCTCCAGCGTGCTGCGCACCGTGGCCGCCTACCGGCTGCTGGCCCAAAAAGTGGATTATCCGCTGCACATCGGCGTCACCGAGGCCGGCACGCCCATGCGCGGCGCGGTCAAATCCGCCGTGGGGCTTGGCATCCTGCTGGCCGAGGGGCTTGGCGACACGCTGCGGGTGTCGCTGACCGGCGATCCCGTCACCGAAATCGGCGTGGCCTACGAAATCCTGCGCTCCCTCGAACTGCGCGCCCGTGGCCCGGAAATCATCTCCTGCCCGACCTGCGGCCGCACGGAAATCGACCTCGTCGGCCTGGCCGAGGCCGTGGAGGACCGGCTGCGGGGCGTCACCGAAGTCTTCACCGTGGCCGTCATGGGCTGCGTGGTCAATGGCCCGGGCGAGGCCCGGGAGGCCGACATCGGCATCGCTGGCGGCCGGGACTGCGGCATCATTTTCCGCAAGGGCAAAATCCTCGGCAAGATACGCGGCGGGCAGAATCTCATTCCCGCCTTTATGGAAGAACTGGAACGCTTTCTTATCGAAAAAAAGGAAAATCCATGCGACTGAGCCGCTATTACGCTCCCACGCTCAAGGAAACGCCGGCCGAGGCCGAGGTCATCAGCCACAAGCTGCTGCTGCGTGCCGGCATGATCCGCAAGCTCACCGCCGGCATCTACACCTATCTGCCGCTCGGGCTCAGGGCGCTCAACAACGTCGCCAGAATCGTGCGCGAGGAAATGGACCGCGCCGGGGCCCTCGAAGTCCTCATGCCCGCGGTGCAGCCGGCCGACCTGTGGAAGGAATCCGGCCGCTGGGAGTTCTACGGCCGGGAACTGCTGCGCTTCGTGGACCGCCACGACCGCGAATCGTGCCTGGGCCCCACCCACGAGGAGGTGGTCACCGACCTCGTGCGCCACGAAATCCGTTCCTACCGCCAGCTGCCGGTCAATCTCTACCAGATCCAGACGAAGTTTCGCGACGAGATCCGGCCCCGCTTCGGCCTTATGCGCGGCCGGGAATTCGTCATGAAGGACGGCTACTCCTTCGACAAAGATGATGCCGGGGCCGACGCCAGCTACTGGGCCATGTACCACGCCTACGCCCGCATCTTCGAGCGGCTGGGCCTTCAGTTCCGGGCCGTGGCCGCCGACTCCGGGGCCATTGGCGGTTCCTTTTCCCATGAATTCATGGTGCTGGCCGACACCGGCGAGGATACCATCGTCGCCTGCCCGGACTGCAACTACGGGGCCAACCTGGAAAAGGCCGAGGCTCCTTGTCCGCCGGACGGCGACATCGCGCCGTGTCCGCCGGCCGAGACCGTGGCCACCCCGGGCCAGCATACCGTGGAGGAGGTGGCCGCCTTCCTGGGCGTCGCCCCCCAGGCCATCGTCAAGACCCTGCTGTACGTCGCCGACGGCAAGCCCGTGGCCGCCCTCGTGCGCGGCGATCGCGAGCTCAACGAAATCAAGCTCAAAAACCTGCTGGTCGCCCAGGATATCCGGCTGGCCTCGCCCGAAGAGGTTGTCGAGGCGACCAAGGCCCCGGTCGGTTTCGCCGGTCCGGTGGGGCTTTCCGGCATCGACATCTACGCCGACCGGGAGCTTGGCGCGGGCAACGACTGGGTCGTGGGGGCCAACGCCGCCGACACCCATCTGCGCCATGTGGACCTTGGCCGCGATGCGACGGTGAAGACCTTTGCCGACCTGCGCGATGTCGCCCCGGGCGATCCCTGCCCCAAATGCGGCGCGACGCTCACCTTCACCAAGGGCATCGAGGTCGGCCACGTCTTCAAGCTGGGGCTCAAGTATTCCAAGGCGCTGGGGGCCACCTTCCTCGACGAGGCCGGCAAGGAGCAGTTCATGATCATGGGCTGCTACGGCATCGGCGTCTCGCGCATCGTGGCCGCCTGCATCGAGCAGAACAACGACGAGTCCGGCATCGTCTTTCCGCCGCCCATCGCCCCCTTCGAGGTCGTCTTGCTCAACCTGGGGACCAAGGACGAAGCGGCCATCGCCAAGGCCGACGAACTCTACGCCGCCCTGGCCGGGGCAGGCGTCGACGTGCTCCTCGATGACCGCGACGAGCGGCCGGGCGTCAAATTCAAGGATGCCGACCTGATGGGCTTCCCCATGCAGCTCACCCTGGGCGGCAAGGGGCTCGCGCGCGGCGTGGTCGAGACCAAGGACCGCCGGACCGGTGAAAAAGGTGAACTGCCACTTGAAGGTTTTCTCGACGCCTTCCTGGCCTGGCGCGGAGGCGTGCGCCAGGGCTGGGGGCTGGAGTAATACTGAAGACGAAGACCAGGGCGCTGCCCTGGACCCGCCGGGGGGCATGATGCCCCCCGGTCCCCCTCGTCCGGGGTGGTCGGCGCGGGCAGACGCAGCCAGACCGGACGAGCATCCATATTTTCCCCGCGAACCCTTTAAAAGTTTTTGGGGAGGGTGGGGG
>JAFABC010000104.1 GCA_023426275.1 Pseudomonadota bacterium | reverse complement strand
CCCTCGACGTGTCTTTGGCGGCGCGAAGCGACGCCGGCGCGCCGCCAAACGTTCGAAGCCCCACCCGACCAACCAGAGGTCCGGCCATCAACCCCTTTCGGGAGGGCCCGGGAGGGGGTGACCCCCTCCCGGCCGCCGGAGGCATCTTTCCTTCTCCGCCGTCTCCGCTAATGCAGCCGGCCGTAGTCCGCCCGGCGCGGTTCGCCGGACAGCCGCAACCAGAACACCGCGGCGAGCCCCCACACGATGTTGGCCAGAAAGGCCACCGCGGGCGTCATGGCTCCCAGCTCCAGTCCCCACAGCCCCGCCCCGGACTGCCCCGGAAAGACCACGAGCAGTTCGTAGAACGTCGGCGCGAGACTGACTGCCACGGCGCGCCAGAAAAACGATTCCGACAGCCAGCCCGGCACGAAGAGCAGCCCCCAAAGCCCGCCCCGCACCAGCCGGGGATACAGCCAGGCCACGGTCCACTCAGGCGTCCAGGCGACATGCAAGGCGGCGGTCCAGCCGTAGACGCCGGCCATCCAGAGCAGCACGCTGCTGACAAGGGCGCCCACCGCGCCCGCCGTGAAACAGACGCTCAGCCAGGCGAAAGAATTGCCCATCCGTTCCTCCCTCCGATTCGGACGCCGACACGACAGGTCAGTACGGTCTGGCCAGGATCGACATGGACCGCACGCGGTTGAGCAGGATATGGCTCGGCCCCACGGCCGGCACCTCCTCGCCGGCCCGCAGCGTCGTCACCACGGCCCGGCCGAGCACCAGCCGGCCGTCCCGGCCATTCTCGCCGAACGTCCGCAAGCCCCACAGGTCATGGTAGACCACGGGCCGTCCCTTGTACTGTCCCACATAGACAAGAATATGACCCCGCATCCACACCAGTGTGGCAAAGGGGATGCCCTGCGCGATGATGGTCGATTCCTTCTGCCCGTTTTCCATGTCGCCAAGCGGGATGGAACCGCCGTAGGCGGCCTGGCTGGCGGAATTGCGCGGCAGGTAGATGCCGAACGGCACGAACAGGTCATGGGTCAGGGCGGAACAGTCGCGTTTGCCGTCGAGACCGCCCCAGCCGTAGACCTTGCCCATGAACTGGTTGCCCACGGCGGCCACGTTGCGCGGCGTCATGGGCATGGGCATGGGCACGGCGGCTCCGGCGGGCAGCGTCACCGGGCGCAGGCGGACCATGCCCGAGCCGTCGCGCGTGGGCACGAGCACGGGCACGCCCGAAGCGGTGCCCTGACCGGCCAGGGGGAAAAACGCGCCCACGTCCACGGTCAGGCCGAGTCCGGGCACGGGCGTCCGGTCCCGGACCACGGCGGCCAGCCGCGTCGTGGTCATGGCGGCCATGGCCGATTCGTCCACGTAGGCCACGTCCCGGGCCGGCAGCCAGCCGAAGGTCAGGGCCGATTCGGCCAGCAGCCAGGAGCCGTCGCGCGTGGCGTGGGTGACAAGCAACGGCGTGCCCGGCGGCAGGGCCGTGTGTTGCAGGTAGTCGAACGGGTAGCCCTCGCCCGGCAGGTTCGGATCGGAGAACCGGGGGCTGGCCGTGGGCATCCCGCGCAAATTGGTGTTGTTGACGGTCACGGCCTTGCGCCGCAGCCCCGGATAGGCCTGCAGGTTGGCCGCGGCATGAAGCGAGGCGGCAAAGGACGGCGGATTGGGCTGGTTGTCCGTGCCAAATCCCGGCGACCGCTCGAAGCGACGAAAGATGCTTTCGACGCTTTTACGGGAGTACTCGGGCGAATCCTGACGCCAGGGCCGGGACCACTCCTGGACAAAGCCCTCCATGCGCAGGCCGATCTGCTCCTTGGGATACAGCGGCCTGTCGGCGGTGTCCTGACGCAGGTAGGCGTTGAGGTCCTGGGGCAGCACCCGCAGGTCCTCGACCTCGCCCTTTCCCTTGACCGGCACAGGGGGCGGCGTGGGCGGCATCGGCGGCGGCTTGGCGCAGCCGAAAGCCAGCAACAAGACGGCGAGGCAAACGAAACGCAGGAGCTGACGCGACAGGCGTATCATAAGCGGGTTCACTCCCCTGGGCCGGCTTGACGGCCGGCTCGACCACCGACTATCCGGTTTGCGGGAGCGTAGACGTTGGCGCAGGCGAAGACAAGCCCGTTGCGGGTGACAAGGCAATGAAAGGTTGCGGTAATGCAGCGGGCTAGAACATTCGACACCGAGGAAACGGCGCGGCTGATCGGCCTTGGGCTGCCGCCGGGGCTGCCGGTTTCGGTGCGCATAAGCCGCCGGGCCCGGGGTATCGTGCTGCGCATGTTGCCGGGCCGGGGCCTGGAAGTGGTCGCCCCCGTGGGCGTGGCCCCGGGCTTTCTGCTCCAGGCGGTGGAAACGCGGCGGGACTGGATCGCCCGGGCCTTCGACCGGCTGACCGCCGAGGGCGGGCTGGCCGGCCAGCGGCCCCAGGCGCCCCGGCCACGCCGGCTGGTGCTCACGGCCTTTGCCCGGGAATGGCGTCTCGCCTACCTGCCCAAGGACCGGCCCGAATGCCGCATCGCGGCCCGGGGACCACGGGAGCTCGTGATTTCGGGCGCCGTGGACGACGCCGGGGCCCTGGCCGCCGCCTGCGCCGGTTTTTGCCGGACGCGGGCCGGCGAACTGCTGCGCCCGGCCCTGGCCGCCGTGTCCCGGGAAACGGGCCTGTCCTACGCCGCCCTGACCATCCGGGCCCAGCGCACCCGCTGGGGCAGCTGCACGGCCAAGGGGCACATCAGCCTCAATTACACCATCGTCTTTCTGCCCTGGGAGCTGTGCCGGCTGGTCATGATCCACGAGCTGTGCCACACGCTGGAACTCAACCATTCGCCCCGCTTCTGGGCGCAGGTGGAGCGCTTCGTGCCCGGCTGCCGCGAGCTGGACGCCCGGCTCAACAGCGCCCGGCACTATCTGCCGCTGTGGCTCGACCGGGCCGTCACGGCCGCTCCACGGTAACCTCGTCGATGGCGCCGTCGCCGAAATAGTACACCGTGACCGGCTCCTCGCCGGCCCGCACCACCACCAACCGCCCGTGGGGGCCGTCGCCGGCCAGTTCCAGGATGGCCTCGCACAGGGCCGCCCCGTCCTCGGACGTGCATATCTCGCAGGCCGCCTCGAACGCCAGCGACTCGGGCCCGGGCGTCACCTCCAGGTGCGCGGCGTCAAGGTCCGCCATGGCCCCGGCCAGGGCTTCGCCGAAACCGGATTCGATCTCCCCCACCCGCTCAAAGGAATACTCCTCGGGATAATGCAGCTCGCCAAGCAAACGACAGGGTGCGTCCTGCATACCGACTCCTTTTTTTCGATGCCATACGCCGGCGAAACATGCCCCGGGACCGGCGGCAAGGCAACAGCGGGCTTGTGCCGCGGGCATTGCGGCGCTAAGGAGAGGCGAGCGCGACATCCGGAGGATACATGACAACAAGAAAAAAACGCGGGGGCCGCGCCGTCAAAAAGCGTGGCGCCGGCCTGGACGCCGCTTCCATTCTGCGAATTTTCCGTGAAAGCGGCAAGCCGTTATCCGACAAGGAAGTGGCGCGCAGTCTCAAGGGCATCACCTTCAAATTTCACGACCTGCGCCACATGCTCGAAGACCTGCGCGAAGCGGGCAAGCTCATACGGGTGCAAAAGGGCTGGGGCCTGGTCGAAAGCATGCGACTGGTCACCGGCGTGCTGGAAATCAGCCGGTCCGGCGTGGGCTACGTCATTCCCGACGACAAGCGGCGCAAGGACATCTTCATCCACCCCAAGGACATCGGCGACGCCTGGCATGGCGACCGGGTGGCGGTGGCCATCACCCGCGAGCGCAAGGACAAGAACCATGAGGGCCGCGTGGCCCGGGTCATCGAACGCGGCGTCACCTCGCTGCCCTGCCGCGTGGTCAAATGCATGACCGCCGACCTGTTTTTGTGCCGCCCCACCGATCCCAGGCATTCCATCAGCTTCATGGTGGACTACCTGCCGCCGACGCCGGACGATCCCGCGCCCCAGGCCGACGATATCATCAATGTCGGCATCGGCGAAAAGCTCGAATACAAGCTCTACGCCGGCAAGGGCCTGGAACTGCTCGGCGCGCAGGGCGACGTGGCCGTGCAGGAACGACTGGTCAAGCTCAACCACGACATTCCCGGCCCCTTTCCCGACAAGGTCATCCGCGAGGCCGAGGCCCTGCCCGACGTGCCCGCCGAGGCCGATTTCGCCGGCCGCCGGGACCTGCGCGACCTCACCTTCGTCACCATCGACGGGGCCAAGGCCCGGGATTTCGACGACGCCATCTTCGTCAAGCGCCGGGGTCCGGCCTTCACCCTCTGGGTGGCCATCGCCGACGTCTCCCACTATGTGCCGGCGGGCAGCGCCCTGGACACCGAGGCCCTGGAACGCGGCAATTCCTATTATTTCCCGCAGTCCGTCGAGCCCATGCTGCCCGAACGGATTTCCAACGGCCTGTGCAGCCTCAACCCCAACGTGCCCCGGCTGGCCATGGTGGCGGAAATCGATTTTTCAGCCAAGGGCGAGCCCGGCCGCACCGATTTCTACACCGCGGTCATCGAATCCAAGGCCCGGCTCACCTACGCCCAGGTCAACCGGGCGCTGCTGCTTGGCGACGAGCAGGAGCGGGCCAATATCGCCCCGGTGCTGCCCATGCTGACCACGGCCGAGACCCTGGCCCGGGTGCTCAACACCGTGCGCTTTGCCCGGGGCAGCCTGGATTTCGACCTGCCCGAACCGGAAATCCTGTTCAATTTCCAGGGGGAAACCCAGGACATCCGGCCCAAGGCCCGCCACTTCGGCCACCAGATCGTGGAGGAATTCATGATCGCGGCCAACGAGGCCGTGGCCCGCTTCCTGACCGAAAAGGGCGCGCCCGTGCTCTACCGCGTCCACCCCGAACCCGACCCGACCAAGCTGGAGGCGCTTTTCAAGCTGCTGGGCACCACCGATCTGGCCACCAGACTCCCGGCCGCCCCGGGACCGGGCGATCTGGCCGAAATCCTGCGCGAGGCCTCGGGCTCGGACCTGGATTTCCTGGTCAGCCGGCTGGCCCTGCGCACCATGATGCAGGCGTCCTATTCGCCCAAGCTCGACGGCCACTTCGGGCTGGGCTCCACCTGCTACTGCCACTTCACCTCGCCCATCCGGCGCTACGCCGACCTGGTGGTCCACCGGTCGCTCAAAAACGTCTTCGCCGGCAAGGAAGTGCCGGAAAAACGGGTGGCCCGGCTGCCCAAGGTGGCCGAGCACATCAGCCGCCGCGAACGCGTGGCCATGGAGGCCGAGCGCGAAATCCTCAAGCGCGTGACCGTCCATTTTCTGTCCGACAAGGTGGGCCGGCGCTTCACGGGCGTGATCGGCTCCATTGCCGACTTCGGCTTCTGGGTGGAACTCAAGGAAGTCATGGCCGAGGGCATGGTGCGCCTGTCGTCGCTGTCCGACGACTATTACACCTACAACCCGGAACGCCATGAACTGCTCGGCGAACGCACGGGCCGGCGCTTCCACCTGGGCCAGGCCGTGGACGTGGAACTGACGGGCGTGGACATGGGCCGGCTGTCCGTGGACCTGGGACTGATGGATGGCGACGAACCCCAGCAGGCCCAGCCCGCGCGCAAGCGCAAGTCCTCCAAGCGGCGGCGCAAATGAACCGCGAGGCGAAACGGGACCGGGTCTTCGCCGCCCTGGCCGCGCTGTGGCTGCTCGTGGCGGCCGGCGCGGCGGCAAGCGACTGGCCCACCCCGGCCAAGCTCTCCCGGGAGCGGCTGCAACTGGCTCTTTTGTGGGCCAACGCCCTGGACAAGGACCTGCGCCCCTATAACACGCCCATCGGTCCCGATCCCGACGCGCAGTACCAGGAACTCGTGGCCGCCTACACCATGCGCTTTGGCGAACGCTTCGACATTTCGTTCGTGGCCAAACACTATGCCGCCGCCCTGGCCAACATGCACCGGGAGCGCGTCGGCATCGTGGCCTTTTCCATGGTCTCCACGGCCGCCATCTGGTGGCTGTTGGCCGTCATCCGCGGGCTGCTTTCCCGGAAACCGGCCGCAGCCTGAAGCGAGCCCCCATGTACGCCAGCCCTGACCGTTCCCATCGCCTCGTGACGGCGGTGCTGCTCGCCGTCGCGCTCCTGCTCCCGGCCGGCCGGGCGGCGGCCGGGGACGGCGCCCCCACGCCCCTGGTCATTGCCGACGTCGGCGACTGCGAGGAACTGCTGCACATCCTCGCGTCCCGGTTCATGGCCGAAAATTCCGACATCCGCATCGACGTGCGTCCGACCGCCGGCCCGGCCGCGGCCGTGGCGGCGGTGCTGGCGGGCCAGGCCGGACTGGCCCGCCTGTCCCGGCCGCTGACCCTGGAAGAACAGGCGCAGGGCCTTACCGAACTCGTCTTTGCCCGGGCGCCGGTGGTCTTTGCCGTCAACCCGGCGGTCGCGGCCCCGGACAGCCTGACGCGGGAGCAGGTGGCGGCCATCTTTTCCGGCGGCGTCACCGACTGGTCCCGCCTCGGCGGCGCGCCCGGCCCCATCCATCCGGTCTGTCGGCAGCCGGTCGACGCGGCCCGGGACGTGGTCGACGCGGCCATCGCCGAGGCGGCGACCACACCCTGCCAGGGCGCCTTCGCCACCACCTCCATGGCCCGGGCCGTGGACCTGACGGCGGCCACACCCGGGGCCATCGGTCTTTTCCCCAAGCCGGCCGTGGCCGCGACGAAACTGCGCATCCTGGCCCTTTCCGGCGTCCCCCCGACGCCGGAAAATGTCAGCCGGGGGACCTATCCCCTGTCCATGCCCCTGACGCTGGTCTTCAAGATGCCCCTCTCCCCGGCGGCGCGCCGGTTCATCGCCGCCCTGCGCCTGCCCGACGGCCGCACCGCCCTGGCCAACTACGGCTGCCTGCCCGGCCCGGTGCCGCACCCCGCGCCGGAATAAGACAAGACGAAGATGCCTCCGGCGGCCGGGAGGGGCACTGCCCCTCCCGGACCCTCCCGAAAGGGGGTGATGGCCGGACCTCTGGTTGGTCGGGTGGGACTTCGAACGTTTGGCGGCGCGAATTTCCCCAGGCAGAGCCTGGGGA
>JAFABC010000088.1 GCA_023426275.1 Pseudomonadota bacterium | reverse complement strand
ATCATGCCCCCCGGCCGCCGGAGGCGCTTTCTCAGGCCTCCCGACGAAAGAGGGCGTCGCCGGAGACGATTCGGCCCTGGGCGTCGCGAAAAAAGTCGTACATGCCGTCGAGGATGAGTCCGAAGCCGGCCAGGAAGGCCTCAAGCTCCGGCAAAAGCGCCTGCCCGGCGTAGAGCGGCTCCCGGGCCGCCTCGGCCACCACCGCCGTCACGCCGCCGAGCAGTCCGGTCGCGCCGCGCAGGGCCGGCAGTTCGTAGCCCTGCAAATCCAGCTTGATGACATCGGCCCGGGGCAGCACCGCGTCCAGGCGCGCCACCGGCACGGTCACCGTCTCGGTCACCGAAAGCGTCTCGTCGGCGTATTTGTCGTGGATGCCGGTGGGGGCGAGCAGGGAGGACAGGGTCGGCCGGTTCATGACCACCAGCGGCAGGGCGTCGGCCGTCTCGCCGAGGGCCAGGGCGTGCACGCGCACCCGGGCATCGCCGGCAAAGCGTTTGCAGAGCTTGCGGGCCAGACGCGGCTGGGGCTCGAAGGCCTCCAGCCGGGCCCGGGGCAGGGCGTCGAGCAGCCGGGCCGCCACGTTGCCCTTGTTGGCCCCGCCGTCGACCACCACGGGCGCGTCCGGCAGGGGCAGGCGGCGGAGCCGGTCGATCCAGCTTTCGCGCCTCACGAGGCCGGTCCGTCCGCGTCGGTCCGGTTCGGTCCGCCCGGGTCGGCCAGGGCGGCGTCCGTTTCCTCGTCCTCTTCGAATTCCTCTTCCAGGGCCAGGGGCATGGGCTCGGTGATCGGTCCCAGGGGCAGCTGCACCGTGAAGGCGGCCTCGGTGCCCATCTGGGAAAAGGTCAGGGAACCGCCCATGTTTTTCACGACGCGGTAGGCCAGCGGCAGGCCCATGCGCTCCTCGCTTTCCTGGAAGGGGAAAAAAAGCAGGTCCGGCTCGGACACCGGCGTGGTGGTGGCGAAGCCCACGTCCAGATGGAGGAAGCGGGCGTGGCGCGAGGCCATGATGTCCACCTGTCCGCCCCGGCCCTGATGGCGGACGGCGAAGCGCACGAGGCTCGTGACCACCTGGGTGAGCAGGTCGGGGTCGAGTTGCAGATCGGGGAGCCCCGGCGACAGGCGTGTTTTGGCGGACACGCCCAGGGCGCCGAGTTCGGGCTTGAGAAACTCCAGGGCGGCCGTGACGATGGCCGGCAGGGCGCATTGCTGGGGCCGCAGATCGACCGGATGCAGGTAGGTGCTGATGCGGTCGAGGATGTCTTCCAGCCGGCGGGCCTCGGACAGGATGATGGACGCCTCGCGATTGTCGGGCATCCGGGCCTGGAGGCGATGGGCGAAGCCGGCGATGGAAAACAGGGGATTGCGGATCTCATGGGCCACCTCGGCCGAGATCGCGCCCAGGGTCTTGAGCTTTTCCTCCTGCACCACGAACCGTTCCAGTTCCACCCGGTCGGTGATGTCCACCACGATGCCTTCGATGGAGGCCGGCGCGGCCGGCCGGTCGGGGCGAACCGAGGGGATGGCCCGCAGCAGGGCGTGGATGGTGGCCCCGTTTTTGTGAATGAAGCGGCATTCCTCGGTGCGGGCCCGTTCCCGGGGGGAAAACACGCGCTCGAAAAGCGCCGACACGCGCTGGCGGTCGTCGGGGTGGACCCGGGACAGGAACCAGTTGCTTTCGGTCAGGGCCTCGCCCCTGGAGTAGCCGAGCAGGGTGCGGCAGAATTTGTTGATAAAGGCCAGATTGCCCGCGGCGTCCAGCACGAAGACGAGCAACGGCAGGTTTTGCACCAGATTGAAATAGCGCGTCTCGGCCAGACGCACGGCCCGGGACAGCTGGCGGCGCTCCAGCACCGCGTCCAGGGCGTGGCCGAGCAGGTCGAAGCTGACGATGGGCTTTTGCAGGTAGTCGGCCGCGCCCATGCGAAAGGCCTGGATGACGCCGGTGATTTCGTCCTGGCCGGAGATGATGATCACCGGCGGGGGCTCGCCGCCCTCGCGCCCCAGGGCCGCGAGCACGCCGAACCCGTCCAGGCCGGGCAGGCGCAGGTCGAGCAGCATGGCGTCGGGCTTTTCGGCCCGGGCCATGGCCAGTCCGGTGTGGCCGTCTTCGGCCTCGAACACGGCATAGCCCGAGGTGGTCAGCCACAGGCTCACGGCCCGGCGGACGTCGGTGTCGTCCTCGACCACGAGGATTTTGGCTTTCTTGTCGGTCATGGCTGGCTCCGGACAAGACGGTTTTATCGATAATCTACCCCAAGACCGCGCGTCTCGCCAGGGGGCGATTCCGGGATGTTACGATTTCTCTTTTTTGCTGTTGCAAAAATGTCAACTTCAAACTAGGGGAGAATTTCGTCGCGCCGCAATGGGCAGCCCGGCCGGATCATTCGCAAGTGGTCAGGCTGGGGCGTCACGGAGTGGATGGAGACGCGGCCTGGTTGTGGTCTGATCAACAAAAACGTTACGAGAGGGGGAACACATGAACGCGGCGGATACCGCATTCGTGCTCATTTCGGCGGCCCTGGTCATGCTCATGACCCCGGGTCTGGCGCTTTTTTATGGTGGCATGGTCCGGGGCAAGAACATCCTCGGCACGCTCATGCATTCCAACATCCTGCTCGGCACGGTGACCATCATATGGGCCGTGGTCGGCTATTCCCTGGCCTTTGGCGGGGATATCGGCGGATTCATCGGCAACTTCGACTACCTGTTCCTCAAGGGTGTCGGCATCGCCCCCAAGCCGGGCGTGGACAACATTCCGCATCTGGCCTTCATGATCTTCCAGTGCATGTTCGCGGTCATCACCCCGGCGCTCATCACCGGGGCGTTCGCCGAACGCATCAAATTTTCCGGGTTCGTGCTTTTCACCTGCCTGTGGATCATCGTGGTCTACTGTCCCATGGCCCACTGGGTCTGGGGCGGCGGCTGGATGGCCAAGATGGGCGCCCTCGACTTTGCCGGCGGCGCGGTCGTCCACATGAGTTCGGGCGCCTCCGCCCTGGCGGCCGCCCTCTACCTCGGCCGGCGCCACGGCTATGGCAAGCAGGCCTTTATTCCGCATAATCTGCCGCTGACCATCCTGGGCGCGGGCCTTTTGTGGTTCGGCTGGTTCGGCTTCAACGCCGGCAGCGCCCTGGCCGCCAACGGTCTGGCCGCCTCGGCCTTTGTCACCACCCATCTGGCCGCCGCGGCCGCGGCCGTGAGCTGGATCGTGGTGGAGTGGATGCACCGCGGCAAGCCCACCACCCTGGGCATGGCCTCGGGCGCGGTGGCCGGACTGGTCGCCATCACGCCGGCGGCGGGCTTTGTCGAGCCCATGCCGGCCATCCTCATGGGCCTTGTGGCCGGCGTGCTGTGCTACGGCGGCGTGCTCATGAAGGGCTTTTTCAAGTACGACGACTCCTTGGACGTGGTCGGCATCCACGGCCTGGGCGGCACCTTCGGGGCGCTGGCCACCGGCCTTTTTGCCACCACCGCTGTCAATGACGCCGGGGCCAACGGACTGTTCTACGGCAACCCTGGTCAGCTGTGGATCCAGTTCGTGTCCGTTGTCGCCACCTGGGGCTACTGTTTCGTCATGTCCATGATCCTTTTCAAAGTCGTGGACGTGATGGTCGGTGTTCGGGTAAGCCAGGAGGACGAAAACAAGGGTCTCGACGTCAGCCAGCACAGCGAAGTCGGCTACCAGCTCTAGCGGACACAAGGAGCGCGCCATGAAAAAAATTGAAGTGATCACCCGACCCTACAAGCTCGACGAGATCAAGGAACAGCTGATGTCCATCGGCATCAAGGGCATGACCGTTTCCGAGGTCAAGGGCTTCGGCCGGCAGCGCGGCCATACCGAGGTCTACCGGGGCGCCGAATATCAGGTCGATTTCGTGCCCAAGGTCAAAATCGAGGTCGTTGTCGAAGAGGCGCTGGCCCCCGAGGTCATCAAGACCATCCAGGCCGCCGCCCAGACCGGCGAGGTCGGCGACGGCAAGATCTTCGTTTCCACCATTGACGAGGTCATCCGCATCCGCACCGGCGAAACCGGCAACGCGGCTGTCTAGCGGCAGAGCAGAGAAGAACTTCAAGAAGCCTCCGGCGGCCGGGAGGGGGTCACCCCCTCCCGGACCCTCCCGAAGGGAGGACGGAC
>JAFABC010000078.1 GCA_023426275.1 Pseudomonadota bacterium | reverse complement strand
GTTCTCGGCCATGTAGGGGCCGTAGAAGATGGCGGCGTCCTCCAGCTCCTCCTCGATGCGCAGGAGCTGGTTGTACTTGGCCAGCCGGTCGGAGCGGCACAGCGAACCGGACTTGATCTGGCCGGCGTTGACGGCCACGGCCAGGTCGGCGATGAAGCTGTCCTCGGTTTCGCCCGAGCGGTGGGACACCATGGTGGTGTAGGCGGCCTGCTTGGCCATCTCGATGGTGTCGAGGGTCTCGGTCACGGTGCCGATCTGGTTGAGCTTGATGAGGATGGAGTTGGCCACGCCCTGGCGGATGCCCTCGTCCAGGATGTCGGGGTTGGTGACGAAGATGTCGTCGCCCACGAGCTGGATGCGCTCGCCAAGGTCCAGGGTCAGCTTCTTCCAGCCTTCCCAGTCGGACTCGGCCAGACCGTCCTCGATGGAGATGACGGGGTAGCGGTCCACGAAGTCGCCGAGGTAGGCGACCATTTCCCCGGCGTCCATGGTGCGGTTTTCGCCGCCGAGCACGTACTTGCCGTCCTTGTAGAATTCCGAGGCGGCGGCGTCGATGGCCAGGGAGATTTCGTTGCCCGGGCGGTAGCCGGCCTCTTCGATGGCCTTGGTGATGTACTTGAAGGCCTCGTCGTGGCTCTTGAGGTTGGGCGCGAAGCCGCCTTCATCACCCACGGCGGTCATGTGGCCGTCGGCGGCCAGGATCGTCTTGAGGGTGTGGAAGGTTTCCGCACCCATGCGCAGGGCGTCGGCGAAGGTGCGCGCGCCAAGCGGCACGATCATGAACTCCTGGATGTCCAGGTTGTTGGGCGCGTGGGCCCCGCCGTTGATGATGTTCATAAACGGCACGGGCAGGACCTTGGCGTTGAGACCGCCCAGGTAGTTGTACAGCGGCAGGCCCAGGAAATTGGCGGCGGCCCGGGTCACGGCCATGGACACGCCGAGGATGGCGTTGGCGCCGAGGCGGGACTTGTTCTCGGTGCCGTCGGTGTCGATCATCAGGTTGTCGATGGCCACCTGCTGCAGGGCGTCCATGCCGATGACGGCCTCGGCCAGCTCGCCCTGGACATGCTCCACGGCCTTGGCCACGCCCTTGCCGCCGAAGCGGGAAGGATCCTGGTCGCGCAGTTCCAGGGCCTCGCGCGAGCCCGTGGAGGCTCCGGAAGGCACGGCGGCCCGTCCGGACGCCCCGGACTCCAGCGTGACCTCCACTTCAACGGTGGGATTGCCGCGGGAATCGAGGATTTCCCTGGCCCAAACGGCGGCTATGGTGCTCATGAGCGTCTCCTTCATTGGTCGTTGTCTGTTTTGGCGTGGTGCAGGCGGGCCGGGCGGCCCGTCGTTTCAGGCTGTAGCGCAATTTACGGTGATTTATAACCCCTGTCGGGGGACGATTCCGCGACAGCGGCGGGACGGTTTCGACCCTGTTTTCAGGCCTTGGCGGAGAGGTCCGGGAAATCCGTCGTCTCGGGCCGGCCTTCGCGCCGCAGGACGTGGCGCAGGAACTTTTGCGCCTCGACGAAACCGGGTTCAGCGGCCAGGGCCTTTTCGAGCAGTCCCCGGCAGCCGGGCAGTTCGCCCTGTTCGTAGAGCACCCGGGCCAGGTTGAACAGCAGCCGCTCGTCGTCCGGGGCCAGCTCCAGGGCCTTGCGGTAGTAGGCGGCGGCGGTGTCGAAGTCTTTTTGCTTGCGCAGGTGGATGCCGAAGGCGTTGATGGCCACCTTTTGCGCCTGCCCGCCGGTGGTCGCGCCGCAGTTTTCCAGCATGGCCAGCACGGCCGCGTCGTCGTCGGCCTGTCCGGCCGCGGCCAGGGCCACCAGGATGACGGTGAAAAGGGCCCGTTCGGCCTCGGGCAGGGCGTTGGGATCGACGGCCGCGCCCTCGTCGCGCAACAGCCGCGCCAGCACGAGCGCCGCCGGAGCCAGCCGTTCGTTGAAGACCAGCGGGGCGGGCAGGAAATGCCCGAGGAATTCGTCCGGGGTCACCGTTTTTTGCAACGGCATGGGCAGCTGCTTGTCATCCAGGGGAAATACGAGAATGCGGCCGGTATCCAGGCGGATGACCAGCCAGTTGATGCGCTGGGTGAAGTCGCGTCCCGAGGCCGCGCCCTTGCCCATTTTTTCGAGTTTCTGGGATTGGTAGCAGCCGAGCAGTTCCGGAAGCATGGGTCCTTCCTGTTTCGGGCGCCGACCGGATACTGCGACGGCCCCAGCCGTGGGTGCGCTGATTGTGCGTGGGGATGGCAACTATGACAACGACTTTTTTCCGCTTCCCCGGCGCGGTGTCAAGCCGAGCCACAGTTGGCGCAGGCCTTCCAGGAGCAGTTCCGGGCGCACGTCGCGCAGCACCGGGCAGATGGGGGCCAGCTTTTCGGCGAAGCCGCCCGTGGCCAGCACGCGCACGTCGCCGCCGAGATGGGCGGCCAGCCGCGTGGTCACGCCCTGCACCATGTCGGCGAAACCGAAGATGAATCCCTGGTTGATGCATTCCGAGGTGGACCGGCCGATGGACAGCGCGCCGTGGTCCGGGGGCGTCAGGGCCACGTGGGGCAGCTTGGCCGTCTTGCTGACCAGCCCCGACAGGGAGGTCAGCATGCCCGGGCAGATCAGGCCGCCGAGAAAGGCGTTGTCGCGCACGCAATCGAAATTGGTGGCCGTGCCGAAGTCGATGACGATCACGCCCGGGGCGTCCACGGCCATGCGGCCGGCGTAGGCGGTGACCAGCCGGTCCGCGCCGACCTCGTGGGGCCGGCCGTAGAGGTTGGTCAGGGGCACGGGCACGTCGGTCGGCACGAAGCGCAGGCGCACGCCGAGATAGCGCGACAGGGCCCGGGACAGCACCGGGGCCAGGGGCGGCACCACGCACGAGGCGATGGCCGTTTCCACGTCGGCCGGCTGGCAGCCGTGAAAGCCCAGGGCCGTGATCAGGGCCAGTCCCAGGCTGTCGGGCGTGGCCGAGCGGTCGGTGGGCAGGCTGAACGACGGCCCCAGGCCGTGGCGTTCGGCCAGACCGAATTTCATATTGGTGTTGCCGACGTCGATGAGCAGGGCGGGCATGGCGGGCACCTGACGGCCTGTCCCCGGACTTTTCCCGGAGACAGTCCCCGTTAAACGTGCTGGCAATACGCCTCCCCTTTCGAGGGGGTCCGGGGGGCATCATGCCCCCCGGCCGCCGGAGGCGTCGTTTTGGTTCTCTTTCTTTACCCGCCCTTACC
>JAFABC010000260.1 GCA_023426275.1 Pseudomonadota bacterium | reverse complement strand
TCCAGGCAAAGCCTGGATAAAAATGCGCCGCCAAGGGTGCGCCAGCGTCGCTTCGCGCCGCCAAAGAACTATCGAGGGGGTCCGGGGGGCATCATGCCCACCGGCCGCCGGAGGCGTCTTTACTGCTCTTCCCCCTCTTTCACCTCCACCAACAACACATGCCGCGCCGCTTCGAGGGCGTCGGCGACGGGCAGGATGCGCAGCCCCTCGCGCACGTCTTCGGGCAAGGTCGCGACGAGGGCGGCGTTGGCCTGGGGCACGATGACCGTGGCGATGCCGGCGCGTTTGGCGGCCAGACATTTTTCACGAATACCGGCCACGGGCAGCAGGCGGCCGGACAGGGTGATTTCGCCGGTGGCGGCCGTGTCGCAGAGGGCCGGGCGGCCGGTGAGCAGGGAAAGCAGGGCGCAGAAGATGGTGACGCCGGCCGAGGGCCCGTCCTTGGTGACCGCGCCGGCCGGGAAATGGACGTGGATGTCGGTTTTTTCGAAAAAGCCGGGATCGACGCCGAGTTCGCCGGCCCGACTGCGGATGAGGCTTAAGGCGGCCTGGGCCGATTCGCGCAGCATGTCGCCGAGGGAGCCGGTCAGAAGCAGCTGGCCGGTGCCGGGCATCCGGGCCGTTTCGACGAAGATGATCTCGCCGCCGTGCTGGCCGACCACGAGGCCGGTGACCACGCCGACCCGGTCCCCGGCCTCGGCGGCCTCGCGGGTGAAGCGGCGGGGGCCGAGCAGATTGGGAATATCGTCGGCCTCCACCCGGGCCGGGGCGGTGCCGGCGTTTTCGAAGGCCAGCCGGGCCAGCCGGCGGCAGGCCGCGCCCACGGCGCGCGACAGGCCGCGCAGCCCGGACTCCCGGGTGTAGTCGTCGATGATGCGGCCGATGGCCGCGTCGGAAAAGGCGACCGCCTCGGGCGACAGGCCGTTTTCGCGCAGATGCCGGGGCAGCAGGAAGGCCTTGGCGATATCGCTTTTCTCCCGGTCGGTGTAGCCGGGGAATTCCAGGATTTCCAGCCGGTCGAGCAACGGCCCGGGCAGACGCGACACATCGTTGGCCGTGGCGATGAACATGATGCGCGACAGATCGAAGGGAATTTCCAGGTAGTTGTCGGAAAAGCGGGCGTTTTGCTCGGGGTCCAGGATTTCGAGCAGGGCCGAGGCGGCGTCGCCGCGAAAATCCGCGCCGATCTTGTCGAGCTCGTCGAGCATGAAGACCGGGTTGGCCACGCCGAGCCGGGCCAGCTCCTTGAGGATGCGTCCGGGCATGGCCCCGACGTAGGTGCGGCGGTGGCCGCGCAGCTCGGCCTCGTCGCGAAGCCCGGCCAGGGACAGGCGCACGAATTCGCGGCCGAGCGCCTCGGCCACGGCCTGCCCGACCGAGGTCTTGCCCACGCCCGGCGGGCCGGAAAAGCACAGCACCGGTCCGCGTCCGGGCGAGGCGGCCAGCCGCGCCTCCAGCACTTCGGCCACGGTTTTTTTGAGTTCGTCGAGGTTGACGGGCTTGCCCAGGTAGTGGGCCGCCCCGGCCCGCAGCGCTTCCACGGCCGTGCCCACGGTGGCGAAGCCCGTGACCATGACGACGGCCGCGTCCGGGGCCACCCGGCGCAGCCGCCGCAACAGCTCCATGCCGTCCAGACGTTCCATTTTGAGATCCGTCACCACCACGTCGGCGGCAAAACCGCCGCCCAGCAGGTCCAGCGCCTCCAGACCGTCGCCGGCCGTGCGCACGTCGTAGCCCTCCTTGCCGAGCACGTGGGCCATGTTGGTCCGGGCGATTTCCTCGTCATCGACCACGAGGATGCGCGGCGCGGCCAGTCCGCGCAGGGCCCTGGCGGCCAGGAATTCCAGGACGCGGTCCTTGACCGCGTCGAGCCCCCGGTGGCGGGCGTCGAGCACGTCCCGGGCCCGGCCCAGGTCGAGAGTGTCGCGGGTGCAGTTGGCCCACGGCAGCTTCAGCATGAATTCCAGATAATTGATGCCGACGGCGTATTCGGCCACGGACGGGTCGGTCTTTTCCAGCCGGGCCAGCTCGCGTCGGGCGGCGTCGGCGGCCTGGGCCGGCAGATGCGCCGCGTCGATGTCGCGGCGCAGGGTGTCGAGCACGCCGGGTTCGCCTTCGGGCTCGGCCGCGGCGGTTGGCGGGGCGGGACGGGGCTTGTCGCGAAAGAACATGGCCTGCTCCTTGGGGACGGATGTGCGGCAATCTAGCGCCAAACGGGCGGCCCGGGCAAATGGCGGCCGCTCGGGGCGAAAGCGCCGGTGTTGCGGATTGCAACACGACAAAGCCGGTGTTGCGATCTGTAACGCCGTTTCGAAATGAGACGTGAAAAACGGCACTTAGGGACAATCAATCCTGACTGAGCACTCAGGCGTTGCATATCGCAATACTGACTGAGCTGTCAGTCAGTTTTTCATTTTCACACAATTCATCAATAAAATCAGTAAATAATAATTTTTTCCCAATCTGGCACGCAACTTGTTTTGAAAGGGGCAGCTGAGCAACGACTCAGGAAACGAGGGAACGACATGCAGGAAGACACCGCCATGGACCAACGCCGCGACATGCCGGGCCGGGAGCGCCCCCACCAGGTGCTGGTGGTCATCCGGGGCATGGCCGTCGACGAAGGGCTGGCCGACTACGCCCTGGGCGTGGCCGACCGGCTGAGCCTTGGCGTCCTGGCCGTCTACCTGGATACGCTGCCCCGCTACGGCGACAGACTCTCCAGACGCGAACGCTTTGCCGCCGGCGCCGCCGGCGACGCGGCCGCGTTCGGGGAGAAGGCGAGACAACGCCGGATCGGCTTCGAACACGTCACGGCCACAGGCAAGGCGGCCGAGGCGGTGCTGGCCATCGTGCATGGCGGCCGGCGCATCGACTTCGTGGTGCTCGATCCGGCCATCGGGATTGAGGACGTGGCCCGGCGATCGCCGGTGCCCGTATTCGGCCTGGATGTGGCCGGCGGGCACGGCGGCGACGACCGGAGCCGGCAGAGCATGCAACAGCGAAACCCTGGGAGGTTATCCATGTCCGAGAGAACGCGTCAACGCAATGTGGCCCGCACGGTTGTCTTCGGCGCCGCCGCCATCGCCCTGTATGCGGCGGTCTTCACCCACACCGACTTCATCACCACCCTGTCGGCCAAGGGCGGCTTCTATGCCGTGGTGCCGGTCATCACCGTCTTCCTGTTCTCCTATGTGCACGGCAGCTTCGCCGGCGCGTTCTGGTCGGCGCTCGGCATCGAGGCCTCCAAGAGTGTCGGGGCCAAGAAGCAGGCCACGGTCACGACCGGCCAGCGCAAGGACGAGCGCGCCGCCGCCCGGGTGAGCGCCTAACCCCCGACGCGACACAGGCTGACACGACGCAACTGGCAGGCGCGACAGCGCGCCGCAAACGGGCATCAACACGGCTCCGGAGGTTTCGGACATGCATGGCGCTGGCGAAATGATTTCGTTTATCGATCTGAATCTGTATTCCGTCATTTTTCTGTTCCTGGTCGGCTTCATCGGCGGGCTGGTCAGCGGCTTTATCGGCTCCGGCGGCGCCTTCGTGCTCACGCCGGGCATGATGAGCCTCGGCGTTCCCGGCCCGGTGGCCGTGGCCAGCAACATGTGCCACAAATTCCCCAAAGCCCTGGTCGGCTCCATCAAGCGCTTCCGCTACGGCCAGGTCGACGTCAAACTCGGCGTCATCATGGGACTTTTCGCTGAAATCGGCGTCCAGGTCGGCATCAAGGTCCAGACCATCATCCTGGCCAAATGGGGCGAGGCCGGCTCCAACCTCTACGTCAGCCTGGCCTTCGTCACCGTCCTGCTCACCGTGGGCAGCTTCGTCATGCGCGACGCCCTGCGGCTCTCCCGCAACGGCGGCGAAGCCGATGCCGACAAGGGCAACACCCTGAGCAAGCGCCTCCAGGCCATCGAACTGTGGCCCATGATGACCTTCAAGCGGGCCGGCGTGCGCATCTCCATGTGGTTCCTCATCCCCGTCGCCCTGGCCACGGGCATGCTGGCCGCCACCATCGCCGTGGGCGGCTTCATCGGCGTGCCCGGCCTCATGTACGTCATCGGCGTCACGAGCATCGTCGCCTCCGCCTCCGAGCTGGTCATCGCCTTCGTCATGGGCCTTGGCGGCACCCTGATCTGGGCCTACTACGGCATGGTGGACATCCGGCTGACCCTCATCATCCTGGGCGGCTCGCTCTTCGGCGTGCAGCTCGGCGCCATCGGCACCACCTACGTCAAGGAATACATGATCAAGATGGTCATGGCCGTCATCATGCTCATCGTGGCCCTGAGCCGCTTCCTGGCCATGCCCAAGTACCTGGACAAGCTCGCCCTGACCAACTTCGGCGACACCACCGTGTCCGTCCTGACCAAGACCAGCTTCGGCATCATGGTCGTGGCCCTGCTGATCGGCGCGGGCATCATCCTGGCCTCCATGTTCAAGGCCAGACGGCTGGAGAGCGGAGCCTAGCCGCGCAGAAATCAAAAAGAGCCTCCGGCGGCCGGGGGGGGGATAATCCCCCCCGGAATCAAAGGATACCGGAAAGAGACAATGTGCCTTTTCCGGCGAGGGGGTTTGGGGGGCATCATGCCCCCCAACGGGTCCAGGGCAGCGCCCTGGCCGCCGGAGGCCGAGGAAACAGCCCATGCGGATGCATCGCCCCAAGACCATCGTCGTCGGTCTCGACGGCTCGCCGGCCTCCCGGGGGGCCTTCGAGCAGGCCATGGTGCTGGCCGCCTCGCTGCGAGGCCGACTGGTGGCCGTGGCCGTGTCGCCGGGACTCGACGGCCTGGAACGCATCGAGCACGCCGACGAGCGCCGGGAACTGGCCCGCCCCTTCGAACAAGCCATGGAAGAGGCCTCGGACATGGCGGCCAGGGCCGGACTGCCGCTGAAAAAGGTGCTCGAATCCGGCGAGGCCTTCGAACGCCTCATCGACGTGGCCGAGGGCGAGGAAGCCAGCCTCATCGTCATCGGCGACGCCCGGCGCGCCTTCATGGAACGCGTGCTGCTCGGGCGCAACGTGGCCAAGGTCATCGGCTACAGCCCCTGCGACGTGCTGGTGGTGCCCGAAGGGGCCAAACTCGATTTCACCCGGGTGGTCACGGCCGTGGACGGCTCGCGCCAGAGCCTCGACGCCGCCGGACGGGCCATCGGCCTGTGCGCCGCCTACGCCGGCGAGCTGGACGTCCTGTCCGTGGTGGACGTGCCCGTGGACCGCAACCTGATTTACGGCATTTTCGAGGACATCAAGCGCCGGGCCCTCGTGGCCATGAGCGCCGTGGTCAAGGCCGCCCAGGCCAGGGACGTGAAGGCCCTGGCCACCGTGCTGGAAGGCGCGCCCTACCGGGCCATCGCCGGCTTTGCCGCCGAGATCGGGGCCGGCTGCCTCGTGCTCGGCTCCTACGGCAAAAGCGGCCTGCGCCGGCTGATGCTCGGCAGCGTGGCCGAACGCGTGCTGGCCCTGGCCCCGTGTCCCGTGTTGATCGTCAAGGCCGCTTCCGGCGACCCGGACACGGTGGTCGTCGACGTGGAAACCTGAACCTTTCACCCGAGGAGGATGCCATGGACCTGCGACTGGCGTTTACCGAGTTTCTGTTTGCGTTTTGCGCCGTAGCCCTTGCCGATCGCGTCCATGGCGTATGCGCGCGCCTGACCGAAGGGCTCTTCGGCCGGCGCGCCCCGACCTCCCGGCGTCCTGCCGCCGCCACCGGCGGGACCTGGTACGTGTATTTTTCCCGTGACGCCGTCACCGGACAGCCGCGCCTGACCCCGCCGCGCGCCGTCCCCGGTGCGCGCCCGGACGCGCGGCCCGCGCACGTCGTCGACCGGCGGCCGCGCCTTCGCGCCTGACCCGCAGGCGCACCCCCGGCAATGGCTTTCGCAGGCAACACGCTCGCAACCCAGGACCACACCATGATGACACAGCACGAACAGACCGCCTCCGGTTCGTCGGCGGAGGCCCCCGACCCGGAACGTCAGGCCGAACTGCTCGCCACCTTTGGCGAAAAGGCCCTCCACCTCTGGCACGACGCCAGGCACCCCCACAGCCTGCTCATGCCGACGACCGTGGCCACCGTATGCGACGCCGACGGCAACCGCATCTCCATTGCCCTGGGCATCTACGGGGAAACCATCGTGGAAACGGATTTCGACGCCGAGGGCTGCCCGTCCATCATGATCGCCGCCGCCACCGCCGCCCACTGGGCCCATGGCAAGGGCCTCGACGAGGCCGCCGTCATGACCCATCGGGACATTCCCGCCATCCTGGGCGATTTTCCCCGGGAAGCCCGCGCCCACGCCCGACTGGCCGTCGAGGCCGTGCAGGAAGCCGTGGCCCGCTGGCAACACCGCGCGAACTGAGAAGAGATAAAGAAAAGAATGCCTCCGGCGGCCGGGAGGGGCACTGCCCCTCCCGGACCCTCCCGAAAGGGGGGACGGGGTGCCGGGCGTCTCGTGGCGGGGCCTGCGCCTGTTTGGTTGCGCGATTTTCGCCTGGCAAAGCCAGGCGAAAAT
>JAFABC010000070.1 GCA_023426275.1 Pseudomonadota bacterium | reverse complement strand
GCTCCGGCCCGGCGGCATCCGGCGGACGGCCCAGGCGGCGCGGAAGGCCGGGAGGCCGGGAAAACGGGAAAAAAACATGAGCGACGCAGAGACAACATCACGAAAAGCAAAAAGTCCTGACCGGCTGCCGGCTTGGCTGCGGGTGCGCCTGCCCGGGGATGCGACGTTCGCCGCCACCGCCCGGGCCGTGGCCGCCAAGGGCTTGCGCACAGTGTGCCGGGGCGCGCGCTGTCCCAATATTTTCGAGTGCTTCTCCCGGGCCACGGCGGCGTTTCTCATCCTCGGCGGCGTGTGCACGCGCGGCTGCGCCTTTTGCAACATCGCGGCCGGCGCGCCTGACCCCGTCGATCCCGACGAGGCCGGGCGGCTGGCCGAGGCCGTGGTCGGGCTGGGCCTGCGTCACGCCGTCATCACGTCCGTGACCCGGGATGATCTGCCCGACGGCGGGGCGGCCCATTTCGCCGCCTGCATCGCGGCCGTGCGCCGGGCCGCGCCCGAAACGTCCGTCGAGGTGCTCGTCCCGGATTTCGGCGGTGATCCGGCCGCCCTGGACGTGGTGCTGGACGCCCGGCCCGATGTGCTCAACCACAACCTGGAAACCGTGCCCCGCCTGTACGCCGCCGTGCGGCGCGGCGCGGACTACCGCCGCAGCCTGGCGCTGCTGGCCCGGGCCGCGAACCGGGGCGGGAGCGTGGTCAAAAGCGGGCTGATGGTCGGGCTTGGCGAAACCATGGACGAACTGGGCGACGTGCTGGCCGATCTGGCCGCCGCCGGCTGCGCCATGGTCACGGTGGGGCAGTATTTGCGGCCGTCGCGGCGCAATACGCCGGTTGTGCGCTACGTGCCGCCCGGGGAGTTCGAGGCCGTGGCCGCCCTTGGCCGGGCGCGCGGCATCGCGGAAATGGTCTGCGGGCCGCTCGTGCGCAGCTCCTACAAGGCCGGCGAGGCGCGTTCCCTGGCGGCGGCGCGCGGTTGTCCGCCCTGCTGAAATGGGGTAGGGACAGCCGCATCCATCTCTTTTTGTTCGACGCACATGAGAAACGACATGGGAGGTCCCTCGTGGAGGTGACGCAAACCGGCATCCCCGGCCTCGTGATCGTCAAACCCAAGGTGTTTGGCGACAGCCGGGGCTTTTTTCTGGAAACGTACAGCCGCAAGGCCTATGCCGCGGCCGGCCTCGACTACGATTTCGTGCAGGACAACCACGCCCGCTCCACGACCCGGGGCGTGCTGCGCGGGTTGCATTTCCAACGGCCGCCGGCCACCCAGGCCAAGCTCGTGTGGGCCACGCGCGGCGCGGTCTACGACGTGGTCGTGGACCTGCGCGTGGGCTCGCCGACGTACAGGAAATGGTTCGGCATCGAGCTGAGCGAGGACAATTTCAAGCGCCTCATGGTCCCCCGGGGCTTTGCCCACGGCTATGTGACCCTGACCGACACCGCGGAATTCATGTACAAGGTCGATGCGCCGTATTCGCCGGCCGACGATGCCGGCATTGCCTGGAACGACCCGGAAATCGGCATCGACTGGCCGGTGGCCGATCCGATCCTTTCGGAAAAGGACGGCCGGCAACCGTTGCTTTCCCAGGCGGGCTCCCCGTTCGTGTACGACGCACAAGCATAAGGACACACACATGACAGCTCTCGCGCAATCTTCCGGGCAGGAGGGCGCCTACGCCCTGATTCTGGCTGGTGGCTCGGGCACGCGGCTGTGGCCGTTGTCGCGGACCCTGCTGCCCAAGCAGCTGCTCGATCTGGGCGACGGGCAGACGTTGTTGCAGGCCACGGCCCAGCGCGTGGCCGGGGCCTTTGACGCCGGGCGCCTCTATGTCGTGACCAACGAGGAGCACGCCTTCGAGGTCCGCTCCCAGCTGGCCGGCATGTTGCCGCAGCCGGCCGGACAGGTCCTGGCCGAACCCATGGGCAGAAACACCCTGCCGGCCATCCTGCTCGGCCTGGAGCCCATCGTGGCCGCGGACCCCAGGGCCGTTGTCGGCGTGTTTCCGGCCGACCACCGCATCGAACAGACGGCCGCCTGGCGCGCCGCCATGGACCGGGCCGCGGATCTGGCCCGGGAGGGCTGGTTCGTCACCTTCGGCATTGCCCCCCGCCACCCCGAGACCGGCTACGGCTACATCCACCGTGGCGGCCCCCTGGGCGAGGGCGCCTTTGTCGTGGAGGGGTTTACCGAAAAACCCGATCTGCTCACGGCCGAGGCCCTGCTTTCCGGCGGCGAACATTTCTGGAACAGCGGCATGTTCGTGTTCCGGGCCGACGTGTTCCTGGACGCCGTGACCGTCCACGCCCCGGCGGTTGCCGCCTGGTGGCGGGACAGGGGCGAGCGGCCGTTGGTCGCGGGCTACGCCGCCTTGCCGGACGTGTCGGTGGATTACGGCGTGGTCGAGAAAATGGACCACATCGCCATGGTGGAGGCCCCGTTCGACTGGGACGACCTGGGCAGCTGGGAAGCGCTGTTCCGCCTGGGCAAGAAGGACGCCTCGGGCTGCGTGGTCCAGGGCGACGTGCTGGCGCTGGACTGCGAGAATTCCCTGTTTTTTTCCCAGGGGAGTTCCCTGGCCGTGGCCGGCGTGCGCGACATGATCGTCATCCAGACCCGCGACGCCACGCTGGTGTGCCCGGTGACCGAGGCCCAGCGCGTCAAGGACGTGGTCGGCGCGCTCAAATCCCAGGGCAGCAAGCTCGTCGAGGCCCATGTCACGGTGCGCCGGCCCTGGGGCAGCTACACCGTGCTCGAGGGCGGCCCGGGCTACAAGATCAAGCGCATCGAGGTGCCGCCGGCGGGCCGGCTGTCCCTGCAGATGCACCATCACCGCAGCGAGCACTGGGTGGTGGTCTCGGGCACGGCCCTGGTGCAGATCGGCGACGAGGAACGCCTGCTCACGGAAAACCAGTCCGTGGACATTCCCAAGGGAAGCAAGCATCGGCTGTCCAATCCGGGCAAGGTGCCGGTGGAGATCATCGAGATCCAGTCCGGCCCGTACCTGGAAGAAGACGATATCGTGCGGTTCGACGACGTATACGGCCGCAAGGTTGGCGGAGGAACGGGAGCATGAGCGCTTGGCCGCACGTGATGTCGGGGATTCGTGAATTTTTTCATTAAACCTTGACACGGAAGTTGCGGCCTAGGTAAAAAGCGCGGTGCGGCGCTCCCTGCCGGGGTAAGGGGATCGCCCCCGGCGGACGCCGCGCCGCGCACAAGCGTCTCATGAAATCCGGCCGTGCCCCGGGGACGGCTGACGTCGCACGCGATGGCGCGTGGCGGAAACCAGAAACGGCAATGGGCAGGGGAAGTATGGAGGAGAAAAAATCGAGTTCGGCCGGCGGCGTTGGCGGCATGGTGCTTTTTGCCCTGATCGGCTTCGTCGGCGCCCTCGTGGTGGGGTGGGTCATTTTTCCGAAACTGCTGTATAGCGAAAAGACGCAACCGATCCGTTTCAGTCACACCGTCCACACAGAACTGGGCATCGAATGCACGCAGTGCCATCATCTTGGCCCTGACGGCCGCTTTGCCGGCCTGCCCACGACCGAAGCCTGTGCCGAGTGCCATGGCGAGGAAACCGGTGACGACTCGCCCAATGGCAAGGAAATTGACAAGTTTGTCAAAGACTATGTCAAAACCGGCACGCAGGTTCCCTGGCTTGTCTACCAGTATCAGCCCGACAATGTGTTCTTCTCCCATGCGGCCCACAAGGACTTCGAGTGCACCCAGTGCCACCTCGACGTCGCCAAGATGGACAACCCGCCGGTCTACCAGGAAAACCGGATCAGCGGGTACAGCAAGAACACGATGAAGATGTGGCAGTGCGAACGTTGCCACGCGTCCATGGGCACGAGCAACGCCTGCTACGTCTGTCATAAATAAGGGGGAAGAAATGGGACTTGATCGCAGAGCTTTCCTCGGGCTTGTGGCTGGTGGCGCCGTGGGCACCATGTTCACCCCCATCCCGTGGAAATTGGTGGATGACGCTTCTATCTGGACCCAGAACTGGTCGTGGATCCCCCGGGTTCCCAAGGGCCAGATCGATTATGTGACGACCACGAGCAAGCTGTGCCCGGCCGGCGAAGGCCTCAGGATCATGCGGGTGGCCGGCCATCCCATCACCGCGGCCGGCAATCCCGATCATCCGTTGTCCCGTGGCGGCGTCTCCGCCCTGGCCCGGTCCGAGGTGTACATGCTCTACAGCCCGGCCCGGGTGAAGTCGCCCATGAAGAAGTCGGGCCGGGGCTTCGAGCCCATCACCTGGGAACAGGCGCTCATCGAGATGGCCGAGAAGCTCGGCGCGGCCAAAGGGGCCGTTGCCTGCGTCTCGGGCGACGCCACCGGAACGATCAACGAGGTTTTGTCCGCCTTTGTCGGCAAGCTCGGCTCGGCCGGCTGCTTCCTGATGCCTTCCGAAGCCTCCACCGCCGCCAAGGGCGTCAAGCTCATGGGCGGCAAGGGGCAGATGGGCTACGATTTTGAAAACGCCCGGACCGTCCTGGTCCTTGGCGCCGACATCTTCGAAACCTGGGGCACCTCGACCCGCAACCGCAAGGCGTTTAGCGCCACCCGTCCCGTCGGGGCCAAGCCCGAATCCGACTACATCTACGTCGGCCCGACCCAGAACAACACGGCCGCCGTGTGCGACACCTGGATCCCGGCCGCGGCCGCCGATCTCGGCGTGGTCGCCCTGGGCATCGCCTGGCATCTGCTCAAGGCCGGCGCCCGCAGCGACGCCCCCGGCTTCGACACCTTCGCCGCCGTGGTCAACGGCGGGTTCGGTCCCGAGGATATCCGGCGGGCCACGGGCATCGCGCCCGAGACCCTGGCCGGCGTGGCCAAGGCCCTGGCCTCGTCCAAGGCCCCGCTGGTCGTGACCGGTTCGCCCTTCGGCCAGGGGCTTGGCGCGGGCGCGTTCATGGCCGGCATGGCGCTCAACATGCTGCTTGGCCGCATCAACAAGCCCGGCGGCGTTTTCGCCCTGCCGGAGCTGCCCGCCGTGGTGTCCGGGGCCATGTCCCGCGCCGCCATGCTCGACGCGGATCTGCCCGGCTTCCTCAAGGCCGTGGCCGCCGGCAAGAAAGCGGCGCCCAAGGCCCTGCTGGTCTACGACGCCAACCCGGCCTACGGCCTGCCGGAAACGGCCACCATGGCCGCGGCCCTGGAAAAGATCCCGTACAAGGTCAGCTTCTCGTCGTTTATGGACGAGACCGCCGCCCTGTGCGATCTGGTGCTGCCCAACTCCCTGCCCCTGGAGCGCTACGACGACGTGGCCACGCCCTACGGGTCCGGATGTTGCCTCTACAGCCTGACCGTGCCCCACCAAAAGCCCATCTTCGACACCCGGACCACTGGCGACGTGCTGCTGGCCCTGGCCCGCAAGATGAGCGTCGACCTCGGCTTCGACAACTTCCAGCAGGTGCTCAAGGAAAAAGTGGCGGCGCTCGGCAAGGTTTCGGGCGGCTTCGTGGCCAAGGACGTCATGCCCTGGCAGGTGGCCGCCGGCAAACCGGCGCCCAGCCTCGTCGGCGGCGACCTTTGGAAGGCCCTGTCGGCCGGCTACGCCTGGGCCATGGTCGCCCGCGAGTCCGAAAGCGGCATGGGCTTTGCCCCGGAAATCCTGGCCAAGGCCGTCAAGCCGGGCAAGACCGTGGCCAAGGCCGTCACCCTGGCGCCGTACGCCCAGTTGCGCACCGGCACCCCGACCACCGGCATCCCCTGTCAGGACCTCACCACCGTGCCCGACACGGAGCTGCAGCGTGAGACTACCCTGGTGCGGCTCAACAGCGCCACGGCCGCAAGCCTCGGCCTCAAGGCCGGCCAGTCTGTCAAGCTCTCCGGCGCCGGCGCGAGCTGCAAGGCCAAGGTCCACATCTTCGAAAGCGTCATGACCGGCGTGGTTTCGGCTCCCCTGGGCTTCGGCCACACCGCCTTCGACATCTTCAGCAAGGGCAAGGGGGCCAATTATCTGTCCCTCATGACTCTGGCCGAGGAGCCGGGCACCGGCATGTCCATGTGGACGGCCGCGGAAGTCAAAATCGCCTAACCACGAGTCAAAGGGAAGCCGCTATGTCCGGACACCATTTTAAGGAATTCCCGATCACCTGGGGCATGGTGATCGATATCGACAAATGCACCGGCTGCGGGGCCTGCATGGCCTCCTGCCAGACGGAAAACAATATCGAGCCGCAGCCCGACGCCTCCAACAAGCTGCGCTCCACCTCGTGGATGCTGGTCTACGAGCTGACCAACGACAAGCCGTTCCCCGACCACGACATCGCCTATCTGCCGCGGCCCTGCCAGCAGTGCGGCAATCCGCCCTGCGTGTCCGTGTGCCCGGTCGTGGCCACGGATAAAAACGAGGACGGCGGCATCGTCAGCCAGATCTACCCGCGCTGCATCGGCTGCCGGTACTGCGTGGCCGCCTGTCCCTACCATGTCCGCTACTTCGGCTGGTACGACCCGGTCTGGCCCGAAGGCATGGAAAAGACCCTGTCGCCCCTGACCTCCGTCCGCCCGCGCGGCGTGGTGGAAAAGTGCACCTTCTGCCACCATCGCTGGAACCTGGCCAAGGACGCGGCCCGGGCCAACGGCAAGGACCCCGACAACCTCGAGGACGGTGCCTACGTGACCGCCTGCGTGCAGAATTGCCCTTCCGGCGCGCTGACCTTCGGGGACCTCAAAAACCCCAAGCACAAGGTGCATGAGCTCATTAAAAGCCCGAACGCTTTCCGGCTGCTCGAACGCCTGGGCACCAATACCCAGGTCTATTACATCAGCCGGCGCGAATGGGTGCGCAAGCTCGGCGACAACTACCTTAAAAGTGAGTAAATCCGGGGGATGCAATGAGCTTTATCGAATGTGAGAAAACCTGGTATCCCGAGGGGACGCAGCGCTGCTCCCTTGGGAAGTTCATGGGGTGGCTGGGCTTTCTGGGCTTTTTCGCCCTGCTGGGCCTGATTGCCATGCTCGTGTGCTTCTACTACGGCCTCGGCGTCACCGGCCTCGACAACTACTTCGGGTTCGGCCTGTGGATCACCTTCGACCTGGCTGTCATCGCCCTGGGCGCTGGCGCCTTTTTCACGGGGCTGATCCGTTACATCATCGGCGTCGACGAGCTGAAAAACATCATCAATCTGACGGTCATCAAGGGATTTATCTGCTACTCGGGCGCCATGCTCATCCTGTCCCTGGACGTCGGCCAGCCGATCCGGTCCTGGTTCGGGTACTGGCACCCCAACGTCCACTCGATGCTCACCGAAGTTATCTTCTGCATCACCTGCTATCTGATGGTGCTCATCATCGAGTACGTTCCCTTGATCCTTGAGCAGAAGCAGATCAACAAGATCCCGTTCCTGCACAACCTGGCCCATCAGATGCACGTCGTCATGCCGCTTTTCGCCGGCATCGGCGCCTTCCTGTCCACCTTCCACCAGGGTTCGCTCGGCGGCATGTACGGTGTCATGTTCGCCCGTCCCTACGCCTTCCGCGAAGGCTTTTTCATCTGGCCGTGGACGTTCTTCCTGTTCGTCCTGTCGGCCATCTCCTCGGGCCCGTGCCTGACGGTGCTCATCGCCGGCTTCATGGAGAAGCTCTCCGGCCGCAAGCTGACCACCTACCGGGTCAAATCGCTGATGTGCAAAATCGGCGGCACCATGCTGCTGATCTACATGGTCTTCAAGTACCTGGACACCTGGGCCTGGATCAACGGCGTGCTGCCCAAGGCCGGCCTGACCTTCGACCAGATGTTCTACGGGCTGGTGTACGGCAAGTGGCTGTTCTTCACCGAACTGGTCCTGTGCCTGCCGGTGCCGGTCATCTTCCTGCTGACCCCGCTGCGCAAGAAGGCGGCCTTCATGTACACCGGTGCGGCCCTGGCCTGCATCGGCGTGGTCATCAACCGCTACGTCTTCACCGTCCAGGCCCTGGCCCAGCCGGTGCTGCCGTTTACTCAGTGGCAGATCTACTCGCCCAACTGGGCCGAGTGGCTGACCTCGCTGATGGTCGTGTCCTACGGCTTTATCATCATGAGCCTGTCCTACCGCTATCTGCCCATTTTCCCGCAGGAAGTGGGGCTCAACAAAAAGTAGCCGTCCATCCCGGATGGAGTTGCAAAGCCCGGCCGCCACGCGCGGCCGGGCTTTTTTTTGTGGACGGCCCGTTGGATGGCGACGAAAAAATGGCATCACGGTTGCAACGAAGACCGTGATATGGCTAAGATACCTTCCATGTGGAGCAGCAGGCTTGCGCCCCTTCTGTCCTGGCGTCGCGTCGTCAACGGACTTTTGCCCTGCGAGGGCGGCCGTCGTCGCACCATTCGGGAATGTCTGGCTTTTCGGGCAAGGCAGGGGGCCATCATCTGGTTGCGGGTGGTCGATTTGTTCGTGGCGGCCGTGGCGTTGCTCGTGGCCACCGTGGCCACGGCGGCCAGCGAGGCCGAGGTTGTGGATATCGCGCCGCATCTCGACGCGCCCACCTTGCTGCTTTTTACCGTGTCGTTTGTCGCCACGGCCTGCGTGTTTCCCGTGTTCGCCCTGTACACGGAAACCGCGCTCTTTCAGTGGCGCGAGGCCCTCAAGGCCGCCGTCAAGGCCGTGACGGCCGTGCTGCTGCTCCTGGTCGCCGTGGCCGCCGTGCTGCGCCCGCCGCTGATCACGCCGGTATTTCTGGCCACCTATTGGAGCATCGCCTGCCTGGGCGGCATCGCCGCCCGTTATGCCGCCAGACGGCTGCTGTTTCTTACCGAGGCCCAGGGCATCGCCGCCCGGCGCACGCTCATTGTCGGCACCGGCCGCCGGGCCCAGGAAATCGCCCGCGACATCCTCGACCACCCCGGCCACGGCTACCGGCTGTTGGGATTCGTGGCCGACGGCTGGGACGCGCCGCCCGGGGAAGGGGAGGGCTTTGCCATCGAGACGGGGCTGGCCGGTTTTCCCGCCTACCTGCGGGACCACGTGGTCGATTACGTGCTCGTCTGCCTGCCGCTGGAGCGTTTGTGTGAGTCGGCCGACACCCTGGTGGGCGTGTGCGAGGAGCACGGCGTGGCCGTCACCGTGGTCACCCGGCTTTTTACCCTCACCAATCCTCGCTACAGGCCCGGCGGACATGGCGGGGAAGTGGTGGTCACCATCGCCAATACCCTGGCCGAGGAACGCCAGCTCATCCTCAAGCGGTTTCTGGACGTAGCCGTGTCCCTGGCCAGCCTGCTGCTTCTGTCGCCGCTTCTCCTCACGGTGTGGATGCTTGTGCGGCTGACCTCGCCCGGGCCGGCGCTGTTCGTGCAGGAGAGGGTGGGGCTCAACAAGCGGCTGTTCAAGTTCTACAAATTTCGCACCATGGTGCAAAACGCCGAGGCTCTGCAGGCCGGGCTCGAAGCCCACAACGAGACCGAGGGCGCGACGTTCAAGATCCGCAACGACCCCCGCATAACACCCCTTGGCCGGTTGTTGCGCAAGACCAGCATCGACGAGCTGCCCCAGCTTTTCAATGTGCTGCGCGGGGACATGAGCCTCGTCGGACCGCGCCCGTTGCCGCTACGGGACGTCAAGCGCATCGAAAACGATTGGCCGCGCCGCCGGTTCGGGGTCAAGCCCGGCATCACCTGCCTGTGGCAGATCAGCGGCCGCAACGCCCTGCCGTTCACCCGCATGATGGAACTCGACATCGAATACGTGGACACGTGGTCGGTGGCTCTGGATCTCAGGATTTTGCTGCGCACCGTGCCGGTGGTCTTCGGCATGCGCGGGGCCTACTAGGCGCGGGACTGAAAGAGAGAAGATGCCTCCGGCGGCCGGGAGGGGCACTGCCCCTCCCGGACCCTCCCGAAAAGGGGGGGGCGGCCGGACACTTGGTTGGTCGGGTGGGGCTTCGAACG
>JAFABC010000317.1 GCA_023426275.1 Pseudomonadota bacterium | reverse complement strand
CCCCCCCCCCCCCCCCCCCCCCCCCCCCCCCCCCCCCCCCCCCCCCCCCCCCCCCCCCCCCCCCCCCCCCCCCCCCCCCCCCCCCCCCCCCCCCCCCCGCCGGAGGCATCTTCCTTCTTTTTCTTCCTAGGAATCCCGCAGCCGGCGGTCGAAGTCGTATTCGCGCGAGGTGACGTGGTCTTCCAGGCGGCGGATGCGCTTGTCCAGGCGTTCGAACCGGCGTTTGACCCGGGTGAGCGCGTTGGCGCGCGAGGTGACGTAATCGTCGTAGAAGGCGCGTTCCTCGTCGGAATCCGGGGGCAGCACCGGTTCGGGCTTGATGACGAAGGCGGCGATCAGGTAGGCGGCCACCATGGGCCACACGCCGGTAAACGGCGTGAGCACCAGGATGAACACGCGCATCCAGAAGACCGGAACGTCCAGAAAGTGGGCCAGCCCCTTGCACACGCCGAGCAGCAGGCCCGAGCGCGAACGGTAGAGCCGGTCGAAGCGCAGTTCGCTGTAGTGTCTCATTGGCCGGACTCCCTGGTGGGCTTGCCGTCGAGCACCAATGTTTCCAGGGTTTCCACGCGCGCTTCCAGGCGGGAAAGACCGCGGTGGATTTCCTGGAGCAGTTGGGCTTCCTCGGCGTCGTTACCGCGCGGCTTGGCCGCGCCGGGGCGCAGCAGGCGGATGCCGAGCAGAAAAATGGTGCCGAGGATCACGAGGCCCACCACCGTGGCCCCGGCCATGACCAGGGCCGTGAACAGTCCCATCATGCGGCGTTTCCTTTGTTACAATCCTTACAAGTCACCGGGCTTGCGGCCCTTCCTGGTTTCGGACAGCCGGCGGTCGAAGTCGAATTCGTGCGAGGTGACGTGGTCTTCCAGCCGGCCGATGCGGGCGTCGAGATCCCGGGTCCGGTCGCGGACGTCGCGGGCTTCCTCGTCGAGGCGCACGCCCGTGACATCGATGGTCTGGGGCGTCGGGCCGGTTTCCGGTTCGGGGCGCAGCAGCAGGGCGCAGGCCAGATAGATGATCAGGGCCGGCCAGCCCACGGTCACCAGCAGCACCACGAAAAAGGCCACCACCACCCAGGTCGGCAGTCCCAGCCAGCAGGCCAGCCAGCGAAAGCCGCCGGTGACAAGGCCCTCGCGGCGATACGATCCGTTCGGGGCATACCCGGAGCGGCGGGGATTGAAGGCGCGACGGCTGTCGCGCCGACCGCCACGGGAGCAGCAATTTCTCATGATCGGCCTCCCTTGTCCGTGTCCCGGTCGATGAGGGTCTCCAGGCTGCGGACCCGGTCTTCCAGGCGCGCCAGCGTGGATCGGACTTCACCGAGCAGGGCCACGGCCTCGGCGTCAGCGTCGCGGCTGACCCGTTCGGCCCGGTCGGAGCGGCCGCGCAGGGCGGCAATCACGGCGATGACCGCCACGATGAGCACGATTTGAAACAGCACAGGCCCGCCGGTGAAAAACATTTGATGGTGCGCAAACACGACAGACTCCTTGCCCGGGCCACGACTTTACCCGTTGCGACACACGGTGGCCTTTTCCGCGATCCCTTTCAAGGGGGACCGGGGGGATTGTTCCCCCCGGTCGCCGGAGGCATCCGCTTTTTTCCTGCTTACGCCTTCTGTTCACCGGCGCGGCGGGCCTTGATGCTGGCCAGTTCGCGTTCCACGTCCTCGTCGGCGGCCAGCCGGTCGAAGCGGGCTTCCAGGCTGTCGTCCTCGGTCGGGCGGCGCACGCGGGGCGCGGTGCCGGCCAGTTCCGCCTCGGCCTCCAGGCGTTCGATGCGGTTTTCAAATTCGTCGAAGCGCAGCAACGCCTCGGTGGAGTCCACCCGGGCCATGTCCTCGCGGGCGCGCTTCTTGCCGGTGGCCCGCATGTGGCGGTGGAGCAGGGTGCGCTGGCGTTCCTTGGCCGAGGCCAGCTTTTCCTCCAGCCGGCCGATGTCCTCGCGGTAGGCGGCGACCATGCCTTCGATGGCGGCCTGTTCCTCGGCCAGGGCGTCGGCCCGGGATTCGTGGGCGCGCTTTTCGAGCAGGGCCTCGCGGGCCATGTCCTCGCGGCCCTTGTCCACGGCCAGTTCGGCCTTTTCGCCCCAGCGGGCGGCGCGATCGCGCACGGCGGCCAGTTCGCGGCCGGACTTGGCCGCCTGGGCCATGGTGCGGGCGCAATCGGCCTTGAGCTCGACCAGCGTCTCCTCCATCTCCTGGATCATGAGCCGGATGAGCTTTTCCGGGTCTTCGGCCCGATCAAGCATGGCATTGATGTTGGAATTGATGATGTCCCTGAAGCGGCTGAAAATACCCATGGCGTCCTCCGTTGTGCGCGTTCTCGCGCGGCGTCGCCCCAAAGGAAGCAGGGAGCGTGCCAGGAGATGTTTATCAGCGATGCCGGTGTGTTGTGGAGAGTCCTCTGTTGTGGGTATTGCGTCTTTCGCCAGACTATGGTTTATTTTACCACAAATGAGGTTTGTTTCGCCATGCCGACCGCTCCCGGACTCATCGAGGCCCTGGGCCAATCCGACGCCTTTTTGGCCTTCATGGAGCGCGTGGCCGCCGTGGCCCGGGCCGAACGGCCGGTGGTGCTCGTGGGCGAGCGCGGATCGGGCAAGGAGTTGGCCGCCACCCGGCTGCATTTCCATTCGCCACGCTGGTCCGGACCGTTCGTGCCGGTGAGTCTGGCCGCCTTGCCGCGCTCGCTCGTCGAGTCGGAGCTTTTCGGCCACGAGGCCGGGGCCTTTACCGGCGCGGTCAAGCGCCGGGCCGGTCGGTTCGAGGTGGCCGGCGGGGGCACGCTGTTTCTCGACGAATTGCAGGCCGCGCCGCGTCCCGTGCAGGAAAAAATTCTGCGGGCCGTGGAATACGGCACCCTGGAGCGCCTGGGCGGCCTCGAATCCCTGACTGTGGACGTGCGCATCGTGGCCGCCACCAATGTCGATCCGCGCGGGCTCGTCGCGCGCGGCAAGCTGCTGCCCGATCTGCTCGACCGGCTGGCCTTCGCGGTGCTGCACGTGCCGCCGCTGCGGGCCCGCCATGGCGACATCGCCTATCTGGCCGGGCGCTTCGCCGCCCGCTTCGCTGCCGAACTGGGCCGGTCCGACCTCCCGGTCTTTTCCCCGGCCGCCCTGCGCACCCTTGAAGCCCACGACTGGCCCGGCAACATCCGCGAGCTCAAAAACGTGGTCGAGCGGGCCGTGTTCGACGCTTCCACCTCCCGCATCGACCACGTCACCCTCGACCCCTTTGCCTCGCCCTTTGCCCCTCTGGCCGGGGGGCCGGAGGCGATGGACGGGGCCAAGGCGGCATCCCGGCCGCCGGAGGCGTCCGTTTCTTCGGCCGCATCCCTTTCCTGGCCGGAGGCCGTCGCCAGCCTCGAACGCGACCTCCTGCATCGGGCGCTGGCGGCTTCGGGCGGCAACCAGCACAAGGCGGCGGCGCTTCTGGGACTGACCTACCACCAGTTTCGCGGCCACTACCGCAAGCACGCCGCCGCCCTTGACGCGGCGTCCAAAGCCCCGTAGCCCCTGGCGATGCCACAACAATCCGATGCCATTGCCCGTTTTCGGGCCTCCCGCCTGCCAAACGGCGTGCGCGTGGTGACCGAGTCCATGCCGTTCGTCAAAACCGCCAGCCTTGGCGTGTGGATCGAGGCCGGTTCGCGTCACGAGGGTCCCGGCCAGGAGGGCATGGCCCACCTCTGGGAGCACATGGCCTTCAAGGGCACCACCAGTCGCGACGCCCTGGCCATCGCCAAGGAGCTGGACATCCTGGGCGGGCTGGCCAACGCGTTCACCTCCCGCGAGGCCACCTGCTTCCATATCCGGGTCATGGACGCCCATCTGCCGCGGGCCTTTGCCGTGCTGGCCGACATTGCCCTGCATCCGCTGCTCGATCCCGACGAACTCCGCCGGGAGCAGGGCGTCATCGTCCAGGAAATCTCCATGGTGGAGGAGACGCCCGAGGACAAGGTCCATGAGGATTTCTGGGCCGCGGCCTGGGACGACCCGGCCCTCGCCCATGCCATCACCGGCACGCCGGCCTCGGTCATGGCCGCCACGCCCACGGCCCTGCGGGCCTGGAGAGGCGCCCGGTACCGGCCCGAGGCCATGGTCATCGTGGCCGCCGGGGCCGTGGCCCACGAGGAACTGCTGGAGCTGGCCCAAGCCGCCTTCGGCTCCCTGCCGGGCGTGGCCGGACCCGGCCCGGTGCGCGCCGGGCGCTACGTGCCGCCGCGTCTGGCCGTTCGCCGCGAAAGCGAGCAGCAGCACGTCATCCTGGCCTATCCGTCCGTGGGCAACAAAAGCCCCGAACGCTTCGCCCACACCCTCCTGGCCACGCTGCTTGGCGGCAACATGTCGTCGCGGCTGTTTCAGGAAGTGCGCGAAAAGCGCGGACTGGCCTATTCCATCTATGCCGGGGTCAGCGGACTGGCCGATGCCGGGGTGCTCGAAATCCAGGCCGCCGTGGACCCGGAGCGCACCAGGGAACTCATCGACGTGGTGCGGGCCGAACTGGCCGCCGTGGCCGGCGGAGCTGTCGGCCGGGAAGAGCTTGACCACACCCGCGAACATTTGAAAGGCTTGCTGTATCTCGGGGCGGAATCCACCGAAAACCGCATGATGCGGCTGGCCCGCAATATCCTGCTGTTCGACCGCCACATCCCGCTGGAGGAAACGGCCGCCGCCCTGGATGCCGTCGGCCTGGATGATCTGGTCGGCATCGCCGGGGACGCCTTTCGCGAGGAAAACGCCGGCCTGTGCATTCTCGGCCCGACCGCCGCGCTTCCGTAAAGAGGCGGCAGGGGAAAAGCCTCCGGCGGCCAACGGGCTGGCGCCCTTTGGAATCCCGCACAAGGCTTCCCCCCCTTTTCGGGAGAGTCCGGGAGGGACCGTGCCCCTCCCGGCCGCCGGAGGCATCTTTTCAGTTTTGTTTCTGTAACCCCGGCGCGCGTGCTTCCGGGAGGCGACAGGGGAGCGGACGCGGTTGCCGGAAACGGAGGCCATCGTCATGTCCGACACAGCCATCTACGTCATTGGCAAGGGGACCTTGCGCCTGCTCGAAGGCGACATCACCAAGGACGACGCCGACGCCATCGTCAATGCCGCCAATTCCGCCCTGGCCGGCGGCGGGGGCGTGGACGGGGCCATCCACCGGGCCGCCGGGCCCGGGCTTCCGCCGGCCTGTCGGGAGATCATCGCCAAAATCGGCCGCCTGCCCGCCGGCGGGGCCGTCATCACCCCCGGCTTCGACCTGCCCGCCCGCTTTATCATCCACACCGTCGGTCCCATCTGGCGCGGCGGTAACGAGGGCGAACCCGAAAAGCTCCGCTCGGCTTATGCCGAATCCCTGGCCCGGGCCGTGGAAAACGAGCTGGAAACCGTGTCGTTTCCGGCCGTCTCTACCGGCGTTTACGGCTATCCCGTGGACAAGGCCGCGCCCATTGCCCTGGGCGTCATGGCCGAAGCCCTGAAAAACGGGGCGGTTCGGGAAATTCGCTTCTACCTGCACGGAAAACATGCCTTCGACCTCTGGCGTTCGGCGGCAGATGCCTTATTAAAGGAGTTTAAACAATAAAAAAGCGGCCTCCGGTGGCCAGGGCCCTGTCCTGGACCCACCAAAGGGGGATGCTGCCCCCCGTCCTCCTCGAAAGGGGGACGGGGGGCGGGAGCAGGCATGACGCAGTGGGACAGCGCCCAGTATTTGCGCTTTGAACGGGAACGAACCCAGCCGGCCATTGATCTGGCCCGGCGGATCGAGTGCGCCGCGCCGCGCGAGGTGCTCGACGTGGGCTGCGGCCCGGGCAACAGCAGCCGGGTGCTGGCCAAACGGTTTCCCGGGGCGCGCATCCACGGCATCGACAGCTCCCCGGAGATGATCGCGGCGGCGCGCACGGCCCATCCCGACCTGGACTTTTCCCTGTGCGACGCGGGCAGGGATCTGGGGAGCCTGGGCCCCGGGCGCTTCGACGTGGTCTTTTCCAACGCCTGCATCCAGTGGATTCCCGACCATGAACTGTTGCTGCGCGATCTGCTCGGGCTGTTGCGCCCGGGCGGCGTGCTGGCCGTGCAGACGCCCATGAACGATGACGAGCCCATCCACCGCATCATCGAAGGGCTCGTTGCCGGCGAGACGTGGAAGGGCGCCTTTGCGCAGCCGCGCATCTTTTACAATCTGCGCCCGGAAGCGTATTTCGACCTGCTTGCGGCCCTGGCGGCGGATTTCACCCTGTGGCGGACGACCTACTTCCATGTGCTGGCCTCCCACGCCGCCATCATGGAATGGTATCGGGGCACGGGGTTGCGGCCGTACCTGGGCGTGCTGTCCCCGGCCGAGGCGGCCGCCTTCGAGGCGGATGTCCTGGCCCAGGTCGTCCGGCAATATCCGAAACAGCGCGACGGCCGGATCATCTTCCGGTTTCCCAGGTTCTTTTTTACCGCCACCGCCCGTTAGGCCTGTCGCGAAATGAACCAATCGAGCCTCCCCTCCTTTGAAAGTCTTTCGGGAAGGAGGGGGCCGGGGGGCGGGAATCCCTGTTTGCCAAAAGGCCTTTCCGCCCCCGATTCCACCTTGGAGTAGTACACATGGATTTACGCGGAACGACGATACTTGCCGTGCGTACGGACGCCGGCGTGGCCGTGGCCGGCGACGGCCAGGTGACGCTTGGCCAGTCCGTGGCCATGAAGCACGGGGCGCGCAAGGTGCGCCGCATCTATAACGACAAGGTCGTGATCGGGTTTGCCGGCTCCACGGCCGACGCCTTTACGCTGTTCGAGCGCTTCGAGGCCAAGCTGGAGGAATTCGGCGGCAATCTGGTGCGCGCCAGCGTGGAGCTGGCCAAGGACTGGCGCAAGGACAAGTATTTGCGTCGGCTGGAAGCCATGCTCATCGTGGCCGACGCGACCAACGTGCTGCTGCTGTCCGGCAACGGCGACGTCATCGAGCCCGACGACGGCGTGGCGGCCATCGGTTCGGGCGGCCCCTACGCCCTGGCCGCCGCCCGGGCGCTGTTGCGCCACACCGACATGGGGCCCCGCGAGATCGTGGAAAAGGCCATGGGCATTGCCGCTGAAATCTGCGTCTACACCAACGACCGCATCGTGGTGGAGACCATCGACCGCGCCTAGGCGGTCGCAAGCTGTTGCAAGGAGGAGGCATGCACGCCAGTCTGACGCCTCGCGAGATCGTTTCCGAACTCGACAAATACATCATCGGCCAGAATGACGCCAAACGCATGGTGGCCATCGCCATGCGCAACCGCTGGCGTCGCCAGCAGATCGAACCCACGCTTCGCGACGAGATCGCGCCGAAAAACATCATCATGATCGGCCCCACCGGCGTCGGCAAGACCGAGATCGCCCGCCGGCTGGCCAAGCTGGCCGGATCGCCCTTTTTCAAGGTCGAGGCCACCAAGTTCACCGAGGTCGGCTACGTGGGCCGCGACGTCGAATCCATGGTGCGCGACCTCATGGAAATCGGCGTGAACCTCGTGCGCAAGGAAGAACTCGACCGGGTGGCGGCCAAGGCGGAAAAAGCCGCCGAGGAAAGGTTGCTCGACCTGCTGTTGCCCGAATCCCAGCGTGGCGCCGCCGGGGCCATCCCCATGCCGGCCGCGCTGGAGGCCCCGACCCCGGACCCGGCCGACCAGTCGGCCAGCACCCGGGAAAAGCTGCGCAAGCTGTGGCGCGAGGGCAAGCTCGACGACCGGGTGGTGCCGGTGGAAGTGTCCGTGCCCGCGCCGCAGGTGGAAATCATGTCCATGCCGGGCATGGAGGAGATGGGTTCCCAGTTCAAGGACATGTTCTCCAAGATGTTTCCCCAGCGCAAAAAGACCCGCAACATGCGGGTTCGCGACGCCTACGAGGTGCTTTTGCAGGAGGAGTCCGACCGGCTGGTGGACATGGACAAGGTGGCCGAATCGGCCAAGGAGCGCGTGGAGCAGACGGGCATCATCTTCATCGACGAGCTCGACAAGATCTGCGGCAAGCAGGCCGGCGGCCAGGGACCCGACGTCTCCCGCGAGGGCGTGCAGCGCGACCTGCTGCCCGTGGTCGAGGGCTGCGTGGTCAACACCAAGTACGGCATGGTGAAAACCGACCACATCCTCTTCATCGCCGCCGGGGCCTTCCACTTCTCCAAGCCGTCGGATCTGGTGCCCGAGTTGCAGGGCCGCTTTCCGCTGCGCGTGGAGTTGCGGGCGCTGACGGCCGAGGATTTCTACCGCATCCTGACCGAGCCGCAAAATGCGTTGACCGTGCAGTATAAGGCGCTTATCGGCACCGAGGGCGTGTCGTTGGAATTCACCGACGACGCGTTGCGCGAAGTGGCCGAGTTCGCCCGCCGGGTCAACGAGGATACGGAGAACATCGGGGCGCGGCGGCTTTACACCATCATGGAAAAGATTCTCTCCGATTTGTCGTTTACGGCGTCGGATCAGAACGGCCAGACCGTGGTGGTGGACCCGGCCTATGTGCGCGACAAGCTCTCCGATGTGGCGCAGGACCGGGATCTGTCCCGCTATATTCTGTAACGAACCGTTGGAGGACGGCTCAATGGAACGCGAGCACGCCAAGGCCCGGCTTCTGCTGGAAGCCCTGCCTTATATCCGCAAGTTCTTCGGCAAGACGGTCGTCATCAAGTACGGCGGGCACGCCATGGTGGACGAGGCCCTCAAGAAGAGCTTCGCCCTCAACATCATCCTGCTTAAGTACATCGGCATCAATCCGGTGATCGTGCACGGCGGCGGGCCGCAGATCGGCGACATGCTCAAGCAGCTCGGCATCGCCAGCCAGTTCAGGCAGGGGTTGCGCGTCACCGATGACGCCACCATGGACGTGGTGGAGATGGTGCTGGTCGGCAAGGTCAACAAGAACATCGTCAACCTGATCAACCTCAACGGCGGCACCGCCGTGGGGTTGTCCGGCAAGGACGGCCGGCTCATCAGCGCCCGCAAGCTGGAAATGGTGCTGGAAAAGGCCGACGCGCCGCCCGAGATCATCGACCTCGGCAAGGTGGGCGAGGTGACCGGCATCAATACCGGGCTCATCACCACGCTGCTCGGCCAGGGCTTCATTCCCGTCATCGCGCCGGTCGGCGTGGACGAGGATGGCGAGACCTACAACATCAACGCCGACACCGTGGCCGGGGCTGTGGCCGCGTCGCTCGGGGCCAAGCGGCTGGTGCTGTTGACCGACGTGGCCGGCGTGCTCGACAAGGACAAGAATCTCATCTCGTCCCTGGATATCGCCGAGGCCTCCCAGGCCATGGCCTCGGGCATTCTCACCGGCGGTATGATTCCCAAGGTGACCTGCTGCATGGAGGCCGTGGACGCCGGCGTGGAGAAGGCCCACATCCTGGACGGCCGGCAGGAGAACTGCATCATCCTGGAGTTTTTCACCAACTCCGGCATCGGCACGGAAATCGTCTGCAAGCGTTGCAATCTGTGAACCACCGGGGCGCTGCCCTGGACCCGCCGGGAGAGGCGTCGCCTCTCCCGGACTTTTCCCCTTGGGGGGCATGATGCCCCCCAAACCCCCTTGCCGGGAAACGCAAGCAGTCTTCTCTTCCGGTCCCCTTTGACTTCGGGCGCTTTTTGTTTCGCCGGCTTTGCGGCGAAACAAAAAGCGCCCGAAGTCAA
>JAFABC010000311.1 GCA_023426275.1 Pseudomonadota bacterium | reverse complement strand
CCCCCCCCCCCCCCCCCCCCCCCCCCCCCCCCCCCCCCCCCCCCCCCCCCCCCCCCCCCCCCCCCCCCCCCCCCCCCCCCCCCCCCCCCCCCCCCCCCCCCCCGCCGGAGGCATTCTTCCTTCTTTTCCCTTCAGGCGGCCTGAGCGTCCGAGGGGCCCAGGCTGGCGTCGATTTCCCGGATTTTTTCCAGCACGCGCCGCCGGATGTTCTTGAAGGCCGTCAGTTCCTTGACGCCGTAGTGCGTGCGGGTGTGGACGATGCCGGCCAGCTCCATGATTTCGTTGTACAGGTACGGCATGTACAGAGGGTCGTGGCGCAGGAAAAGCTGGATCTGGGACAGCACGCCGCGAATTTCGCCCTGATGTTTGTCCGCCTTGCGCACGAGCTTTTCCAGTCGCCGGCCGACATTGCGTAGCGACGTGGCCCATTCGTCGGCGCGGGGGGTGAAGACCGGCCGGGTGCGCGGTCTGGCCGCCCGGGAAAGGGCCTCCAGAAACACGTTCCTGGCCGAGGCCTGTCCGGCGAAAAAGTCCTGGGCGTCCAGTTCGTCGGGGGTAATGTCGCGTGCGCCCGTAAAGCTCACGCCGCCGCCGTAGAGATTGTAAAATTGCGCCCCGGACGTGGCGATATCCTTTTCGATGTCGCGCTTGGCCGCCAAAAATCCCATGTGGGTGTAGATGGTTTCGCCGTCGCGGTTGGTCAGCCGGGCCTCGCCCTTGGGCGCCTCGGTGGCCGTGGTCGCGGCGCTGTGGTGGCCGGGGGCGTGGGTGGCGGCCTCCCGCCAGGACAGGTCCTGGCCGGCCAGCACGAACCGGGCGGCCCCGGCCCAAGTGAGAAAGCGTTCCAGGGTCACGCCCACGTTGCCGCCGGCGTCGAGGACCAGCTCCTGGTCCTTGAGCACGTAGGTGGCCACGCCGCCTTCGGTCCACAGCGGCAGGGTGGGGCCGGGGTAGCTGTCGAGGACGCCGGGCTGCATCTTGGTGGAATAGATGAGCGGGATGTCGGCGGCAAAGTCGGGATCGCTGAGATTTTCCAGTCCCTTGGCCATTTCGGTGTTGAAATCGATGGCCAGGCACAGGTCTGGCTTGATGCCGAGGCGCTCCAGCGCCGGCAGGGTTTGCAGGGCGGTGACGTAGAGCGCCTCGCCCTGGTGCCGGGCCAGGGTGGGGGCGTGCCGGACCAGCGACGGGCCGGCTCCCAGGATGACCGCCGTCATGCCCCGGGCCATGCCGGCGAGCCGTTGCAGGCTGCCGTCCCGCATGGCCCGGGCGTAGTTGCGCAACTCGTTGCCGACCATGACTTCCTGCTTGAAGCGCAGGGTGCTCAGTTCCACGGAAATGTTTTCGAGCTTGGCCCGCACCAGCGCCGCCGCCTGGGCGTATTCCGGGCCGAGCTGGGTGCTCGGCACGTCGTTGCGCACGTTGATGCAGGCAAAAAGAAAGCTTACATCCAGGCTTTGCAGGGCTTTTTCGATCAATCCCGCTTCCGGCGGCAGGAACCGGAGCTGGCCCTGTTCGAGAAAGGGCCGGTAGTCGGTCTGGCTCAGGCAGGCCAGCAGCATGTCCGGCCGGGGCTCGATCACCACCACGGCATGGGAGCGGGGCACGCCCATGAGCACGTGGTTGAGCCCGTAGCCGAGCGCCGTGCCCACGATGACCGTGGCTCCGCCGTGGATCTTTTTGGTGGGCCGCCAGGTGCGGTAGTGGATGGCCGGGGGAAGGGCCTCGAAAATGCCCCTGCCGTCGTCCATGCGCCAATCCAGGGTGCCATGGCGGTTTTTGAAGATGCGGTCGAAAACGGCTTCCGGGGCCGGGGCCCGGGCGGCCAGCCAGCCGGCCACCGGCGCGTTGGCCTTGGCCAGGGCCGTGAGATTGTCGGCGAGAAACGAGGTGCTTGCCATGGCGTCGTCCTTTATAAATGATGCCGGTGGCGAAGCAATAATCCTGCCACCCTTGCCGGGTGGCGGTTTTTTGCCTACCACGTTGCCACCGGGCCGTTCCCGGCACAATCCGCGAGGCGTTCATGATCCACGACAACGTACTCTCCCTGGTCGGCGGGACCCCGCTTGTGCGGCTCTCGCGCGTCAATCCCAATCCGGCCGTGACGTTGGCCGCCAAGGTGGAGATGGTCAATCCCGGCGGCTCCATCAAGGACCGGGTGGCCCTGGCCATGATCGAGGCGGCCGAGCGCGCCGGCGAGCTGACGCCCGGGCGCACCGTCATCGAAGCCACCTCGGGCAACACCGGCATCGGCCTGGCCATGGTCTGCGCCGTCAAGGGCTACCGCCTGAAGCTGCTCATGCCGGCCTCGGCTTCCGAGGAGCGCAAGCGCATCATGCGGGCCTACGGGGCCGAGATCGTGCTGACCCCGGGCAACATGGGCACCGACGGCGCCATCGAGGAGGCCTACCGGCTGGCCCGGGAGGAGCCCGAGACGTATGTGCTCATGGATCAGTTCAACAATCCCGCCAGCATCGAGGCCCATTACACGGGCACGGCCGAGGAAATTTTCCGGGAAACCGACGGCGCCGTCACCCACGTGGTGGTGGCGCTCGGCACCTCGGGCACGGCCATGGGGTTGGTTAAGAAACTCAAAGAATTGAACCCGGCCGTCAAAGTCGTGGCGGTCCAGCCCCATCCCGGCCACAAGATCCAGGGACTCAAGAACATGCAGGAGTCCTATCCGCCGGGCATTTTCGACAAAAAAGCGCTGGATTCCATCGTGCCGGTGGAGGACGAGGACGCCTTTGCCATGGCCCGCCGGCTGGCCCGGGAAGAGGGGCTGTTCGTGGGCATGAGCGGCGGCGCGGCCACGGCCGCGGCGGCGGAGTTGGCCGTGTCCCTGGAGAAAGGGCTGGTGGTGGTCATCCTGCCCGACGGCGGCGAGCGCTATCTGTCCACGCCGCTTTTTGCCGCGCCCGAGAAAAAAGGCGTGGCCCTTGGCGGGGTGGGCTCGGGCGAGCCGGTCTACATCGACCCGGCCGGGGCCGTGCCCGGACTTTTCACTTTTGGGCCGCCCCTGGCCGAACCCGGCGACCTGGATGCCTGGCGGCGGGTGGTGACCCTCGACGTGCTGCGCCGGGCCCTGGCGCGCGGCGGGGCACGGCCCGGACTGGCCGTGGGCCTGGCCGACCTCGAGGACACGAGCCTGGAAGCGGCCCGGGCCGACGGCACGCCGCGCCGGGCCTTCGCCGAAAAGGCCCGGGAGCGCATTGCCGCCCTGGCCGCCTGTCTGGGCGTGGCCGGCGCGGTCTTCCCGCTGGCCGGCGAGGCCCTGGAAGAGGCGCTGGCCATGACGCGCAAGCTCATGGTCAAGGGGCTGGCCTACGAAAAGCTGCGCAGCGTCTATTTCGACGTGGCCCGGGACAAGGCCTACGGCCATCTCCTCGGCCTCGACATGAGCAAGCTGGCCCTGGGCAAGACCGTGGACCTGCTGGCCTACGCCAAGGGCAATCCGCAGGATTTCACCCTGCTCAAGCGCGTGAGCCTCAAGGACCTCAAGGCCGGCGACGCCCTGTCCACGCCCTGGGGCAACGTGCGGCCCAGCTGGTTTTTGCAGATGGCGGCCGCGGCGGCCAAGACCCTGCCGGCCGTGACGGTGGTGCTGACCGACGAGGACAAGGCCTTTCCGCATCTGGAAAACCTGCGGGCCATCTGGTCTGTTGGGGCCGGGTTGTCCCCGGCGGCCTGGCTGGTCGGCGGGCGGGTGTCCGAGCACGAGGCCGGACAGGCGTCCAGCCTGGAGGACTGTCTGGCCCTGGGCGTCCATCCCTTGGCCGTGCGGGCCTGGCTGCTGTCGGTCAGCTATAAAAAGCCCCTGGCCGCCTCGGCCGAGTCGTTGCGCATGTGGGAGAAAAACCGCAATCGCATCCAGGAGTTGGCCGCCAACCTGGGGCTGGCGGCGGACGGGGCCGGCGCGGTCTCCCAGGCCGTGGACGCCGAGGCCGTGCGCCTGGAGGAGGCCGTGGACGCCACGGTGGTCGACGACTTGTCGGTCTACCAGCTGTGGCCCCGGCTGTTCGCTTTTTGCCGGTTCGCCAACGGGCTGCTGTCCAATGGGACGCTTCCCGGCGCGGACGCCAAACGGCTGGGCCGGGCCCTTGGCGAGGTGGACGCGGTGCTGGGGTTGCTCGACGCCTCGCGCCTGCCCGTGGCCGCTGCCGACTGGCCGGCCGGCGCGGCCAGACTGGTGGCCGACCGGACCGCGGCGCGCCGCGACAGGGACTTTGCCCGGGCCGACGCCCTGCGCGCCGACATCGAGGCCATGGGTTACCGCGTGGAGGACGCCGCCGACGGGGTGCGGCTGTTTCCGCTGGGGTAGACCGCCGTTTCGGGCAGGGGGGTGGCCAGAAGCAGGACCCATTTTTCGCCGAACTGTTTTTCGGCGAATTCCCGCAAAAAAGCGGCCATGCCGGCGGGATTGGTCAGCTCCAGGCGATGCACGCCGTGGCCCGGCGTGGCGTGATAGAAAAACAGGCGTCCCTGCCCATCGCCAACAATGAGTCCGACGTGATAGTAGAGCAGGCGTCCGCCCCGCTTTTTGCTGAGGGCGGCCAGGGCCATTTCGTTGGGCCGGAGCTGGGCCAGGGCTGTTTTCCAGGCGGCGGCGTCGTGGAGGGGGAAGCCGCGAAAGCGGGCGGCGTCGATGGCGGTCGGGTCGGCCGGGGCCCTGGGCGCGCCCAGGATGCGGCGGGGCCGGCCCTCGGTAATGTTGCAGATCAGATCGTAGCCGAAATCCCAATCCTGTCCGGCCGGGCTGTTCGGGCCGGAATCGCCTTTGCGGTCGCGTTTGGTCGGCTCCAGGGGCAACGGGCGGCCAAGCAGGGCCCGGGATGCTGTGGTGACGAAACCGCTGCAGTTGTATCCCGGGGTTTTCTCTGTAATGGATGGATCGGCGAAACGCGTGTGGCGGCCGGAAGGGTCGTCCACGCCGTCGTCACGGTAGGGGGCGCCCAGCAGAGGGGCGAGCGCTGTAACGGGGGTCGATGACCGGGCGGGTGCGACGGCCGGCAGCGACAGCAGCGCAAGCAAGACAGCCAGGGCGAAGGTAAATTGACCACGGCAGCAAAGCCGCGTAGTATTGACAGGATAGCCGCGCCGGAAAAACTGGGGCTCTTTCCCGGGCAAGGCCGGAACACTACGGAATCTGCGCAGGAGGCGGAGGATGAAGTTCAACATAGAGATCAAGGGTTTCGGTCAGCGCGTCTTTTATTCCTACATTGAGAAGGAAGTGGTGCGGGAAGCCAGGGAAGCCAACCGTGAGCGCTACATCGAGTATATATTCCACGGTGTGGACAACAATATCCACTCCTCGGGCGAGGACCTGTTGGAAACCAACCGGCCCGTTGTCTATATTATTGTCAACGAAAAAGAAAAGCTCCGAGTCAGTTTAAATAAGATCAATTGCGAGGTCAAGAACTACTCGGCCAAGAAGATTTTTCAGCCCTACGTCAAAAATAGTCTGTTGTACTGTTTCGGCTACCATGAAGAGTATATCCACACCTACTCCTTTAGTGATGTGGAAGAGATCGATATCGACAAAATAACGGCCCGCATCGTCGAGACGGAATTGCCCAAGACCATCGAGAACAATGTCTGGATGCAAAAGGTCATCCACATTGAAAACATGTTGTACGATGGCAAGGAGATCAAGCGCGAGGAGTTCCTGTCGCGTCCGTTGCCGACCAATCTTCCGCCGGTCCTCATGGACCTGGAGAACTAGGGCGGGCGTCGGTTTTCGAGGAAATCGCTATCACAGGCCCGCCGCTTGCGGCGGGCTTTTTTTGTCCGGACGGACTTCAGGCGTTGAGGGCCGGCGGGGCGTCTTCCGGGGCCAGGGCGTTTTCCAGCAGTTTGTCCGCCAGATCCTTGATCGTGGCCTGACACGGGTCCAGGCCGAGCGACGCCGCTAGTTCCATGATCTTGTCCCCGGTCTTGGCCGCATGACGAATCTTGTCGTAGTCCTGCATGGGCTGCGCCGCGCCTTTTGTTTCGCCGGGGCCGGCTCTGGCCGCGACTTTAGGCCATGATAGCCGCTTGACCGGCCGGACGCAACGCCGGCGTGGCCGCGCCGCAACGGTCCGGGCGCGCTCAGTTCTTGACGATGCGCGTGATGTCGTCGGTGGAAATATCGAGCGGCCGCTCGAAGCAGATACCGAATTCGTCGCCGTTGGCCCAGCGCACGATGCCGGCATGGTAGTGGGCGAGCTCCCCGAAGGGCTGCAACTGGGGATTGAACAGCACGCGCTGGCCGAGATGCACCGTGACGGGCAGGTCGTCGTGGGACCGCAGGCGGACGCCGCGTCGGCTGATGTCCACAAGAAGCACGTCGGCGCACACGGTGTCGGTCTGGATGCGGCCGCGATTGAGCACCGCCCCGCTGCCCACGCTGATGCGCGCGGCGTCGCGTCTGTCGCCGCAGTCGCGGCAGCGCCAGTAGGACGGGGCCGGCGGTGCCTGGGGAACGAATTCCTGCCAGGTGGTTTTGCCGCAGTGGGGACAACGTTTGAATTCGAGCAGTGCCATGGCATCGGGTCCTGGGAACATCGACCGGCGATACCGCCTCGCCACGCCGTCGTCGTAGCATCCGGTGGGCGGCCGTGCAACCGCGCGCCTTGACGGGTGCGCCCGGCGGGTTATTTTCTGAGTGCCGGCCGGCAGCGGCCGGCGAAGGAGTACTGTATGGCCGGACTGCTGGGCCGACTGTTCGAGTTGGCTGCCAAACGCGACGACCTCGTGGTCACCGAAGTCGACGACATTGATAGCTGGGGCTTTTTGCTGTTTCGCGACGGACGGTATCATATTTACATCAATCGTTCGGTGCGGGACTTTCGCAAGACCATGGCCTTGTCCGACGAGCTGGGCCATTACGCCCTGCGTCGGCGTATCGCCCGGCGGGAGGGCGTGCCGGCGGCGGCCGCCACCATGGTGGAACGCATCCGTGAGGATCGGGCCTGCGATGACTGGGCGGCCAGGTTCACCCGCCGCCTGCTGTATATGATTCGCCGCGGCCTGCACGGCGGCATCTCGCGCCGGCCGCGGCAGGGCTATTACGATCCGTCCTGGCGGCTGCCGCAACACGACTGAGCCGGGGGCGTCTTATGCGCCGGCGTCGGTTTTTTCGGCGCCGGCAAGCAGCTTCATGGCCGTCTTGCCGATGCCGGCCGTGGCCGTGACATTGATGGCCGCGCCGATGACGCCGCCGACAAGGGGGGCCAGCCGGGAGGCCCCGAGTATCCCCGTTTCCCCGGCCTGCGCCAGCAGCCGCGCGCCCACCAGCCGGTTGATCCGTTCGATGGTGTCCGCGCCAAGGCGCGCCAGCAAGTGTTCCGTCAGCCGGCCGCCAAGCGAGGCTCCGGCGGCCCCGGCCACCTCGGCCGCCTTGGCTCCGCACAGGCACAGGCCGCAAAGGGCCCGCACCCGGGCGTCGGACAGGTCGTGGCCGCACACCAGGGCCATGGCCTGCACCATGCGCACGTGCACGAAGAGCGTGCCCGCCAGATTGGCCGGAATGGCCACGGGCAACAGGGCCAGCCCGCCGGCGTTGGTGAGAAACCCGGTGGCCGCCGCCTGATGCTTGTGGCGTCGGATCAGGGCCCGGAGCCGGTCTTCGAGGGGCTGGTCAGGGTCCATGTGGCGCCTGGCCAGGGACGCGGCCGATTCCTGGCCGGGCAGCCCCCGGGCCGCCTTGGTCCAGGCCCAGTCCAGGGCGCGCAGCACCGTATCTTGTGTGAGTATGGCCATGGTTTCGCTCGTGGAGAGGTTTGCTGGAAGATAAGCATTGCCTGGGCCGTGGCCAGGGCGGCGGTCGGCCCGAAGTCCGGGGGGATGTCGGGCCGGAGTCAGGCGGGCGCCGGCAGGTGGTCCAGCAGCCGGGTCAGCCGGTGCTCGAAGCGGTGCGCTTCCCGGAGGTGTTCGCGCCAGTCCCGGACAAGCCCGCGCCGTTTGGCCGGGGCGTCGAGCAGGGCGCGGGCCAGGTCCGCCGCTGCCTCCGGCCGGGGGAAGGTGATGGGCGCGGTCAGCTCCCGGGGAAAAAGCGCCAACCCCGGCGTGGCGTCGGTGATCAGGCAGCCGCCGGCGGCGAAGACGTCGAAATGGCGCTGGGTGAGGCCGTGCGGCAAAAGCGGGCTCGTGACATTGACCGACAGTCCCGCCCCGGCGAAAATGCCGGGCAGGCGGCCGTAATAATCGACCGGCGGCCGCAGGTCCGTGCCGGCGGGCAACAGTTCGTTCCAGGCGGCGTCGCCGAAAACGGTCAGGGGAACGGCCCCGGCCAGGGCGGTCAGGGTCTGCCGGCGCAGTTCCCGGGCCGTCAAATCCGCGCCGCAGCCGGCCTGCCGGGCCGTCTTGCCCGGCCACAGCGGTCCCAGGTCGAGACGCTGCGTCCACCAGAAAAAATCCGGGCGCGCCCCGGTTGCGACCATGGCCCGCGCCTCGGCCAAAAGCGCCTCGGCCGGCCGGCAACCGGCGAAAAAGCGGTCGTGCCCGGCAAAGGCGCTGCGGCCGACGAACACGGTCCGCCGGTCCAGACCGGCCTCAGGCAGGGCCGTGAAAAACTGGTGTGCGGCGGCCAGCGGCAGATGGAGCAGATGCGCGGCCCCAAGGTCTCGCAGGGCCGGCAGGAAGGCGTCGTCGGTTGCGCACAGCAGCGTCTTTTGCCAAAATTGCCCGCGAAACCGCCCGAGTACGTGAAACGGGTTGTCCACGAACCAGATGGCCACGGGCACGCCAAGGGCAGCCAGCAGGGAAAAGACGAGCCCGTCGTCGTCGAGGCCCGCCCCGTTGACGCACAGGAAAAAGGCCGGCCGCTGGCCGGCCGGCAGCCGGAGAAGGGCCGTGGCCGCCTCGGCGGCCGGCAGGGGGCGCGCCTCCTGGCCGAGCGCCTGGAAGGCCCGTAGGATTTCCGGTTCGAGCAGCCCGGTCGGCGTGGTGGCGACCAGTCCCGGTCCCGGCGTCGCCCCGGCCCCGGGCGCGCGCCCGCAAAGCGCCAGTTGCGCCCTGGCCCAGACCGGTCCCCAAAAGGCGGGCAGCAGCCGGGTGTTGTATCGGTAGAGGTAAAACGTGGCCCGGGCCGCGCGCTTAGGCGTGAGCGCCCCGGGCGCAAGCCGCTCCCAATCGGCCGGAATGGCCGCCTGCCACTGCGGCGGCATGGCCGCGACAAAGTCCGGGCATTCGAGATAGGCCGCGCGCGCTCCCGGTCGGACCAGGGCGGCCGCGACCGCCGGATCCGGCCCCAGGCCGAGGAAAATCGGCTCCGGCCCGGTCCCGGACACGGCGAACGTCTCCGGCCCGACGGCCAGGGTGCGGCGCGTGCCGGACGCGTCGGTCAGGCGCACACGCGCCGGACGGATGGACTGGGTGGAGCGGGGGATATGGGCCATGGCCGCGTCTTTCCCTTGAAACCTGTTTCGGATAACGGTATCCCGGGCAGCCGCCATATGAAAACGTACCGCGACCATTATTTCAAGAAGGCCAAGCAGGAAAACTATCCGGCCCGGTCGGTCTATAAGCTCCAGGAGATTGAAAAACAATCGCGTTTGCTCACTCCTGGCGCGTCCGTGCTCGATCTGGGCGCCTGTCCCGGCTCGTGGACCCTGTACGCCGCCAACAAGGTTGGCGCGTCCGGCCGGGTGCTCTCCATCGACCTTAATCCCGGGGAAACGGCGTTTCCGGGCAATGTCACCTACCTGACGGGCGACATGCTCGAGCCCGGCCTGGATATCCTGCGGGCTTTCGAACGGCTGGGGCCCTTCGACGTGGTGCTTTCGGACATGGCCCCCAAGACCACCGGCCACAAATTCACGGATCAGGCCCGATCCCTGGAACTGTGCGAAGCCGCCCTGGGCGTGGCCCTGGACCGGCTCAAGCCCGGCGGCGCCTTCGTGGTCAAGATTTTCCAGGGGCCCGATGCCCCGGCTTTCCAGAAGGGCCTGCGCACCTGGTTCGAGAAGGTTCGCGTGGCCAAGCCCAAGAGCTCCCGGGCCGAGAGCAAGGAAATTTTCTACGTGGCCACCGGCTTCCGGCCGCCGGCCACGGAACATCCCGACCCGGACCCGCCGCCCTTGCCGTCGCAGGAATAAGAGAGAAGGAAGAGCGAGACAAGAGAAGATGCCTCCGGCGGCCGGGAGGGGCACTGCCCCTCCCGGACCCTCCCGAAAAGGGGGGACAAACGCCCTGTCCCTTTTTGGGAGGGCGGAGGCCAAGGGCGAGCACGACAAATCCCGTACATCGGGCGGCCGGGAAGACCGGGACGCCTGTTTCCACTTTCGTAAGGAGCGAGACAATGGCCGGACATAGCAAATGGCATAACATTCAGGCCCGCAAGTCGGTGCAGGACGCCAAAAAAAGCAAGTTTTTCACCAAGGTGACCAAGGAGCTGATGCTCGCGGCCCGGGCCGGCGGCGCGGATACGGCGCTCAATACGCGCCTGAAGACCGCCATCGCCGCGGCCAAGGCCGTCAACCTGCCCAAGGACAAGATCGAGCAGGCCATCAAGAAGGGCACCGGCGAACTGGCCGGCGAGAACTTCGATGAGGTGCTCTACGAAGGATACGGTCCGGGCGGCGTGGCCATCCTCATCGAGGCGGCCACGGACAACCGCAACCGCACCGTGGCCGAAGTGCGCCATCTGCTGTCCAAGGGCGGCGGGTCCATGGGCGAGGCCGGCTGCGTCGGCTGGATGTTCGCCAAAAAGGGCGTGTTCTCCTTCCCCAAGGCGACGTTTACCGAGGACCAGCTCATGGAAGTGGCCCTGGAACACGGCGCCGAGGATATCGCCGACGAGGACGACGTCTGGGAAGTGCATTGCGAGCCCGAGGATTTCGACGCCCTGAGCGCCGCCTTCGAGGCCGCCGGCATGACCTCCGATGACGCCGAGGTGTCCATGCTGCCGGCCAACACCGTGGAGCTCGACGCGGAAAACGGCCAGAAGCTTCTCAAGCTCATCGACATGCTCGAAGACAACGACGACGTGCAGAAAGTCCATACCAACGGCGATCTGCCCGACGAACTGCTTGGGTAATTGAAAAACCGGGAGAGGCGCGGCCTCTCCCGGCCCTTCACCTCCGGGGGCATGACGCCCCCGGTCCCCCTCAAAAAGGGGCGGGGTGTTTGTTCCCCCTTTCGGGAGGGTCCGGGAGGGGCAGTGCCCCTCCCGGCCGCCGGAGGCATCTTCATCTCCATGCCAGCATCGACCGACCTGATCGTCCTCGGGCTCGATCCCGGATCGCGGATTACGGGCTACGGCTTCGTGCGGGAGCGATCGGGCGTGCTGGACCTCATTGCCGCCGGCGTTGTACGCACGGGCGGGGAGACGGACTTTCCCCGCCGGCTGGGCGTTATCTACAGCGCCGTGGCCGAGCTGATCGCCCGGCACGGGCCGGTCGAGGCGGCGGTGGAAAACGTGTTCATGTCGCGAAACGCGGGCACGGCGCTCAAGCTCGGGCAGGCCCGGGGTGCGGCCCTGGCCGCGTGTTCCGTGGCCGGGTTGCCGGTTTTTTCCTACGAGCCGACCATCATTAAAAAGAGTCTGGTCGGCACGGGCCGGGCCGAGAAATCCCAGGTGGCCTTCATGGTGGGCAGGGTGCTGGCATGTCGGGAAACTTTCGCCGTGGACGCGACCGACGCCTTGGCCGCGGCCGTGTGCCATCTCAACCAGAGGCGGATGACCCGCCTGTGCGGGGCGCGATGATCGGCTATATCGAAGGCCGGGTGCTGGCCCGGCGGGAGCGCTACGCCATCGTGCTGACGCCCGGCGGCGTGGGCTACGAACTGGAACTGCCGGAACCCGTGGCCGCGTCGCTGCCGGCTCCGGGCGGGCAGTGTGCGCTCTACGTCCACACCGTGGTGCGCGAGGACGCCCTGGAGCTTTTCGGCTTTGCCAGTCTGGAGGATCGCGAAACCTTCCGGCTGCTGCTTGGCATCTCCAAGCTCGGGCCGCGCACGGCCCTGGCCATTTTGTCGTGTTTTTCCACTGACGATCTGGCCCGGCTGGTGGCGACGGGCGATGTGGACGCACTGGTGCGGGTGCCGGGCATCGGCAAGAAAAGCGCCCAGCGGATTTTCGTCGAACTGACCTACAAGCTCGAAGGCCGGGCCGCCGCGACGTCCGCCCTGGTTGCGCCCTCGGCCATGGCCCCGGGCGTGCTCGGGGACGTGGTGGCGGGACTGACGAATCTGGGCTATGCCGAAGCCGACGCCCGGCGCGTGGCCGAAGCCGTGCTTGAGGCCGAACCCGATCTGGATGTGGCCGGGGCGTTGCGTCAGGCCCTGAAACGCCTGGCTTCCGAGAAGACATGAACGACGATTGCCAACCGGGCGCGCCCCGTTCGACGGGCAGTGCCGACGAAACCATCCGGCCGTCGCGGCTGGCGGATTTTATCGGCCAGGACGATTTGCGGGCCAATCTGCGGGTCTTTTTGCACGCGGCCATGGAGCAGTCCCGGGCCCTGGACCACAGCCTGCTTTACGGCCCGCCGGGCCTGGGCAAGACTACGCTGGCCCAGATCATGGCTTCGGAGCTCGGCGTCAATCTGGTGACCACCACCGGCCCGGTACTGGAGCGTTGCGGCGATCTGGCCGCCATCGTCACCAACCTGCGGCGCGGCGACATCCTTTTTATCGACGAGATCCACCGGATGCCGCCGGCGGTGGAGGAGATCCTCTATCCGGCCATGGAGGATTTCAAGCTCGACCTGATCATCGGGCAGGGCCCCGGGGCGCGCACCGTGCGCATCGACCTCGAACCCTTCACCCTGGTCGGGGCGACCACGCGGCTGGGGTTGCTGACCTCGCCGCTTCGCGACCGCTTCGGCGTGATTTTCCGGCTGGAATTCTACTCGCCCGAGGAACTGGCCCGCATCGTGTCCCGGGCGGCGGCCATCCTCGGCATCGGCATCACGCCCGGCGGGGCGTTGGTGGTGGGGCAGCGTTCGCGCGGCACGCCGCGCATCGCCAACCGGCTGTTGCGCCGGCTGCGCGATTTCGCCGTGGTGGCCGGGGCGGCGACCCTGGACGAGGAGCTGGCCCGGGAGGCCCTGTCGCGCCTGGACGTGGACCCGCACGGCCTGGACCAGATGGACCGCAAGATTTTGGAGACCATCATCGGCCACTACGAAGGCGGCCCGGTGGGGGTCAAGACCCTGGCCGTGGCGCTGAGCGAGGAAGTTCGCACCATTGAGGAGATTTACGAACCCTACCTCATCCAGTGCGGGCTCATCAAACGCACGCCGCGCGGCCGGGTGGCTACGGCCAAGGCCTATACGCATATGAAAAAGGGGATGCTCGACTGATGCCCGCCACCTCCCTTGCCGTCACCCTGCTCGCCCACACCCCGGACGCGCTGTCGCTGATCTACGCCGCCTTTCGCCAATGCTACCATCCGGGCTCTGTGGCGGAGCTGTGGCCGCGCCTGCTGTCGGGTGAAATCGAACAGGACAAGCAGGCGGAGTTCGTCACGCGCATCATGGCTTCGGGCCACGAGTCGCCCATCGAGCATGTCTCCTTCACCTTTTCCGTGGCCGGCGTATCCCGGGCGCTCTCCCACCAGCTGGTGCGCCACCGGCTGGCCAGCTACTCCCAGCAGTCCCAGCGATATGTGGACGCGGCCGGCTTCGATTTCATCCTGCCGCCGGCCGTCGCCGCCGTGCCCGAGGCCCGCGAGCGCTTCGAGGCGGCCATGGCACAGGCCGGACAGGCCTATGCCGAGCTTCAGGAGATTCTCACCCGCCACGGCCGGGGCGGCAAGGCCAACGAGGACGCCCGGTTCGTTTTGCCCAACGCCTGCGAGACCAAGGTGGTGGTGACCATGAACTGCCGGTCGCTGCTGCATTTTTTCGAACTGCGCTGCTGCATGCGGGCCCAGTGGGAGATCCGGGCCATGGCCATGGCCATGCTCGGACTGTGCCGGGAGGCCCTGCCGGTGGTCTTCGCCGGGGCCGGTGCGCGTTGCGATCGACTGGGCTATTGCCCGGAAGACGAACGATTCTCGTGCGGCAGGCGTCCACGTCTGCCGCAAACTCCGCCTAGTTCCCTTTAAATCCCGATTTTCGCCCCTCCCGCACCTTCGGAAAGCCGCTGTTTCGATGGCGGTTTTTTGACGTTTTCCGTATCCAACCTGCCATAAATGCAGGATAATCTTTTTTTTATAATGAATTTATGCAGTTGTTCGTGACGTGTTCATGTTTACTGCCGGGGGGATGTGGCGAATTGGCAAGGGCCAAGCGGGTTTTCCCGATGGTCAACCCAAAAATAGGGTGTTGGAACACGAAGAAAATAAATTCTGGTTGCGTGAGAAGGAGAAATTTTGAGTTAAGCCTGTGGAAAACACTTTCACAGATGTGCATAATGCCGCCATGCGCCCCGAAACCCCCGTCTGACGGGGCCTTTCAGGGGCCGCGAAAAAGCCCGTCCTTGTTGGGTATCCAGGAAATACACGTGAATCCGGTGTGTTATGTTGTAGAGAACCCAAAGGCCCGGCCACGAATTCCAGCGGCTAATCCGTCTTTGCCCCGACGTCCTCCCTCCGTAATGTGCCCGCTATGGAAACGATCTGGCCCAAAATCAAAAAGCTCCTCGAAAAGACCCTGAGTCCCGGACTCTACAACCTCTGGATCAAGCCGCTCTCGGCCCGGGCCCGGAACGGCGTTTTGGAACTGACCGCCCCCAATGCCTTTGTGGCGTCCTGGGTGCGGGAACGGCTGGTCGACGCCGTGGCCGAAGCCGGTACCGCCGTCATGGGCGCGCGGCCGAAAGTCGAAGTCGTCGCGGCCCGGGCCAGGGCCGAGGCTCCGGATACGCCCGCGGCCGCCGCGGCCGCGCCCCGTCCGGCCAGGGCGCACAAGTCCCTGACCCTGCCCATGACCCCCAAGGCGCCGGATACCGACGACGCCCGTTTCCGCTTCAGCTACGACGAGTTCGTGGTTGGTCCCTCCAACGAACTGGCCTTCGTCGCGAGCAAGGGCATCTGCGACATGTCGCTGACGGCGGAGCAGCTGTTCATCAGCTCCGCGCCGGGCCTGGGCAAGACCCATCTCATCCAGTCCATGGGTCGCTACCTGTGCCATGACGGACGCCAGCGCGGCGAGAACATGCGCGTGGCCTATCTTTCGGCCGAGGAATTCGCCAACCGGCTGGTCATGGCGCTCAAGACCAAGCAGGTGGAACGGTTCAAGGCCGCCTTCCGCGAGAACGTGGACGTGTTGCTGCTTGAGGACGTGCACTTTTTCCGCGACAAGCCGCGCATCCAGGACGAGCTGCTCAACACCTTGAAGGCGCTCAATTCCCGGGGCTGCCGCCTCGTTTTCACCAGCTCCTTTTTGCCGCGCGACCTGACCGGCCTCGACGCCCAGCTGCTTTCCCGCATGTCCTCGGGCTGTCTGGCCGTGATCGACAAGCCCGACCTCGTCACGCGCAAACGCATCCTGGACCGCAAGGCCGCCATCCATCAGGTCCTGCTGCCGGACGACGTGTCCACCCTGCTGGCCGACCGGCTCCACGCCGACGTGCGCCAGCTCGAAAGCTGCCTGCAAAATCTCGTGCTCAAGGCCCGGCTGCTGCATTGCAACCTGTCCGTGGACCTGGCCTGGGACGTGCTCCAGCACTACGACCTCGAAGCCCGGCCCCTGAACCTGGAGGACATTGTCGCCTACGTCTGCGACGTCTACCGCCTGTCCCAGGATCAGCTCGTGTCCAAATCGCGCAAGCGGCAGTACGTGCTCGCCCGCAACACCGCCTTTCTTCTGGCCCGCCAGCACACCGACCTGTCCCTGGCGGACATCGGCAGCCGGTTCAACCGCCGCCATTCCACCGTGGTCAAGGGCATCACGTCCCTTGAGCGCCACATGTCCCTGCGCACGCCCCTGGGGCGCGAGCTGGAACGGACCGTCAAGAGCCTTCATGCCTGAGCGGGGCGGACAGATCCCCGTCGTGGTCGGTCCCGCGCCGGCGATGCGTCCGGTGCGTTGCGCCATACGCCGTATCTTTGCCTGCTAGGGGGAGGCCGCCATTGGCCAGGGCGGGCGCCGGGCAGTTTTGTCCGGCGCCCGCTTTTTTTGTGGGGAAGGGGAGTGCGTGGCGCCGGCCGGCGTCAGCTTTCGAGCGCCGCCAGCTCCAGGTCGCCGACCGCGCCGACCAGTTCGCCGAGCTGGGCGAACACGCCGCGCACGCCCCGGCGTTTCCAGGCCTCGGCCCGGGCCAGCACGGCGTGCAGGTCGGCCTGCCGCGCCAGGATGTTGCCAAGCGCCGTGGCCGCGGCGTCGGCCACCGCGCCCCGGTCGGCCACCACGGTGACCATGTCCGCCTGCCCGAGGCTCAGGGAATGGCCGATGGTGCCGGACGAGGCGCACACCGCCGCCGGCAGCTTGGCGGGCGGAAAGGTCAGGGCCAGCCGCGCGCCCTCCACGGGCCGGGCCAGCAGGGCCACGGTGCGCGGCGTGGTGGAGCGCAGATAGATGTCGCCGCCGTTTTCCACCACCAGATTGGGCGAGACCCCGGCAAAGCGGTCGGCCACGGCCTGGGCAAAGGCCCCGGCCACGGCGGCCATGGGGCCGACGCCGAAGCGCGCCGCCGCCTCGGCCATGTCCCGGGCGATGGCCGGCGCGTCGGGCGCGGCCGCAACGGGCGTCAGCGCGGCCCGGAAGTCCGGATGCAGCAGGAGGTGGGTTTCGAGTCCGGCCCGCAGCGCGGACACGAAATCGGCGATGTCCCGGGACAGGTCCCGTTCGGCCAGAACGAACAGGTCGGTTTGCGCCACCACCACCTGGAAGCTGGTTTCGCCGGAACCGGCCAGCAGGCCCTGGCGGTAGGCGCGGATGGAATCGTTGTGGCTGGACGGCATGACGGCGGAACCTCCACGGTCTGGGCTGGCTGCGGTCCGCGTGACGGGCCGCTTTCGGGCGCGCGGCGGCTTGGCAGGCCGGCACGGGGCATGTACACGTAAGCCCATGCAACGACAATGCGCGTGCGGCCAAGGCGAGATTCTGGTGTCGGTCGTCATCCCCACCCGGGACCGGGCCGGGATGGTCTGCCGGGCCGTGGCCTCGGTGCTGGCCCAGACCCACGCCGCCCTGGATATCATCGTGGTCGATGACGGCTCCACCGACGGCACGGGCGCCGCCCTGGCCGCCCTGGGCGATCCCCGGCTGCGCGTGTTGCGCCATGGCGGCGGGCGCGGCGTGTCCGCCGCCCGCAACACCGGGCTGGCCGCCGCCCGGGGCGACTATCTGGCCCTGCTCGATTCCGACGACGTCTGGCTGCCGGAAAAAACAGCCCGCCAGCTGGCCTTCATGGCCGACCGGCGGCTGCTCGTCAGCCAGACCCAGGAGGTCTGGATACGCGGCGGCCGGCGGGTCAATCCGGGTCGGGCGCACGCCAAGCCGGACGGCTTTTTTTTCGAGCAGGCGCTTGTGCGGTGTCTGGTCAGCCCGTCCACGGTCATGTTCACCCGGACGCTGTGGGAGGAGGTCGGCGGCTTCGACGAGTCGTTGCCGGCCTGCGAGGACTACGACCTGTGGCTGCGCATCCTGGCCCGCCATCCGGTGGGGTTGCTCGATGCCCCCCTGGCCGTGCGCCACGGCGGCCGCCCCGACCAGCTGTCGGCCATCTACATCGGCCAGGATCTCTTCCGCATCCGGTCCATGCTCGGCCTGCTCGATCGGGGCGGTCTTTCATCCTGGCACAAGGCGTGCATTAAAAAGGAACTGCAACGCAAGGCCCTGTGCTATGCCAGAGGCTGCCTCAAGCGCGACAAGCCCGAGGAGGCCGCGCGCGTGCTGGCCCTGGTCGCGGCCGCCAGCCGCCCGGGAGACGGGGACGCGTCCGCCTAGGGCGCAATTTCCGTCTTGGTGATGGCCTCGGCCTTGATGCGGGTCAGGGTGTGGGTGAGGGAGGCCAGCACATGTTCGCGGATATCGCCGGCGGCGACGATAAAAAGCAGGTCGTCCCCGGGCGTGAAGGTCCCGGCCCTGGCCTCGACCAGCACCCGGAACATGCCGGGCATGGCCTCGCCCTCGCGGCGGAAGGTTTCGACAAGCTCCTGGTCCACCTTGACTTCGAGCTTGCCCACGGGAGCGCCCTTGCGCGACGTGGCCCGGGCCACGCCGTTGTGCACGAGCACCATGCCGACCTTTTCGAGAAAGCCCGGCTCGGCCTTAAGCGATGCGATGGTTTTTGAGATGTCCATGGCCGCCAAGTAAGGGAGAATCGCGCCGTTGTCCACGCTTTACATTACTAATTTGCTCGAGAAACTCCCCCGTGTCGGCTCCACCCGCATGGTGCACTCCGGCCTTGGCGTCTGGGTGGCCTGGGACGGGCAGCTCGACGGGGCGTTTAACGCCATGCTCGAGGACTATGGCGGCTTTTGCATGGCCGAGACCACCGGGCAGGCGCTGTGGTATTTTTCCGGCACCGAGGGGCTGCGCGCCCTGGCCCGGGTCCATGTCTGGGGGCGGGTCGATGCCATTCCGCTTTTTATCGAGGTGTTCCCGGCCTCGTTGCTCGTCAGCCCCAAGTTCGAGCGGTCCCTGTCCATTTCCGTCGAACTCTCGCGCCAGCATGTGACGCCGGGGGAGCGGCTCGACATCCTCATCCATCCCTCGGTCAAAAAACAGCTGGCCGGCAACCCGGGCCTGTCCAGCACGCCCATAAAGCCGGATTCCGGGCTGGCCCGGGTGGCCTTCGAGCGCCTGGAGGCCGACCCGGGGCTGACCTATGATTCGGGCCTGGGCTGGTTCGGCGTCATCCATCCCCTGGGCGATCCGCTCAGCCGCGATACGGCCGAGGGGTGGCACAACATCGCCACCGAACTGCACGAGGTGATCGAGCGGATCGGGCTCAAGTTCATGCGGCACGAGGGCTTTTTGCTCTTCGAGGCGCCGGGGCTGCGGCTTTTCCAGAAATGGTGCCGCGAAACGGTGTCGCGCATCATGCGGCTCAAGGAGGTCGGGGAGGGCGGGCACTACTGGCCGAGCGTCATGGCCGTGACCCGCAGCAAGGGCCATGTCTTTGGCAAGGATCTGCCGCGCCGGCTGGGGCTCGACTGGGACCAGCTGGCCCCGGACCTGCCGCACATGAGCTACCGCTCGGCCTTCTGGCTTGGCGGGGATTTCGTCATCCACGAGGCCCGGACCCTGTCGCGGGGGGTGAATATCGACGACTGGTGCAACGTGAGCCTGCCCCGGGCCGACGCCGAATCCGCGATCGTCGGGTCCCTGGCCGTGCCGCTGCCCGCCCAGCTGTCCGGCGGGGATGCCCGGCCGTGCTTTTACTGCGGCCTGACCAACCACGGACCCGCCGCCTGTCCGTCGAAGCAGCTCACCGCCGCCCGGCCCGATGTCTGGGCGCGGTTCGGCCGGCTGGACATCGGCGGCCTGGAGGGGCTGTCCCAGAAGCTCGACGCGGCCCTTGGCGAGGACCCCGTGGCCGCCATGCGCCAGCGCCTTGGCGGCAAGGAAGACATCGACCTGCTGCTGGCCGCCATTTTCGAGATCGATGCGCCGGTGCAACTGCGCATGTTGGAGGCGGTCTGGCGCTCCCGGGGCAAGGACCTGCCGGCCGGGCTGGAGCAGCTGGGGCCCAGGGAGGGCAGCTTTTTCTGGGAGGCGTTGGCGGCGCTTCGCGAGGGCGACGCCGAAGCCTACGAAAACCAGATGATCCAGGCCCTGACCAAGTATCCCCGGGCCTTCCAGCCCAAATCGCTGCAGGGCATGGCCGCCATGGAGGGCGGGGACTGGACCAAGGCCGTCTACTATTGGCAGGAGTCGGGCCGGCTTTGCTACACGGCCCTGCAACGGGCCTATTTCCTGTTTTTGCAGGCCCGGGCCATGGAGATTCAAGGGGAATGCCACAAGGCCATCGCCCTGTACCGGGACGTGCTCAGGGAAAGCCCCAAGTGGACCGAGCCGGTGTATCGCCAGGGGGCGTGTCTGGTGAAAATGGGCTTCACGGATCAGGGGTTGCAGCTTTTCGGCCAACTGTTGCCGGGCAATCCCTCGATGTTTAACCGGGTGATGATCGATCCGGAGCTGGAGCGCGGCCGGTTGCACATCCTGGAAGCCTTGTGGCGCATCTGGGAGGCGGCCAAGGTGGAAACCACGACCCTGACCGCCAGCCTCGGCACCCTGTCGGAATCGCTTCGCGAGCGGTTTCTGGAAAGCGAACCCTATCTGCTCGAAGCCGAAACCCGGGTGCAGGAGCTGACCAAGCTCGGCAAGGTCGGCAACTACGTGGCATTCAAGAACCTGGAGGTCGGCGTCGGCGAGATCGAGACGGCGGTGGCCAGAAAGGTCGAGCACGAAATCAAGGTCATGCGCCAGACCCAGGACCGTCAGTTCGAGGACCTCAAGGCCGTGCAGCGCGAGGCGGCCTGGTTTCCCTTTCCCACGTTGCTGCGGGAATTCAACAACGATTTCAATTTTTGCGCCACCAAGCTCAACTGGATGCGCACCTCGCCCATGGACGAGGCGGACAATTTCCACAAAAGCCGGGCCTACCTGCCCGAGGTGGACGAACGCATCCGCACGCTGCGCACGCGGCTGATCACCCTGCGCATCGTGCGGGATTCCACGTTCTTTTGCATGTTGCTCGGCCGCAACTTCCTGTGGATGGAAGTGGCGGGGCTGGGACTGTCCCTGGTGCTGGTGCCGCTTTTCGTCTACCTGTTCCAGACCTCCGGCCAGGGCTGGGTGGCGGACATGATGGAGCAGCAGAAGTGGCAGCTGCAAAAAGGGTTGGTCATCATTTTGACCATCGCGGCCATGGCCCTGGCCGCCATCAAGACGGCGCTGAGCTTCGAGTCCAAAAAGCGCAAGCTTTTCAAGCTGGCCGAGGAAGGCAAGCTGCCGGCCAAGAAACCGAAAAAGCCCGCAAAGCGCGTGAAGGCCAAGGCCAGACCCAAAGCCCGGCCCAAGGCCTGAGGCGTCGCTTCCCGGGACGCCGGCCGGAGCGTTACGCTTCCCCCAGCGGCTCCGGGCGCAAAAAAAGGCGGCAAGTCGCCTTGCCGCCTTTTTTCCTCGAGGAAGGTATGGTCTAGACGCAGCCGGTGGGCTTGGGCAGACCAGCCATTTTGCAGGCTCCTTTACCCGGTCCGGACGGGAACAGCTCATAGATGTGCTTGAGCTTGAAACCGGTGACCTTGGACAGGATGCGGACCATGGGGGCGATACCGTTTTTCTTGTAGTAGTCCTGGAGGAACTCGATGACCTTGTTATGCTCGGGGGTGAGTTCCTTGATTCCTTCGGAATCCTTCACGTAGTCCACCCACTCAAGCGTCCAGTCCTCGAATTTCTGCAGGAAGCCGTCTTCGTCGACTTCGAACGTTTTGCCTTTGTACTCGACAGTAGCCATGCGCATCCTCCTTAACAGGTTGATGAGAACAGCGCCCGGACCGTACTCGAAAAAAACCGGGCGGTTTCCAAGCGCCTCCCCGACGAGCGGGAAGCCTCACCCATAAATCAGGGCACCCTTGATGCCCAATGGGTCACGGTAAGCTGGCGAGCCGTTTCGGAGCAATCGTTCCGGCTCCCATAATATTTTGCTACAATACCCCGAATCATCCGCCAATGTCAATGCCTTTCGCGAAAAACACGGCTTGAACTTAACAAATTTGTCTATGAAATCAGGCAATTGTCACGAATTGCCTCACGCGCCCCCGTTTTCCAGCCGCGCCAGGGCTTCCCGGGCGAAACCGATGTCCGGATCGAGGGCCAGGGCCGCGCCCAGGTGGTGGGCGGCCATCTCCAGCCGGCTCAGGCGCTCCAGGCACAGGCCGAGGTTGGCCAGATCCATGGCCGAACCGGCGTCCAGGTCCAGGGCGGCCTGGAAATCGGCCGCCGCCTGCTCGTAGTCGCCGGCCTTGAACCGGGCCACGCCGCGCAGGTTGTAGAATTCCTTGACGTCGTCGGCCAGGGCGATGGCCCGGTCGAGATGCGGCGCGATCTCGGCGAAGCGGTCCAGCCGCGACAGGGCGTGGGCCTGATAAAACGCGGCCAGGGCCTTGTCCTCGTCGCGGGGCTCCAGGGCCTCGGCCCGGGCGAATTGTTCCAGGGCCGTGGCCGCGTCGTCCAGACGCAGGGCCAGCATGCCTTCGAAAAAGGGCAGAAACGGCGCGTCGGGGTAGATTTCCGTCAGCACGTCCAGGCCGTGGCGGGCCGTTTCCGGGTCGGCCTGCTCGGCCAGCACCCGGCCGGTGAAAAGCCCCAGGCTCGCCGCCGGCGTGCGTTCGCGAAAGGCCAGTCCCGGGGCGAAATTGTAGTTGGCCGCCAGCCCGAGTTCGGGATGGGTGGTGTCCACGGTCAGCAGGGGATGGCCAAGCGCGGTCAGGCCTTCGGCCAGGGCGGCCAGTTCGTCGGCGATGTCCCCGGCCTCGATGGAGGGCAGGGCGTCCAGACGGACGTCAGGACCGTCCATGATCCAGGCCGCGTCTTCCAGGCGCGTGAATTTCGGCAGGCCCGAGGCCTCGTAGTTGCTGGCCGTCTCGAAATCCCCGGCCAGCTGGGCCACCTCGGTCAGGGCCCGGATGGCCGCCTTGATCGGCGACGAGGCCGTGCCGGCGGTGAACACGATTTCCGAGGCATGGGGAAAGCTGGCCGGGTCGTAGGCGATGGCCCCGACCGTGGGCGCGGGCATGCCCAGACTGAAGTCCTTGAGCCAGACCCGGACGCCGTTTTGGGCAAAGGCGTCAAGCAGTCCGGCCAGCACCGGGTCCGTGCAGGAGTCCGGGGCGATGGTCGGCAGCACCGGGCGGTCGCGGTCGATCACGGCGCACACGTGGCGCTCGACCAGTTCGCAGGCTCCCTGGAGCACGGATTCCTCGAAGCAGTTGCCGGCCGAGGAGCCGTTGAACTCGTTTAAGAGCTTGAACCAGTTGAGCGGCACGGCCACGTCGCGGCCGGCGGCCACATCCCGGGCCAGGACGAACTTCCAGGGCACGAGGTCGAGTACGCGCCGGGCCGTGTCGTCGTCCAGGTCGTCGCCCGCCGACCGCGTGATGCAGGCGATGGGCAGCAGGGTGTCGCCGAAAAAGATGTGGGCCTGGGACCAGGTGGCGGGCAGAAAACGGTCCTCGTCGGCGAAATAGGAAAAAAAGCTGAACCGCTCGGCCAGTTCCATGAGGGCCGAGGCTTCGGCCTGCTCCGGGGTGGCGCCCTTGCCCATCTGCTTGCGCGTGGGCATGACCGCCCGGGCGGCCTCGCCGCAAAGGCTCATGAAGACCGGGATGCCGAGGCGTCCGGTGTCGATGCGTTTGGTTTCGGCGAGCACGCCCCGGCCCAGCCGGGCGAAGGCGGCGCGGGCCCGGGCCACGGTGGCGGCCGGCGGGCAGATCTTGTCCTGTTCGTAGGTGTGGCCCTTGGGCCGGGAGGTCAGACCCGGCGGGGGCGTGTGGGGCGTGTGCATCGGTGTCGGTTCTCTTGGACGGCGCCAGTCTCCCGCAACGCCGGGGAGGCGTCGGGAAGCGCGTCCGCCGTCCCCGTAGACGATTCGTGTCGCCGCGACAAGGCGGCCGCGCCGTCCGGCGTGGCCGCCCGACGGGCACAGGCAATGCGGAATGGTCCGTCAGGCATGTTTGCGCGGGCGCATCCGGTGGATCTGGCAGAGTTTGCGTTCGGGCTCCCCGTTTTCGGGGTTGGTTTCCTTGTAGCCCACCACGCGTTCGGCGATGTGGAATTCCTTGTCCGCCAGGGTCATGAACCGGGTGGCCTTGCGGCTGTAGTCCTTGGCCAGCACCACTTCGGCGGCCGGATCGGGGCCGATGTGGGCGGTCAGGAACTTGAGCAGGCCGCGGTAGAGGTCCTGGAGGTAGAGGACTTCCGCGCCAAGGATGACGTCGAAGCGCCGGCCCAGGCGGTCGGCGGCGAAATCGGCCCTGGCCACGTCGGCCAGATCGCCCAGCCCGTTTTGCAGGATGTTGATCTTGGCGAAGAGCAGGGCGTCGGGATTGATGTCGGTAATAAGGACGTTGAACCCGCGCCTGGCCGCGAACAGGCCGCAGATGCCGATGCCCGCGCCGAGTTCGAGCAGGGATCGGCCTTCGCCGGGCCCCAGGTGGGGCAGGAAATGGCCGAGCAGCATGGAGGCGGGCCAGATCTTGGCCCAGTAGGGCAGTTCGATGGGCCCGCCGCCGGAGGTCTGGACCAGTCGGTCGACCAGGGCTTCGAGGTCGGCGATCTGGAGGATCTCCAGGGTTTCGCCGGCGATGGTCACGGGTTCGAAGCGGACGTCGTAGCGGCTTTTGGCGGCGTCGAGCAGGGTGTCCAGGGGCGCGTCAAGGGAAACGGTGCGACTCACGATCGGCTCCTGTTGGGTAAGCAAAGGCGTGGCCTATCGCACATTGGGCTCGGAGGCAAAAGAAAAAGGCCGGCTTGTGGGCCGGCCTGGATTTTCGCTGGAGCGGGAAACGGGATTTGAACCCGCGACTTCAACCTTGGCAAGGTTGCACTCTACCACTGAGTTATTCCCGCTCATGATCGGCTGTGGAGGCGGCATCCGGATTTGAACCGGAGAATGGAGGTTTTGCAGACCTCTGCCTTACCACTTGGCTATGCCGCCTCGTTTCAAAGACCCGTTTATTTATCTGCGCCCGGCCCGGTTGTCAATCACTTTTTTCTCTTTTCTTTCCGTCCGGTCCGGAGCAGCGGGGCGACCGCCGTTGCCGAGGGGCATAACTGTCAAAATCGGCGGGCTTCGTCAACAACTAATTTTTAATATCTGCAAGAAGATTTTCAACATACTAAAATATAATGTCTTTTTATTTCGCCAGTGCATCCCTCCCGGCGGGGAGCCGCAGCCGGAAAACGAAAAAAAGCCGGGGGCGCCTTGCGGCACCGCCCGGCTGCCACCGCACGCCCTGCCCCTTTCGGGAGGGTCCGGGAGGGGGTGACCCCCTCCCGGCCGCCGGAGGCATTCTTCATCCCACCCACTTAGCTTTCGATGGTGATCTTCTTGCCGGCCTCGCTCGTGTCGCGCGGCAGGGTGATGGTCAGCACGCCCTTATCGAACCGGGCCTTGGCCTCGGCCTCCCGGACCTTGCCGGGCAGGGGCACCACCCGAGAAAACGAGCCGTAGGACCGCTCGATGCGGTGATAGTCGTCCTTTTTCTCCTCGTCCTCGAACTTCTTCTCCCCACGCAGGACCAGGGCGTCGTCTTCGACGGTGATCTCCACATCCTTGGGGTCGAGTCCGGGCAGTTCGGCCTTGACCGTCACCACGCCGTCGGCCTCGCTGACATCCACGGCCGGATAGTCGAGGTCCTTGAAAACCGGCGGAAAGGCGCCAAAGGGCTGACGCCAGAAATCTTCCATCAGGTCGGCCAGACTCACAGGACGCATGCTCTCTGCGGACTTCTCCCGCAGGCGCGGCAAAAGACTCTTGAACATAATCCTACCTCCTTCAGACAGGATAGTGTGATTATGTCAAAAAGAATGTGCATGATCGGCCTGTTGTCAAGGGGAAACGGTCGCGCTGCCGGCGTCCGTTTCGTGCAGGCTCAGCGCATCGAGTCCGGCCACCTCGTTTTTGTGCTCAAGCCATTTGTAGAGGAATTTCACATCATTGCCCAGGATACTTCCCTGGCTGGCCAGACCGAGCCGGCTGCGCGACGAGGTTCCCGAGCCCTGCCGGTGCACGCAGGTCACCGTGCCGCAGTAAAAGACCTTCCAGCCGGCCAGACACAGTTGCAGGTCGTGGTCGGTGTCGTCGATCTGCGAGGGCGAATAGCGGATGTCGTAGAGCGGGGCGTCGGCCAGGGAGGCCGTGCGCAGCAGGTGCTGGCAGCCCATGACCACCCGGGTTTCCCGGATCACGTCGTACAGGCCGATGTCGTATTGCTGGGCCGGCGTGGGCAGGCTCACCCGGACGACGTCGTCGGCCACGAGGTCGATATGGCGATAGAGGTATTGGAGCAGGGGGAAGTCACCGGGAAAGACCACCTTGCAGCCGACGTTGCCGATGCGCGGGTCGCTTTCGGCCACGGTCAGCATGTGGGCCAGCCAGTCGGGCTGGAGAAAGACGTCGTCGTCAAGGAAGGCCACATAGTCGCTTTCCCGGGTGGCCGGCTGGGCCAGCAGCCAGTTGCGGGCGGCCGGGGCCCCGACGTTGACGGGCAGGCTGATGATCTCCACCTCGTTTTCCGGGAAAAGCGTCCTGGCCCGTTCGGCCACGGCCAGACTGTCGTCGGTGCAGCCGTTGAGCAGAATCCTGATGCGCGCCGGGCCGATGTCGCAGCCGCGCAGGCTGTCGATGGTCTCGCCGAGCACGGCGGCTTTGTTGAAGCTGTACAGATAAATGGCGACCTTTTGGGCCGCCACGAGCGCGGGATCGGGGACGAAGGGCGCGGCCAGCGCCTGCCGGCGCAGGGCGTAGGGGCGTTGCAGGGGATCGAGGGACGCGGCCTGATCATACAGGGTCAGGGCGGCGTCGAGGTCCCCGTCGCGCCGAAAAAGTTCGGCCGCCTGGGACAGGGTGAAGGGATCGGTGGCCAGCGGCCGGATCGTCTCCCACAACGGCCGGGCCCCGTCGTCGTCGCCCATGGCCGCGTAGTGGTTGAAAAGCCGCTTCTGCCAGAGTGGCAGCAGGGCCTTGGGACAGCGGAAGCCGGCCAGCAACCTGTCGTCCGGGCGTTTGCCCTCGAAAAAATCCACCTGCAACAGCAAATCGGCAAAGCGCACGGCCATGGGGTTGCGGGCCAGGATGCCCTGGCAGATGCGCCGGATCTCGTCGCTCTGGTGCTTCATGGAGGCCTTGCGCAGGGTGTCGAACAGCTGCGGTTCGACATGGGTGGCTTCAAGGATCTTGATGGCCGTCTGCGCGCCCGGGGCGATGCCCGAGGTCAGGCCCATGCCGAGCACGGCCGGATCGAGGGTGGCCAGCTGGACCGCCGAGCGGATGGCCTGTTCGAGCAGCTCGCGGGCGTCACCGGGCAGGGTCGAAATCTTCTCCTCCAGCATCCGGTTGATGAAGGGGATGGCCGTGGGCAGATCGACCTGGAAGGCGTCGAGGCTGTTGCGATAGGCATGGCAGGCCGCGGCCACGGACAGCGTCGCGTCGCCGGCGGCCGGGCCGGGATGTGTTGCCAAGGTCATGGGATCGTCGCCCTCCTTGTATGGATGGTTGCGATGCAAGCGGCCTGCGGCGGCCGGGGGAAGAGAAGATGCCTCCGGCCGCCGGGGGGCATGATGCCCCCCGGACCCCCTCGATGGTTCTTTGCCGGCGCGAAGCGACGCAGCCAAACAGGCACAGGCCCGCCACCAGACACCGGACCACCCGGCCAACCCAACGTCCGCCCACCCCTTTCGGGAGGGTCCGGGAGGGGGTGACCCCCTCCCGGCCGCCGGAGGCATCTTTGTCTTTTCCCCTCACGGTTCGCGTTTGCCGGCCACGAGTTCCAGCAGCTTCCAGCCGTCGTCGGAAAAGTCGCCTTCCGTGTCGGACAGCAGCACCACGCCGGTCCCGTCCTCGGGCGACATGAGCACCAGGGCGAAGTAGCCGCCCGAGCGGCCGGCGTGCATGACAAAGGCCTTGCCGCCGAAGTTCATGGTGTTCCAGAACAGCCCGATAGAGAGCGTCGGAATGGAGGCCACGTGCTTGCGCGGCAACTGGGCCAGCTTCATGACCGGCAGCAGGGGCGTGGGCCGGATGCCCAGGTTGGCGGCGGCGTAGCTGAGCAGGTCATCGGCCGTGGAGCGGAAGGCCCCGGCGCCTTCCAGACCGGTCACGTCCCAGTTGGGCACCACGTTGCCTTGGGCGTCGTGGCCGTGGGTCATGCGCGCCTGCTGGTCCGGCGTCAGGGTGATGGTGGTGTCGCGCATGAAAAGCGGGGCGCACAGCCGCGTTTTGACGAGCGTCTCGTAGTCGGTGTCCCACAGCCGGGCCAGGATGTAGCCGGTCAGGCCGGCGGCGGTATTGCTGTAATAGAAGGTGCGGCCCACGGGCGACATGGGCTTGGCCGTTTTGAGGTAGTCGAGCAGCATGGCCGTGGAGTAGCCGGCAAGCGGATTGCGCGGGTCCTTGGACGGCAGGTTGGACGGCGCTTCGGGCAGCCCCGAGGTGTGGGTGGCCAGATCAAGCATGCTCACCCAATAGAGCGGCGAGGTCTTGGTGATGATGCCCGACGGCAGGTACAGGCGCATGGGGTCGGTGACGCGCAGCCGGCCTTCCATGACGGCCTGGGCCAGCATCTGCCCGGTAAAGGTCTTGGTGATGGAGCCGATTTCGAACAGGGTGTTGCCGTCCGGGGCCTTGGACCGGCGGTCCTCGCCGGAGTGGCCGAAGCCGTAGGTCACGCGGCCGGCCGGGGTGACGAAGCCGACCACCAGCCCGTGGACGCGGCCGGAGGTCGTCAATTTGCCGACGATGCGGGCCACGGCCCGTTTGCCCGGCAGCCTGGACGTGGCCCGGGCGGGCGGGACGCTCGCGCACAGGGCGAGGATCAGGGCCGTGAGCAAGGGAAGAAAGGCGATGCGTGGCATGGCTGTTCCTGGTGCTAGACGTGGTTGCGCAGGGCCAGTTCCACGGGATGGGGACACAGGTAATGCTGGTCGCGCAGGTAGGCCACGTCGTATTTGCGGGTGTAGTGGGCGAGCAGGGTCACGGGTACGATCAGCGGCACGAGCCCGGCCCGGTAATTGGCGATGACCTCGCGCAGTTCGGCTTTTTCGTCGGCGTCGAGCTGCTTTTTGAAATAGCCGGCGATGTGTTCCAGCACGTTGGTGTGCTTGGCCGGGGTGGCCGGCCGGGCCAGGGCCCGCATGAGGATGGTTTCGTAGGATTCGCGCAGGGCGTCGGCGGGCCAGTTTTTGGCTTCGGCCGTCAGCCGCCCCAACTGCCGGGCCAGCTCCGGGCTGTGGGCCATGAGCAGCAGCTTGTGGGTGGTGGTGAAGGCCACGATCCGGGCGACGAGGCCCGTTTGCCCGTCCCCGGCCAGGGCCTTGCGCCAGCGGCTGAGGGTGAAGATGCGCTCGATGAAGTTCTCGCGCAGTGCGGCGTCGTGCAGCCGGCCTTCGTCTTCCACCGGGATGCGGGGGAAGCGGTCCATGAAGGCCCGGGCGAACAGGCCGGTGCCGTGCGGGGACGGCACGCCCTTGTCGTTGTAGACCTTGACCCGGGCCATGCCGCTCGACGGCGATTTGCTCTTGAAGATGTAGCCGCACAGGTCCTCGTCGGCCAGTTCGGCCACGCGGCCGAGCGCCCATTGACGCATCTGGTCGGTCAGATCGACGCGGGTGTTGATGGTGACCAGCCGCGGCGCCCCGGGATCGCCCTCCAGGCGCATGGGCTCGCGCGGCACGCCCAGGCCGCATTCGACTTCCGGGCACACGGGCACGAATTCGAAAAATTTCCCCAACGTCTCGACAATGTAGGGATCGCGTTTGTGCCCGCCGTCGTAGCGGACGGGTTCCCCCAGCAGGCAGGCGCTGACGCCGACGCGGATGGTTTCGGCCATGGATCGTGCTCCCTTGGGCGCACCGGGGGCGGACGCAATCCCGGTGCCGCCGGCGCGCCGGCGATCCCCGGCTTGCCCGGCGCGGCGTTACCGGTTAACAGCCTGTTGCCAAACAGACCTCGGGTCGGGCTGGCCTCTTGGGTGTCGCGCAACCGTGGCAACGGTCGCGCCCCGTCCGGCCGGCGCCCGGGTTCGCAATGCCCGCAATGGACGTTTTCCACGGGCTTTTCAATGCGACAAGCCGTCCAAACAGTTTACGGGCTTTGCGGCGGCAAGGGAAGCAGCGCAAATGGCTTTGCAAAACGGATTTGCCGGGCAGTGTCGCCCGGATACGATTTTTTTCGACTTCGGCGGGGTGCTGGCCGAGGAGGGCTTTCGCGACGGCCTGACCGCCATTGCCCGGCAGGCCGGCCGCGATCCCGTGGAGGTCGTGCCCAAGGCCTATGAAATGGCCTGGACCACGGGTTTTGTCATCGGCGGCTGCGACGAGGCCGGCTTCTGGAAGGCCTTTCGGGAGGCCACCGGCATTGCCGGTGGGGACGCGGACCTGACCGAGGCGGTGCTGTCGCGCTTCGTGCCGCGCCCGCTCATGTTCGCCCTGGTCGATGCCGCCCGGGCGGCCGGCGTGCGCACCGCGATTTTAAGCGACCAGACCGCCTGGCTGCCCCGGCTCGACGCCCGCCTGGACATCTTTTCGCACTTCGACATGGTCTTTAACAGCTACGACCATGGCCTGACCAAGCGCGACGCCGCCTTTTTCGAGCTGGCCCTGGCCGGCATGAAGACCTTGGCCGACGCCTCGCTTTTTATCGATGACGCGCCCCGCAACATCGATCTGGCCGCGAGCCTTGGCCTGCACACCATCCTTTACCGGGACGAGACCGGCTTTTTCCGCGATCTGGCCGTCACCTGCCCGAGCCTTGGAGCCCCCCGTGTATAATCCCCTTTTCGGACTGGCCCGCGACGGCCTCCCCATCATCCTGTTGTTCGCCCTGGCCACGCTGGTGGCGGCGCTTTTGCGCTGGCCCGTGCTCGCCGTGATCCTGCTTTGCGCCACGGCCTTTTCCCTCAACTTTTTCCGCGATCCCGACCGGGCCGCCCCCACGGGTCCCGGGCTGGCCGTCTCCCCGGCCGACGGCGTGGTCTGCAAGATGGGCGAGGCGGCCGATCCGCTGACCGGCGAGACGCGCCAGGTCGTGTGCGTCTTCATGAACATCTTCAACGTCCACGTGAACCGGGCCGTGGTCGACGGCACCGTGACCGAGGTCCGCTACATTCCGGGGAAATTTTTCAATGCCTCCCTCGACAAGGCCTCGACCGACAACGAGCGCAACATCCTGGGGCTTCGCGACGCCGACGGCGGGCAGTGGTCCGTGGTCCAGATCGCCGGCCTCATCGCCCGGCGCATCGTGTGCAAGGCCGCCCCGGGCGACCGGCTCGCGCGCGGCGAGCGCTACGGCATGATCAAGTTCGGGTCGCGCCTTGACGTCTATTTGCCACATGGGTATCATCCGGCCGTGACAATGGGTCAGAAGGTCATGGCGGGCGTCACCGTCCTGGCGAAAAAGGCCGATTGAAGCTGCGGAATCGATGCAAGAAGAAGAAAAGATCAGTCAGAGCCGGGCACGCAAAAGCGTGTACATCCTGCCCAACCTGTTTACCATGGCGAGTCTGTTCGCCGGGTTTCTGGGCGCGCTCTGGGCCATCGAGGGCCGGTTCGACATGACCGCCCTGGCCATTCTCTTCTCGTGTCTGTTCGACGGCCTCGACGGCAAGGTGGCCCGGCTGACCGGCACCAGCAGCGATTTCGGCGTGCAGTTCGATTCGCTCTCCGACCTCGTGGCCTTCGGCGTCACCCCGGCCATCATGGTCTACCAGTGGCAGCTGTCCCAGTTCGGCCGGCTCGGCATCCTGGCCGGGTTCATGCTCGTGGCCTGCGGGGCGCTGCGGTTGGCGCGCTTCAATGTCATGTCCGGCAAGGTCGCAAGCTCCAAAAAGTTTTTCATCGGCCTGCCCATTCCCGCCGCCGGCTGCATGTTGGCCCTGTTCTACATGTTCACGGGCTATCTGCCCGCCGAACTGGCCACCGTGGTCGTGCCCAAGGTCTGCCTCGGGCTCGTCTACGTCCTGTCCTTCCTCATGGTCAGCCGTGTCCGCTACGCCTCGTTCAAGGAATTCGGGCTGGTCAAGGCCCATCCCTTCAGCGCCATGGTCACGGCCATGCTCCTTTTCGTGGTGGTCGCCTCCGAACCCTGGTTCATCGGCTTCCTCCTTTTCACCGCCTATCTGATCTCCGGTCCCATCTACACCTACATTTTCCTGCCGCGCCGCGCCAAGCTACGGGAGCCCCTCCAGGAGCTCTCATAATACCATTACCCCCTTTCTGACATCTCTTGTCATCGTCCGGGCCCTCGGCTACCAACACATCGTTGCGCGCCGTGCGCGCCACGTTACCTCCCGTATGCGCGCGGGAGAACAAAGGGGAATTTCTCATGCCCGACAACAACAGGGTATTCATTTTCGACACCACGCTTCGGGACGGCGAACAGTCGCCCGGGGCCACCATGACCCGCGAGGAAAAAATCCGCATGGCCCGCCAGCTCCAGACGCTCGGCGTGGACGTGATCGAAGCGGGGTTTCCGGCCGCCAGCGAGGGGGACTTCGCTTCCGTGGCCGCCATCGCCGAAACCGTGACCAGGCCCGTGGTGGCCGCCTTGTGCCGGGCCCTGCCGTCCGACATCGACCGGGGCTACGAGGCCATCAAAAACGCCCAGCGCCGCCGCATCCACACCTTCATCGCCACCTCGCCCCTGCACATGGAGCACAAGCTCGGCAAGACCCCCGAGCAGGTGTTGGACATGGCCGAAAAGGCCGTCAGCCACGCCGCGGCCAAGGGCGTCGAGGTCCAGTTCTCGGCCGAGGACGCCTCGCGCTCCGAACCCGAATTCCTGGTGGCCGTGTGCGACCGCGTCATCGCCGCCGGGGCCACCATCATCAACATTCCCGACACCGTGGGCTACGCCCAGCCGGGCGAGTTCGCCGAGCTGATCCGCCACCTCCTGGCCAACGTCAAGGATGCGGACAAGGTCACCTTCGCCGTGCACTGCCACAACGATCTCGGCATGGCCGTGGCCAACACCCTGGCCGCCCTGCACGCCGGGGCGCGCCAGGCCGAAGTGACGCTTTCCGGCATAGGCGAGCGGGCCGGCAACGCCTCCCTCGAACAGGTGGTCATGGCGCTCAACACCCGGCCCAACTACTACAATCTGACCACGGGCATCGTCACCGAGGAGATCTTCCCCTCGTGCCGCCGCCTCTCGGGCATCATCGGCCAGCCGATCCCGCCCTATGCGCCGGTCATCGGCCGCAACGCCTTTGCCCACGAGTCCGGCATCCACCAGCACGGCGTGCTCAAGGATCGCCGCACCTACGAGATCATGACCGCCGAGAGCATCGGCCGCAAGGGTGCTGTGGTGGTCCTTGGCAAGCACTCCGGCCGCCATGCCCTGGACGCCAAGGTCAAGGAGCTCAACTACACGCTCACCGACGACGAGCTTAAAATCGTGTTTGACGCCGTCAAGGAGCTGGCCGACCGCAAGCAGAACATCCTCGACGAGGACATCGAGGCGCTCATCCTCGAAAAGGTGCTGCGCCGGCCCGACCACTTCGCCCTTTCCCACATGTCCGTGCACTGCGGCGATGTGGAGCTCGCCCCCTCGGCCGTGCTCGAGATGGTGGTGGACGGCAAGACGGTGCGGCAATACTCCTCCGGCTCCGGCCCCGTGGACGCGGCCTTCAACGCCGTGTGCAAGGCCGTCGGCCGCAAGCCCGAACTGGAGGAATTCCATATCAACGCCATCACGGGCGGCACCGACGCCCAGGGCGAAGTGACCGTGCGCGTGCGCGAGGACGGGGCCAGCTCCGTCGGCCGCGGCGTCCACGACGATGTCATCATGGCGAGCACGCTCGCTTTTATCAACGCGCTCAACCGGTTGGCCAAAAAGGAGGGAGACCGGAAATGCCCGCAACTTTAGCCGAAAAGATCCTGCAAGCCCATAGCGACGAGACCGTCACCGGTCCCGGCCAGATTGTGCGCTGCCGGCTTTCCCTGGTCCTGGCCAACGACATCACCGCGCCGCTGGCCATCAAGTCCTTCAAGAAGATGGGCGCCACCGCCGTGTTCGACAAGGACAAGGTGGCCATCGTGGCCGACCACTTCACGCCCAACAAGGACATCGCCTCGGCCGAGCAGGTCAAGGTCTGCCGCGAATTCGCCAAGGAAATGGGCATCACCCATTACTACGAGGGCGGCAACGTCGGCGTGGAGCACGCCCTGCTGCCCGAACTCGGCCTCGTCGGCCCGGGTGACGTGGTCATCGGCGCGGACTCCCACACCTGCACCTACGGCGGCATCGGCGCCTTTGCCACGGGCATGGGCTCCACCGACATCGCCGGCGGCATGGCCCTGGGCGAAACCTGGTTCAAGGTGCCGTCCACCATCCAGGTGGTGCTGACCGGCGAACTCGGCCCCTACGTCGGCGGCAAGGACCTCATGCTGGCGTTGATCGGGACCATCGGCGTCTCCGGCGCGCTCTATAAGGCCCTGGAATTCACCGGCCCCCTGGCCGAGGCCCTGTCCGTGGAAGGCCGCATGACCATGTCCAACATGGCCATCGAGGCCGGCGGCAAGGTCGGCCTGTTCCCGGTGGACGCCAAGACCCTGGAATACGCCGTGGCCCACGGCCGCACCGGCGACGTGGCCCTGGCCGCCGATCCGGGCGCGACCTACGAGCGCGTCGTGACCATCGACGCCACCGGCATGGAGCCGCAGATCGCCTGCCCGCACCTGCCCGAAAACGTCAAGCCCGTGTCGGAAGTGGCCGGGCTGCCCGTGGACCAGTCCGTTATCGGCTCCTGCACCAACGGCCGCATCGAGGACCTGCGCCAAGCCGCGGCCATCCTCAAAGGGAAAAAGGTCGCCAGGACCGTGCGCTGCATCGTCCTGCCGGCCACGCCCGCCATCTGGCGGCAGGCCCTGGCCGAAGGGCTCATCGAAATCTTCATGGACGCCGGCTGCGTGGTCGGTCCGGCCACCTGCGGTCCCTGCCTTGGCGGCCACATGGGCATCCTGGCCGGCGGCGAACGCGCCATCGCCACCACCAACCGCAACTTCAAGGGCCGCATGGGCAGCCTGGAAAGCGAAGTCTACCTGTCCGGTCCGGCCGCTGCCGCCGCTGCCGCCATCGCCGGCGAGATCATCGACCCGGCCAAGGTGTAGGTGGACGGACATGGAGATGGAGATGAAGACGCCTCCGGCGGCCGGGGGGCATGATGCCCCCCGGACCCCCTCGCACGGGGGAGGGCAGGGGGCTTGGACCCAACAGCCCCTTTGAAAGTTTTTGGGGAAGGAGAGGGGTTTTCCCCCGCACTCTCCCAGAAGGAGCAGCGTATGTTTCAGGGCAAAGCGCATAAGGTCGGGGCGCATATCGACACCGACGCCATCATCCCGGCCCGGTTCCTGGTCACCACCGATCCGGACGAGCTCGGGGCCAACTGCATGGAAGGCCTGGAGCCCGGTTGGATCAAGCGGGTGCACAAGGGCGACATCATGGTCGCCGGCGAAAACTTCGGTTGCGGCTCCTCGCGCGAACACGCGCCCGTCGCCATTCTGGGCGCCGGCATTCCCGTGGTCATCGCCCACAGCTTCGCCCGCATCTTCTACCGCAACGGCTTCAACATGGGGCTGGTGCTGCTGGAGATTGGCGACGACGTGGCCAGGATCAGCGACGGCGACGAACTGAAAGTCGACGCCGACACCGGCGCCATCGAGAACGTGACCACGGGCGAGAAGATCCAGTGCAAGCCCGTGCCGCCGTTCATGAAGACCATCCTCGACAAGGGCGGACTCGTCCCCTACGTCAAGGACCGCCTCGCCGCGCGCGCCTAGCGCGGGCAAGGTGAGGGTAAGAAGGAAGAGGGAATGCCTCCGGCGGGGGGGGGGGGGGGGGGGGGGGGGGGGGGGGGGGGGGGGGGGGGGGGGGGGGGGGGGGGGGGGGGGGGGGGGGGGGGGGGGGGGGGGGGGGG
>JAFABC010000303.1 GCA_023426275.1 Pseudomonadota bacterium | reverse complement strand
CCCCCCCCCCCCCCCCCCCCCCCCCCCCCCCCCCCCCCCCCCCCCCCCCCCCCCCCCCCCCCCCCCCGCCGGAGGCATTCTTCTCTCTTAATCGCCCAGGCGCAGGCCGTGTTTGCGCAGCAGGCCGTACAGGCGCGATTGGCTGAGGCCGGAGGTGTCCATGGCCTGGCGCACGTCGCCCTTGCAGGCCGCGGCCAGGGTGATGAGATAGTCGCGTTCGACCCGGTCGTGGGCGACGCGCTTGTAGGCGTTCCAGTCAAGGCTGGCTGGAAGGGATTGGGGCGAGGCCGCCGCCGGGCAGCCGGTCGTGGCCGTCGGGAGTTCGGGGGCGCGCCGTTCCCGGGACAGTCGGGAGCGCACGAAGCGGGCGCGCAGGTCCCGGGGCAGATGCGAGGGCAGCAGTTCGGGTTCCAGGGGCGCGGCCGCGACCAGGGCGTCCAGGATGTGGGCCAGTTCGCGCACGTTGCCCGGCCAGTCGTATTGCCGGAACAGCTCCAGCAGCTCCGGGGCCAGGGTGGCCAGCGGCAGCCGGCCGGCCCGGCAGATGCGCGTCAGGTGGTGTTCGGCCAGCTCCGGCAGTTCCTCGGGGATCTCGCGCAGGGGGGGCAGGCTGATGGTCACGGCCCGGATGCGGTAATAGAGGTCTTCCCGGAAGGTGCCGGCCGCGACCATGGCGGCCAGATCGCGGTTGCTCGCGCACACGAGCCGGAAATCCACGGGGATTTCCCGGTTTTCCCCCACGGGCCGGTAGGTGCGGCTTTCGAGCAGGCGCAGGAAGCCCTTTTGCATGTCCATGGTCAGTTCGCTGACCTCGTCCAGAAACAGCGTGCCGCCGTGGGCCCGGGCCAGCAGGCCGGGCTTGTCGGTCAAGGCGCCGGTGAAGGCTCCCTTGCGGTGGCCGAACAGTTCGCTGGCCAGCAGGGTTTCGGTCAGGCCGGCGCAGTCCACCACCACGCATTCGGCTTCGCAGCGGGGGCTGTTTTCGTGGATGGCCCGGGCGAAGAGTTCCTTGCCCGTGCCGGTCTCGCCGAAAAGCAGGACATTGGCCTGGCTTCGGGCCGCGCGGCCCATCTGGCGCAGCACCCGTTCCATGACCGGGCCGCTGCCCACGATGCCGGCCCGGCGCACGGGCAGCGAATCCTGCTTTTTTTCCCGGAAGCGCAGGGCGCGCAGGCAGGCCAGCCGCAGGGCTTCCTGGCTGGCCGATTTTTCGATGTAGTCCCAGGCCCCGCTCAGGATGGCCAGTTCCGCGCCGTCGGGATCGCCGGCCCCGGTGATGATGACCACCTCCGGCTCGCCGGGCAGGACGCGCAGGCGCGGCAGCGCGTCGAGGCCCGAGCCGTCGGGCAGACGCACATCCAGAAAGATCAGGTCGAATTCCGTTTCGTCGGTCCGCCGGGAAGCCTCGGCCAGCGTGGCGGCCTGGGCCACGTCATGGCCTTCGCGCTGCAGCAGCCGGCAGAGGAATTCCCGGAAAAAGGCGTCGTCATCGATGACCAGGATGTGGGCCATGGCACACCCGGTCGCTTACGAGACCCCGTCGGCGAGGTAGGGGTGGGTGCGCACCGCGTCGAGCACGGTGGCCAGTTCGCGGTCGGCTGTGGCGTAGCTGTTCAGGCAGGCGTCCAGTTCGCCGTTGTTGCAGGCTTCCTGCACGGCCTTCATGGTCTGGTGCAGGCGTTTGGCCCGGATGGGGCCGGCCATGCCGGCCAGATCGTGGGCCAGGGCGGCGGCGCCGGCGATGTCGCCCTGGCCCACGGCCCGGCTCAGGGATTGCCGTTTGGATTCGGCCAGTTCCAGAAACAGGCTGAGCATTTCCGTGGCGAATTCCCGCTCGCTGGATTGGGTGAATTCCGACAGGTCGAAGGGGGTGCTCTTGTCGCCGCCGTTGTCCGAATCGCCGCAAGCGCCGGTGCGCACGCGTTCGAGCGCCGCTTGAATGTCCTGGGGCCGCACGGGCTTGGCCAGATGTTCGTTCATGCCGGCGTCCAGACAGCGCCGCCGGTCCTCGGCGGTGGCGAAGGCGGTCAGCGCCACGATGGGAACGGTCGCGGAAGTGGCCATGCCGCCCTGTCCGTCGCGAATGATCCGGGTCAGGGTGAGACCGTCCATGTCCGGCAGCTGGACGTCCATGAGCACAAGATCGAAAGCCTGACGGGCAAAGAGCGCCACCGCCTCTCTTCCGTCGCCGGCCGTGGTTGGAATGTGTCCCATCTTGCGCAGGGTGTGCAAGAGGTACAGCCGATTGACTTCGTTGTCGTCTACAACCAGCACGGAGAGGGGAGACTGACCCTCGTCCGGACCGCATGCGTTCATTGGGTCACCTGCGTCCTTCTCAGCGGCGTCGTGGGTGAAAAAAGTCGAGGAATGAAAGCCACTGCGCCAAGCGAGTACCACAAGCCCGACCGCTTTCCTAGGGGAAGCGTCCCGGGGTGGGGATAAAATCCATTAAAAATAGATTGGTTATCCGCCACCATGGGGACGGCGGGGCGGGCGCGTCCGGACACCGTTCCGGTCGCATCCACGGGGTCTTTCCGCGCCTTGCCGCCGTCGTCCCGAAGCCGCCGGGCGGGTCGGAGCCGGGCATGGC
>JAFABC010000290.1 GCA_023426275.1 Pseudomonadota bacterium | reverse complement strand
TTATGAGCTGTTGGAGAGATTGTTTTCTGAAGCCAGAAGCAACCTCCGTAGAGCGGGCCACCCAGTATTTGCGAAAGCGGCTGCAAGGCTGAAGAGAATTCTTTGCTGCGCACGACGTGGTAACAGGGAAAGAGTATTTCGCTGTCGCAGTGTCCACCGAGTATGTAGGATGCCAGAAGATACTGCTCATTATAAAATCGTTTTTCTTCAATCCAACTCGCTGGGTAGTCATAGGGCAGAAAGATATCGTGAAGCCCGAAGATGATTCCTTTTTTCAAGGAAGGCAGAATTTCGAGAAAAAAGGTCGTAACGTCCGAATTTTGGAAGCTGCGATGTGAATTGTCGACAAAAACGAGCGTTGATGACGGCAGGTTGTGGAAAAAAGAGGGATGGATGTCTTCGACGGGTTCCCGGATGATGGTGTCGCAGAGTTGGTCTATTTCCGCTCTCGGGTTTGGGTCGATAGAGATTATTTTGGTGTCAAGGTTCTGTGTTTTTATGGCCAGTCTGGCAAATTTTGTGGAATTACCGGAGCCCACTTCGAGATAGATTTCAGGATTGGTTGTTGCGAGAAGGCAGAAGAGGCTTATGGCGTCCAGGGATGAAAAAAAGCCGTTCTCCCAGTATGGATCTATTGGGGCATCGACATCTGCCTGATTTGTTTTTATGTTGTTTAATGGAATGCTATAGCTGATCCATTTTTGAACAAGTTGTATGTATTTTGTATTGCTTGTAGATAGAATGTTAGAGAGCTTGATGTGGGGGTGCTTTTGTGAATAGCGAGGTTTGGGGCTATACATGTAGTCGAAGTGTACCTGCATAGCTGTGGCCCTCCCCTTGAAGCTTGATCATAGGATGCACCAGGGCGTAATCTTTGGAACAACAATAAACATATCCGTATCTATTTGAAATGGCAAGTTTATGGTGCCTGATGCATCGTGTTCTTTTCCTGCATCGTGAGGGCCGTTCCTGTATCCCGTCGCACGAGGCGGCCACGGAGAGCCGTCGGGAGAACCCGGGGGAAGGAACCGCGCAGGCACGATTCCTTCCCCTGAGTGCGGATTATTGCCCCCCCAGCATCTCCATGGCCGCGTCCACGCTGGCGTTCTCGTGGACAATGGCCGTGACCGCCTGCAACAGCCGGCCCGGTTCCGGGTCCTGAAAGACGTTGCGTCCCACCGAAAGGCCCGCGCCGCCGGCCAGCACGCTGTTTTTGATCATCTCCAGCAAGCCGCGCCGCGAGTCGATCCTGGGGCCGCCGGCGATGACCACCGGCACGCAGCAGCCGGCCACCACCTTGGCGAAGCTGTCCGGGTCGCCGGTGTAGGCCACCTTGACGATGTCCGCGCCGAGTTCGTTGCCCACGCGCGCGCAGTGGGCCACCACGTCGGCGTCGAACTCGTTTTTGATCTTCGGCCCCCGGGCGTACATCATGGCCAGCACCGGGATGCTCCAGGCGGCGGCCGCCTCGGTCACATGGCCCAGGTCGTCGAGCATCCGCGCTTCCGTTTCGTCGCCGAGGTTGACGTGCACGGACACGGCGTCCGCGCCGAGCTTGATGGCCTCCTCGACGCTGCACACCAGCGTCTTGGCGTTGGGGAAGGGCGACAGGCTGGTGCTGGCCGAAAGATGGATGATCAGCCCCACGTCGCGGCCCCGCGAGCGGTGCCCGCACCGCACCACGCCCTTGTGCATGAGCACGGCGTTGGCCCCGCCGGCCACGATGTTGGTGACGGTGTCGCGCATGTCGATGATGCCGTCGATGGGGCCCACGGAGACGCCGTGATCGAGGGGCACGATGATGGTGCGGCCGGTGTCGCGGTTGACGATGCGTTCGAGACGGATGGATTTGCCGATGGTCATGATGGTTCTCCTTGGCGTTTTTGCGAAGGAGCCCGGGAGACCGGCGGTCGTGCATGAAAAAGGGCCGCCGGGCAGTGTGCCCGCGGCCCCTGTCGGCGGTGTTGTGGTATGCGGCCTTACTCGGCCGCGCCACCCGCCATGCCGCGAGCACACAGGCCGTAATAATAATACGAGCCGGAAGCAAACAGGTGTGTGGCGGACTGACGGAATTGCATGGCCTGTAGATAGGGCATGGGCCGGCCCGCCGTCAAGGACGGATATGGGTCGGCTTCCTTTCTGTTCAGCCCAGGGCCTTGATGACGGCGGCGAAGTCCGCGTCGCCAAGGCCGGCGTCCACGAGTTTCCGGTAAAGACCGGCCAACGCGCCAAGCGTCGGCGTGGCCGCGCCGGCGGCCGTGGCTGCCTCCAGGGCGAATCGCAGGTCCTTGGCCATGTGCTTGGCCGGAAATTGGGCCGGATAGTCGTCGGCCCGGAACATCGGGTCCTTGAGCCGGTACAGGTCGTTGGCCATGGGGCCGGCCATGACCACGTCGAGCAGGGCGTTGCGGGAAAGGCCCAGGGCCTCGCCCAGGCGCACGGTTTCGGCCAGCCCCTCGGCCATGGCCCCGAGCAGGAAATTGACCGTGATTTTCATGGTCGAGCCCATGCCGGCCTCGCCGCACCGGGCCACTTTCTTGCCCATGGCCAGAAGCACCGGCTCCACGGCGGCGATGGTGGCCTCGTTTCCGCCGGCCAGGATGACCAGCGTGGCCTCCTCGGCCGGCTTTTTGGAGCCGGAGACCGGGGCGTCCACGTAGTCCGCGCCGGTCTCCCGGATGGCGGCCGCCGCCTGTCGGGCGTAGGCCGGGGAGATGGTGCTCATGTTGATGACGGTCTTGCCCGGGCCGAGGCTTTCCGTCACGCCGCCGGGGCCGAACAGCACGGCCTGACAGGCTTCGGGCCCGGTCAGCATGAGGATGATCACGTCGCCGTGGGCCGCAGCCCGGGCCGGCGTCGCGGCCACTTTGGCCCCGGCGGCGGCAAGCGGCTCGGTTGCCCGCGCGGTGCGGTTCCAGACCATGACGTCGTGCCCCGCCCGCAGACAGTTGCGGGCCATGGCCGCGCCCATGATGCCAAGACCGAGAAATCCGACAGTCGTTGCCATGTAGGCCTCCTTGGGGGAGAGAAGATGCCTCCGGCGGCCGGGGGGCATGATGCCCCCCGGACCCCCTCGATAGGGGAACCCCAATTGTGGTGCGAAGCGACGCTGGCGCACCTTGACGGCGCATTTTCCCCTGGCCTAGCCTGGGTAAAATGCGCCGTCAAACGTTCGGGGCTCCCGCCACCCGACAACCCGGCCAACCCGACGTCCGTCCCCTTTCGGGAGGGTCCGGGAGGGGCCGTCGCCCCTCCCGGCCGCCGGAGGCATCCCGTTGCCCTAGTTGCGGGGCGGCAGTTCCCCGGAAGCGGTCAGTTTGTCCAGGACCTGCCTGCACAGCAGGTCGTAGCCGTTCATGGTCATGTGCACGCCGTCCTTGGCGCGCAACGACACTTTCTTGCCGTCGATGGATTTCGACTGGACATACTTGCCCGAAGTGTCGGTGAAGATGGTCGAGGCTTCCATATAGACACAGCCGCCGACGTGTTCGCAAGCGTTTTTCGCGGCGGCGTTCACGGCTTCGACCCGGGTGTTGTAGGCCGCGTCGCGCATGGCCGGCAGCCCCACCCAGTAGATCTTGACACCGGCCTTGGCGGCGATGCGCAGGAAGTCTTCGGCCTTTTCCCGGTAGGCGTCGCCCCATTCCGGCGTGCCGGCCCGTTTGCCGCCGATGGCGTTGTTGGCGTCGTTGCCGCCCATCATGACCACCATGGCGGAAACCTTTTCCTTGGCCACAAGCTCGGACAGCTTTTTCTCCCAGTCGAAAAAGCGCTTGTTGATAAGCCCCGTGGACACCTTGCCCAGGGGATAGCAGGCCACGCCCTCGTATTTTTTCAACCGTTGGGACATGGTCATGCCGATGCCGACGGCCAGGGAGTCGCCGACCACGGCCACCGAGGCCGGTTCGACCTTGGCCGGGGCCTTTTCGGCCGTGGCTTCGGCCGGCTGTTCGGACGTTGCCGGGGCCTCCGGGGCAGCGGGCTTTTCAGCCTGTCCGGGTTGCGGCGTCTGCTCTTTTTCCGCGGCCGCGCCCTGGGGCGCGCCTTCCTTTTGCCAGATGTCCGCGGGCGCGACAGCCGGTTTGGGCGCCTCGGCCTCGGGCTCGGCGGCCAGGGGTTCGCTTCGGGGCTGGGGGGGCGCGGCCGTGGGCACGGCCTTGGGCTCCAGGGTCTTTTTGGTCTGCTCCTCGGGCGAGGCGGGACGGGCGGGCTCCGGCGTCGCCGGCGGCGTCACCACCAGATTGGCGGGGGGCGCGGCGGCGGGCGGCGCGGGCTCGGGCGCGGGCTTGACCTGCGCCTCCTCGGAAGACTGCCGGACCAGTTTGGACACGGTGTGCGCGGGCACGGGCGCGTCCCTGGTCACGGTTTTTTCGGACGAATTGGAGGTGTTGACGCAGCCCGGCAGCAGGGCGGCTCCTGTCAGGAGCAGGACACAACAAAAAGCGGTATTCAGGCGCATGAAGATTCTCCGTCGGCGACGGGAGGGTTGTCGGGTTGATGCACGTGATCGACAGCCTGGGCCTTGATTGATTGAGGCGCGCCTGGGGCCTCGGACATGGGAAAATCCCGGCCGCGAGCGGACATCGCCCCGCTGGGGGCGTCCGGCGGCAGGCGGGGGCCGCAGACGCGGGCGCGGCCTGTCACGGCCACGGCCGTCCAGGGACCGAACGTCGCATGGTCGGTGTTCGCGCCCGGGGCGTGCGGCGTCCCCGCCACGCGGACAAGGGCGGCGTATAGATGGCTTTGGCAATAAAAACAACGGGCGACAGGATCGTAGCTGGACGCGGGAGCGTCCATCTCGCTGGTGACGACGTCTCCAAGCAAACTGTCCACGCCGCCCGAAACGGCAACGACGCAGGGGGCCGGGGAAACAAGCACGGCCGGCGGCGTCGCACCGGGCGCATGGGTGCTCCTCATGGCGACGCTTATGACCCAAGGTCGGGTGACGGTCAAATCGAACCTGAACGGGATTTCCCGGGTCCCCGTTTCGACGCCCGAAGCCAAGGGCTTGCCAAACAGGGCGATCCCGGGTCAAACGGCCCAATGCACTGGAAGGCTTCGAACCCGCCGGCCCGCGTCCCGTCTTTTTTTGCACGGCTTGTGCGCGAGCCGCTCGTCCATTTTCTGTTGATCGGGCTGGCACTTTTTCTGGTGGCCTCGGGCAAAAGCGCGCCGGCCCCGGGTGGCGACGCCGCCCGGCGTATCATCCTGACCGACGACGACCTGCGCCAACTTGCCGGCCTGTGGCGGGCGCAGTGGAACCGTGACCCCACGCCGCAGGAGTTGCGGCGGCTGGTCGACGACCAGATCCGGGAGGAGGTGGCCTTTCGCGAGGCCATGGCCGCCGGCCTCGACCGCCAGGACATCCTGGTGCGGCGGCGGCTGGTGGACCGCATGAACTACCTGTGGGAAACCCAGGGCGATTTCGCCGACCCGTCCGATGACGACCTGCGGCGGTGGTACGCCGCCCACGCCGGACAGTTTGCCCCGCCCCGGGAGGCGAGCTTCGCCACCCTCTATTTTTCCGACCGCACGCGCGGCGGCAAGGCCAAGGAAGAAGCCATCCTGGCCCGCGACGCCTTGTCCGGCAAGGGCGCTGACGCGGCCGAAAATGCGGGGCAGGGCGATCCTTCCGACCTGCCGCCTTCGGTGGAGGCCATGAGCCCGGACGAGGTGGCCGGCCTCTACGGCCAGGAGCTGGCCACGGCCCTGGGCGGGCTGCCCCTCGGCGTCTGGGCCGGACCGGTGGCCGTGCCCGGCGGCTACGATCTGGTGTTTTTGTCGGCCAGGACCCCGGGCGATCCACCGCCCTTCGAGACGATCAGGACCGAGGTCCGCGACGCCTGGCGCAAGGAACAGCGGGAAAAGGCCCGCAAGGAGGCCTTGGCCGCCGCCCGAGCCCGTTACACCGTGGAACTGCCGGCGAATCTGCGGGGAAACGCGCCATGAGGACCGCACTGCTTGTTGTGGCGCTGGTCCTGGCCGGATTCGTCGGAACCGCCCGGGCCCATGAAACGCGGCCGGCCTATCTGGAACTGCGCGAAACCGCGCCGGAGCGCTACGACGTGTTGTGGCGCACGCCGCTCTATGAAGGGCTGCGCCTGCCGTTCGACCTGCGTTTTCCTTCCGGGGTGCGCACCCTGACCGAGCCGCGCACCGTCGATTTGCCCGACTGGCATCTGGAAACCTGGCGCATGGCCGCCGATGGCGGGCTGGCCGGCAAGAAAATCCTGTTTCGCGGCCATGACGCCACCACGGCCGGCGTGGTGGTCCGCTGGCTGCCGCTTGGGGGAACGCCCCGGACCGTGCTCGTGCCGCCCAGCCGGCAGGCGGCCGAGCTGGGCGGCCTCGACGCCGGCTTCGGGGAGTTTCTCCTTTCCGGCGTGCGCCACATCCTTTACGGTCTGGATCATCTCCTGTTCATTTTGGGCCTGCTGTGTCTGGTTTCCGGCGGCTGGCGGCTGGTGGAGACGGTGACGGCCTTTACCGTGGCCCATAGCCTGACCCTGGCCGCGGCTACGCTCGGCTGGGTCACGGTGCCGGTGGATGCGGTCAACGCGGCCGTGGGCCTGAGCATCCTGTTTCTCGGCCCGGAGATTGTGGGCCGGTTGCGCGGCCAGACAAACCTGACCATTCGCTGGCCCTGGCTGGCCGCCTTTGCCTTCGGCCTGCTGCACGGGTTCGGCTTTGCCGGCTCCCTGGCCGGCCTGGGCCTCGAACGAAACGCCTTGCTCGTGGCCTTGCTGGGATTTAACTGCGGCGTGGAAATCGGACAGCTCGGATTCGTCTGCCTGATCCTGGGGCTTGCCGCCTCGTTCCGGCGACTGGAAATCCGGTTGCCCCGGTGGTCGGCCTTCGTGCCGGCCTATGTGGTCGGTTCGGCCGGAGCCTACTTGTTCCTGTCCCGCACGGCCATTTTGCTGGGGAAATAAGATGCGACTTCACGGCAGACATATCGCGGCCTCCGGCGGGCTGGCCCTGGCCGGGCTGCTTGTTTCGGCCTCCCGGGCGCAGGCCCACATGGTCGCCCCGGATGTGGGCGATTTTTACGCCGGCATGCTCCATCCCCTGACCTCGGTCGAACATGCGGTCACCCTTGTCGCCCTGGCCCTGTTCGCCAGCCAGTGCGGCAAGGCCGCGGCGCGGTGGGCTATTGTGCTTTTCCCGCCGGTCCTGGCCCTGGGGCTGTGGGGCGGATCGGTCCTGCCCGGGCCGGGAGTGGCCTTTGTGGCCGATGTCGTGTGGCTTTGCCTGCTCGGGGTGCTCGTCATGGCGGCCACGCGGCTGGCCCATCCCACGGGCGTTGCCGCCCTGGCGGCCGTGGTCACGGGGCTGGTGCTCGGCTGGCGCGGCGGCGGCGACTGGGCCGCCTCCACCGTGGGCTGGCGGTTCGTGCCGGGCGTGGCGGCCACGGGTTTCGTGGTCGTGGCCGTGGTGGCGGCCTGGGTTCCCCGGCTGGATGGTCGGGGTGCCGGCTGGCTGCGCCTTGCCCTCGGGGCGGCCCTGGTCTGCTCCGGCGCGCTCATGGGGCTGGGGCAGCTTGGCGGCGGTCCCGTGGCCGCCGGATTGCCGGCCCTGCCGACCACCGACGAACTGGCCGCCCTGGCCCGCTCGCCCATCGGGCATCCCGGGCTGGTCGTGGCCGCCGTGCTGGGGGCCATGGTCTGGGGCGCGGGCCATGCGCTCACACCCGGCCATGGCAAGGCGCTCGTCGGGGCCTATCTTGTCGGCTCGCGCGGCACCTTCGCCCAGGCCGTGGCCCTTGGCTGCATGGTCACCATCACCCATACCCTCGGCGTCTTTTTGCTCGGCGGCATCGCCTATTTCGCTGCCGGCAGCCTGGAAAGCGCGCGCCTGTTCCCCTGGCTGACCCTGGCTTCGGGGCTTGGCGTGGCGGCGGTGGGGCTTGCCCTGGCCGTCAGCCGGTTGCGCCAGCTGCGGGAGGCGGCCCACAGCCATGCCCATACCCATGGCGGACCGGTCCACAGCCATGGCGGCATTCCCCACAGCCATGGTGGGTTGCCCCCGGGTGAACGCAAGCTGGGCTGGCGGTCGCTGGTGGCCCTTGGCGTGTCGGGCGGGCTGGTGCCGTGCCCGGGCGCGCTGGTGCTGCTGCTCGGAGCCATGGCCGTGGGCCGCGTCGGCTTCGGGCTGGCCCTGGTCGCCGCGTTCAGTCTGGGGCTGGCCGGCGTGCTGACCGTGGTGGGGCTGCTCTTTATCAAGGGCGCGCGGCTGCTTGAAAAAGTGCCTTCCTTTGGCACGGCCACGCGCTATCTGCCCCTGGCCAGCGCCCTGGTGGTGACCGTGCTCGGGCTGGCGATTTCCTGGGAAGCCGCCCTCGGCCTGTTCGGGTCGTGACGAATTATTGTTAAAGATAAAAGATGCCTCCGGCGGGGGGGGGGGGGGGGGGGGGGGGGGGGGGGGGG
>JAFABC010000285.1 GCA_023426275.1 Pseudomonadota bacterium | reverse complement strand
TCATGCCCCCCGGCCGCCGGAGGCGTCTTCTCTTCTCCCGGTCAGGCGACGTTGGTCCGGGGGAGCGGCTGGCTTGGCGGGAGCATGTCCTCGGCCCGGTAGGAGCTGCGCACGAGCGGCCCCGAGGCCACGCCCGTAAATCCCATGGCCCGGGCCGTGGCTTCCCAGGTCGCGAACTGTTCGGGCGTGACGTAGCGGTCGATGGGCGCGTGTTGCGGCGAGGGCGCCAGGTACTGGCCCAGGGTCAGGAAACGGCAGCCGGCTTCGAGCAGGTCGCCGAGGGTTTCCCGGATTTCCTGATCCGTTTCCCCAAGTCCGAGCATGAGTCCGGATTTGACGGGCAGCCCCTGGGCTGCGGCGTGGCGCAGCACGGCCAGGGACAGCTCGTAGCCGGCCCTGGGGCGCACGAGGGGAAACAGGCGTCGCACGGTCTCGATGTTGTGGTTGAAGACGTCGGGCGCCGCGTCGCACACGCGTTGCAGGGCCACGACGTCGCCGGCAAAGTCGGGCACGAGCACTTCCACGGTCGCTTCCGGCCGCCGGCTGCGGATGGCGGCTATGGTACGCACGAACTGGCCGGCTCCGCCGTCGGGCAGATCGTCGCGGGTGACCGAGGTGACCACGGCGTGGCGCAGGCCCAGGGTGGCCACGGCCTCGCCCACATGGTCCGGTTCCGCCGGATCGAGGGGGGAGGGCAGGCCCTTGTCCACGGCGCAGTAGCGGCAGCCGCGCGTGCAGACCGTGCCGAGGATCATGAAGGTGGAGGTGCCGCGCGTGAAGCATTCGCCCATGTTCGGGCAGTTGGCCTCCTGGCAGACCGTGCCGAGGTGCAGGCGCGAGAGCAGGCGTTCCATGCGCTCGGCCGGCTCCTGCGCGCCCACCGTGACCCGCAGCCAGTCGGGCCGGGCCGGTCGGGCGGGTTGGGCGGCCGTCCTGGGCGTCTCGGGCCGGGCAGTCGCGACGGGGCGCAGCGGCCGGGCCGGTTGCGCGATAGCCGGTGGCTGGTAGCCGAAAATCTTGCAGAATTCCCGTACGTAGAGCGTCTTGACGGCGTCCATGTCCACGGGCCGGCCAAGCAGGGTGCGCATGGAGGTCATGCGCTCCTCGGCATAGCCGCAGGGATTGATCAGGCTGAACCAGTTGAGGTCCAGATTGACGTTTAGAGCGATGCCGTGAAACGTCACCCACTTGCGCACGGCCATGCCGATGCTGGCGATCTTTTCCTCGTTGACCCACACCCCGGGGCCGCGCAGGCCAAGTTGCGGTTCCAGTCCGTAGTGGCGCAGCAGCGCCGCCACCACGTCGAGCATCCGGCGCATGTAGGCGTGCAGGTCCTTGTCGCGCAGTTTCAGGATCGGATAGGCCACGAGCTGGCCCGGGCCGTGAAAGGTGGCCTTGCCGCCGCGGTCGGTGTGGACGAGGGCCACGCCCTGGTCGCGCAGCATGGTCGGGCTGGCCAGCACGTCGCCGTCGCCGCCGCCGCGTCCCAGGGTGATGACCGGCGGGTGCTCCACGAGCAGGAGCCGGTCTCCGGCTTCGCCCGCGACGCGCTCGGCCGCCAGGCGTTTTTGCAGCGCAAAGGCCTTGTCGTAATCGAGTCGCCCCAGTTCCATCACTTCCAGCCGGTCGGACGTGCCGTCCGGCTGCGTCGGGATCGCGTTTTCACACATAACAATCGGCCTTTCGTTCGCTGCGTCCGGCGCTGGCGTGACGCGGTCCGCCGGCGCGCCCTGTTGAAAAAGAGGAAACCGGAGGAGACGTTGGAGGGAGCCTCCTCCGGTTTCCATGCAGGCCCTGGCAATCCGTGGGGTCCGTCACGCGCGCCTGGGCAGTATCGCCAGCCATGGTCGCCATGGCGTGGTTGCGTTTGGTGGCCGCCGGGAGAGGGAAAAGCGCCTCCGGCGGCCGGAGGCATCTTTTCCCCTTCCGCCCGGTGCCTACCGGTAGACCATGCCGCCGTCGATCAGCACGGCCTGTCCCGTCATGTAGTCGGAGTCCGGGCCGGCCAGGAAGGACACGAGTCCGGCCACGTCCTCGGGTTTCTCCGGCCGCCCCAGGGCGATGCCGGCGCAATATTCGTTGAAGGTTTCGCGCGGCTTGGCTCCGGTGACCTTCTGGAAACCCTTGTCGATGCCGTCCCACATGTCCGTGTCCACGACGCCGGGGCAGTAGGCGTTGACCGTGATGCCGGCCGAAGCGTACTCGCGGGCCGCCGCCTGGGTCAGGCCGCGCACGGAGAATTTGGTGGCCGAGTAGGCCCCGATCATGGCGAAGCCGTCGTGCCCGGCGATGGAGGAGGCGCTGATGATCTTGCCCTTCTGTTTGCGGGCGATGAACTTGGCGGCGGCGGCCTGGATGCCCCACAGCACGCCGAAGACGTTGATCTTGAAGATCAGCTCGATTTCCTCGGGCGTGACCTCGGCCAGCGGTTTGACCTGGGCGATGCCGGCGTTGTTGACCATGATGTCGAAGCCGCCGAGGGCCGATTCGGCATGGTCGATGGCGGCGTAGACCTGGGCGCGGTCGCTGATGTCGGCGGAAAACGTGGTGGCTTTGCGGCCGAGGGCCTCGATTTCCTTGGCGACCCCGGCGAGCTTGTCCTTCTTGAGATCGACCAGGGCGATGTCCGCCCCGTCCTTGGCGAGACGTAATGCAATCCCACGCCCGATTCCTTGGGCGGAACCGGTGACCAGGGCGACTTTTCCGTCAAGAGCCATTGTGCGACCTCCTTGGGGTTGTGGTTGCTTTTGTCCGTGTTCGATCAAGCGATGCGGTGTCTGCATCGGCCGGTTCGCGCCTTGGCGTGGCGCGGACCGGCCGCCTGTTGCGTGAGGAGGGAAGAAGCAAGGGATATGCCACCGGGGTTTTGCCCAGTGTTTCGGGCGGGCGGCCGGGGTTTGCGTCCGCAAAGCAGCCGGCGGCGGTCCCGCGTTCCGGGATTTCCGGGCCGGATCATGTTCGGCTTTGCGACAGTGTTCCGCGGCCGAACACCGGGACCGCCCCCGGAAAACGCCTTCCGGGTCGGGCGGGGCGCGGCGGCAACGATCGGGATGGCGTTCGTCCGGTCCGGGCGCGACGGTGGGGGCCTGACGCTTTCCCCATGCTGCTTCTTCTGGAAGGGGGCGTCACAGGCCGCCGCCGGCCGAGTGGATTTTCCAAAGTGCCGGTTCCGGTCGGGCCGGGGGGGGCAGGGGAGGTCTTGCAGCGATGCGGGAGGGGAAAGCGCGTTTTCGGTTGGCGACATCCTCCCGGCGATGCGGCCGGCCGGTTCGGGAGCGGGAGTATGCTGTCGGGGGGCGCGGCAGCGGAGGCAGGATGGCCAGCGGCGCGCGTGCTCCCGGATCGGCATCGCGATCCGGACGTCTCTTCCGATGGATGCGGCCGGCATTGCCGGCGAAACGCGGCGTCGGGAAGGCCCGTGTGGCGGAGAAAGGCAGCCGGCCGCGCGGGCGGGGGATCGGAGGCTGGCCCCGGGTGCGCGAAAAACGAACACTTTTCGGGCCGGCGTTCCAATTCATGACATGAACCAAAATGGCGGTGTACGCGCCGTCATGGCGCGTTTTGGGGGGGATTCATTCAGGGTATAAACAGACGGAAGGAGGGCGGCGGGTTGAATTCGGCTTTCTCTCCGCGTTGTTACGTTTTCCAGGCGGGATCGCGGCCAGCCGGCGTCGCCGCCGGAGCCGGCCGCTTGGCGTCCGCGCCCGTGCGGCGCGGCCTGGCCGGCTTCGGCAACCGCCCGGAATCCCGGTTTTCTGACCATCCCATGGGAAAATACGGCCGGCGGCGACGCCGGCAGCGGGACGCGGCACAATCGGTGCATTGTCAGGGGCGTTTTCCTCTTTCCCTGCGTTACCGGTCATGGTCAACAATGATAACAAAAGTGAGTTCCCATGAGCGAAACAATGCGAGCCGCCGTGTGGCATGGTCAAAAGGACGTGCGTGTCGAAACGGTTCCCGTTCCCCCCTTTCCCGAGGCCGGATGGGTCAAGATCAAGGTCGCCTGGTGCGGTATCTGCGGGTCGGACCTGCATGAATACGTAGCCGGACCGATCTTCATCCCCGTCAACGCGCCCCATCCCCTGACCGGGAAGCAGGGCAGTCTGATTCTGGGCCACGAGTTCACGGGAACCGTGGTCGAGGTGGGACCGGGCGTCACCAACGTCCGGGTCGGCGACATCGTCGCCCCCGACGCCTGCCAGCATTGCGGCGAATGCGTCACCTGCCGGGCCGGCCGGTATAACGTCTGCGAAAAACTGGCTTTCACCGGCCTGCACAACGACGGGGCCTTCGCCCCCTACGTCAACGTGCCGGCCGAGCTGTGCTACGTGTTGCCCGAGGGCGTTTCCCTGGAGGCCGGGGCGGTCATCGAGCCGCTGGCCACCGGGTTCAAGGCCGTGCGCGAAGCCGGCAGCATCCTTGGCGAAACGGTCGTGATCATCGGCGCGGGCACCATCGGGCTCGGCACGCTCATGGCGGCCAAGGCCGCCGGCGCGGGCAAGATCATCGTGCTCGAAATGTCCTCCGCCCGCACGGCCAAGGCCCGGGAATGCGGGGCCGACGTGATCCTCAACCCCCGGGAATGCGACGCCGTGGCCGAGATCAAGGCCATGACCGGCGGCTCCGGCGCGGACGTGTCCTTCGAGTGCGTGGGCAACAAGTTCACCGGCCCGCTGGCCGTGGACGTCATCCGCAACGCCGGCCGGGCGGTCATCGTCGGCATCTTCGAGGAGCCGAGTTCCTTCAACTTCTTCAGCTTGAGCGGCACCGACAAGCGCCTGATCGGCACCCTGGCCTACACGCTGAGCGACTTTCAGGGCGTTTCGGCCCTGCTCGCCAACGGCAGCATCAAGGCCGACCCGCTGATTACCGGCAAGATCGGGCTGGAGGAGATCGTGGACAAGGGCTTCCTGGAACTGATCAATAACAAGGACGAGAACATCAAGATCCTGGTCCGCCCCGAATAGCGGCCAGGGCGGGGAGCCGGAGGAGGAAAGGCGCCTCCGGCGGGGGGGGGGGGGGGGGGGGGGGG
>JAFABC010000281.1 GCA_023426275.1 Pseudomonadota bacterium | reverse complement strand
CCCCCCCCCCCCCCCCCCCCCCCCCCCCCCCCCCCCCCCCCCCCCCCCCCCCCCCCCCCCCCCCCCCCCCCCGCCGGAGGCGTCTTTCTCTTCTCCGGCTCTTTTCCTACTTGGTGATGGCCGCCTTGACGCGGGCGAAGGCCTCGTCGATGCCGGCCGCGTCGGAGCCGCCGGCTTGCGCCATGTCGGGCCGGCCGCCGCCGGAGCCGCCCACGGCCGCAGCCGCGTCCTTGATGAGCGCCGGCGCGGTGAAGCGGTCGTGCAGGTCCTTGCTGACGGCCACAATGAGGCTCACCTTGCCGCCTTCCAGCTCCGAGGCGATGGCGATGACGCCGGAGGCGACCTTGCTGCGCAGATCGTCCATGGCCTCGCGCAGGGCCTTGACGCTCGGCGCGTCGACCTTGGCGCACAGCAGCTTCACGCCGCCGACGTCCTCAAGGCCGCTCATGAGGTCGCGCCCCTGGCCCGAGGCCAGCTTGGCGGCCAGCTGTTCCTTTTCCTTGGTCAGGGCCTTGATGTCGTCCTGCATCTTTTTCACGCGGGCCGACAGTTCGCCGGGCCGGGCCTTGACCGCGTGCAGGGCCTCGTCGAGCTCGCCGCGCACGGCCCGCATTTGCGCCAGGGCGTTGAAGCCCGTGGCCGCCTCGATGCGACGCGTGCCGGCGGCCACGCCCGATTCGGAGAGAATCAGGAAACTGCCGGCCTGTCCGGTGGCGCGCAGGTGCGTGCCGCCGCAAAACTCCATGGACACACCCGGGACCTCGACCACGCGCACCTCGTCGCCGTATTTCTCGCCGAAAAGCGCGGTCGCGCCCTTGGACCGGGCCGCCTCGATGGGCATGACCTCGGTGACCACCGGCGCGTCGAGCAGGATGGCCGCGTTGACCTCGTCCTCGACCCGGGACAGCTCGTCCGGGGTCATGGCCGAGACATGGGTGAAGTCGAAGCGCAGGCGCTCCGGCGTGACCAGCGAACCGGCCTGATTGACGTGGCCGCCGAGCACGTTCTTGAGCGCCTTGTGCAGCAGGTGGGTCACGGTGTGGTTGCGGGCGGTGGCCGTGCGCACGGCCTCGTCCACGGTCAGATCGGCTTCCTGGTCGAGCAGGATCTCGCCGTTTTTGACCTCGATATGCTGGGCCGTCAGTTCCGGACCGGCCTTGATGGTGCCGAGCACGGCCGCCTCGCCGGTCAGGGTGGCGATTTGGCCGACGTCGCCGGTCTGGCCGCCGGATTCGCCGTAAAACGGCGTCACGGCGCTGACCATGTAGCCCTTCTCGCCGACCGTGAGCCGTTCCACGGCCTGTCCGTCGGCGGCAATAAGGGCGTTGACCCGGCTTTTGACCGAAAGCGTGTCGTAGCCCACGAACCGGGTCTTCATGCCGGATTCGAGCAGTTCCAGGAAAAGCACGGCCGGATCGGTCTCGCCGCTGCCCTTCCAGGCTTTCTTGGCCCGGGCCTTCTGCTCGGCCATGCAGACCTTGTAGCCGGCCTCGTCGGTGACGATGCCGCGCTTGCCGGCCACGTCGTTGACGATGTCCAGGGGAAATCCGTAGGTATCGTAGAGCTTGAAGGCGAACTGGCCGGTGATGGTCTTTTCCCCGGCGGCCTCCATGCGGTCGAGTTCCTCGGCCAGGATGGCCAGCCCCTTGTCCAGGGTCACGCCGAAGCGCTCCTCTTCCTCGCGCACCACCCGCTCCATGAATTCGCGGCTGGCCACGAGCTCGGGATAGGCCTCGCCCATGACGTCCACCACCGTGCCGGCGGTCTTGTACAGGAAGGGATCGGACAGGCCGATGAGCTTGCCGAAACGCAGGGCCCGGCGGATGAGCCGGCGCAGCACGTAGCCCCGGCCCTCGTTGGAGGGCATGACGCCGTCGGCCAGCAGAAAGGCCACCGAGCGGCTGTGGTCGCCGATGACGCGGAGGGCCGTGTCGTGCTCGTCGTTGGCCCCGTAGGCCACGCCGGCGATTTCGGCGGCCTTGGCGATGATCGTCTGGAACAGGTCGATGTCGAAGTTGGAATGCACGCCCTGGACCACGGCGGTGATGCGCTCCAGGCCCATGCCGGTGTCGATGCTCGGCCGGGGCAGGGCCACGCGGGTGTCGGCATCGATCTGGTCATACTGCATGAAGACCAGATTCCAGATTTCGAGGTAGCGGTCGCAGTCGCAGGAGCCGATGCCGCAATTGGGGCCGCAGGAAACCTCCTCGCCCCGGTCGTACATGATTTCCGAACAGGGGCCGCAGGGGCCGGTGTCGCCCATGGACCAAAAGTTGTCCTTCTCGCCCAGGCGGTAGATGCGGTCGTCGGTCAGGCCGGCGACTTTCTTCCACAGCCCGAAGGCCTCGTCGTCGTCCTTGTAGACCGTGGCGTACAGCCGCGACTTGTCCAGGCCGATCACCTCGGTCAAAAACGTCCAGGCGAACCGGATGGCCTCTTCCTTGAAGTAGTCGCCAAAGGAAAAGTTGCCGAGCATCTCGAAAAAGGTGTGATGCCGGGCGGTGCGGCCGACGTTTTCCAGATCGTTGTGCTTGCCGCCCACGCGCAGGCACTTCTGCGCCGTGGTGGCCCGCTTGTAGCCGGGCTTGTCCTGGCCCAGAAACACTTTCTTGAACTGGACCATGCCGGCGTTGGTGAAAAGCAGGGACGGGTCCTCGCGCGGAATCAGCGGAGAGGATGCCACCGGCTGGTGCCCATTGGCGGCGAAGAAGTCCAGGAATTTGGCGCGAATCTCATTTGCCGTCATCATCGTTGTATGCCTCCGCATCTTCCTCGGAATATCTCAAACGAAAGCCCGGGAGGGGCCGTGCCCCGCCTGGACCTCCCAACCCCGCCTTCGCGGCGGGGGGATCCGGGGGCGTCATGCCCCCGGTCGCCGAAGGCGGTCTTTCGCCTCCGGCCTTGCGTCACATGCCGTCCTCTTCCTCGATGGCCTCGGGGGAAACCGGGGCCGGGGCGGGAGCGGCGTCGGCAAAGCCCAGGTGCTCGCGCAGCCTGGCTTCGATTTCATCTCGAATCTCGGTGTGTTCCTGCAAAAAGGCCCGGACATTGTCGCGGCCCTGGCCCAGGCGCTCGGAGCCAAAGGAAAACCAGGCCCCGGACTTGTCCACGATGCCGGCCTCCACGCCCATGTCGATCAGCTCGCCCTCGTGGGAGACGCCGGTGCCGTAGAGGATATCGAACAGGGCCTCGCGAAACGGCGGCGCGACCTTGTTCTTGACGACCTTGACCCGGCAGCGGCTGCCATAGGTCTCTTCCTTGTCCTTGAGCGTCTGGATCTTGCGGATGTCCAGACGCACGCTGGCGTAAAACTTGAGCGCGTTGCCGCCGGTGGTGGTCTCCGGACTGCCATACCCCGTCATGCCGATCTTCATGCGTATCTGGTTGATGAAGATGACCGAGGTCTGGGACTTGTGGATGGTGCCGGTCAGTTTGCGCATGGCGTGGGACATGAGCCGCGCCTGTCCGCCGACCTGCGTCTCGCCCATCTCGCCTTCCAGTTCGGCCTGCGGAATGAGCGCCGCCACGGAGTCGATGACCACAACGTCCACGGCGCCGGACCGCACGAGCAAATCGGCGATATCCAGGGCCTGTTCGCCGAAGTCCGGCTGGGAGATGAGCAACTCCGGCGTGTTGACGCCAAGCCGCCGGGCATAGTTGATGTCCAGCGCATGTTCGGCGTCGATAAAGGCGGCCGTGCCGCCGCGCTTTTGCGACTCGGCGATGATGTGCAGGGCCAACGTGGTTTTGCCCGAGGATTCCGGGCCGTAAATTTCGGTGATGCGTCCCTTTGGAATGCCGCCGATGCCAAGGGCCAGATCCAGGCCGATGGAACCGGTGGGAATGGACGGAATCTTCACATGGGCCGCGTCGTCCAAACGCATGACGGCCCCCTGGCCGTGCTTGCGTTCAATGGTGGTCAGCGCGGTGGCCAGGGCTTCGTTACGAAAATCTTCCGGGGATTGGGCTGGCTTACGGGCCATGTCGCCGTACTCCTGCGTGAAGGTGTATGGGCTGCAAGGACGGCTGCATAGCAAAATCCTTGCCGCCCGGCAACTTCCTCCCAACCGGGCGCGCCCCCTTGCCAGCCGTCCGGCGAACCCTTAGCTACGCCGCATGAAATCCTACCACGCCCTGGCCCTTTTCTCGGGCGGCCTCGACAGCATCCTGGCCGCCAAAACCGTCATGGAACAGGGACTCGACGTGCTGTGCCTGCACTTCGTCAGCCCTTTTTTCGGCAAACCCGACAGGATCGACCGCTGGCGCGCCATGTACGGCCTCGACATCCTCCCCGTGGACGTCTCCGACGCCTACGTGGCCATGATGACCGCCGGCCCGGCCCACGGCCTGGGCAAGACCCTCAACCCGTGCGTGGACTGCAAGATTCTCATGCTGCGCCGGGCCAAGGAGCTGCTGCCCGTCTACGGCGCCTCGTTTCTCATCTCCGGCGAGGTCCTCGGCCAGCGCCCCATGTCCCAGCGCCTGGACGCCCTCAACATCATCATCCGCGACTCGGCAACCAAGGGCATCCTGCTGCGCCCGCTGTGCGCCAAACGCCTGCCCGAAACCGAGGCCGAACGCACCGGGCTCGTGGACCGCGAGCGTCTGCACGCCATCAGCGGACGCGGGCGCAAGGAACAAATGGCCCTGGCCGAACACTACGCCCTGCCCGAAATCCCCACGCCGGCCGGCGGCTGCCTGCTCACCGAGGAGCCCTCGTCCCGGAGATTCTTCCCGCTTTTCCTGCACAAGCCCGCGCCCGAACCGGCCGACTTCCTTCTGGCCAACATCGGCCGTCAGTACTGGTCCGGCAACCGCTGGCTGGCCATCGGCCGCAACCAGTCCGACAACGCCCGCCTGGAACAGGCCGTCCTTCCCGGCGATTTGGTCTTCAAGGTCCTCAACCTGCCCGGCCCCCTCGGCATCGCCCGGCCGCTGCCCGAAAGCAGCTGGGACGCCGAGACCGTGGCCGACGCCGCCGCCTTCATCGCCTCCTTCACCCCCAAGGCCAAGGCCGTCGACGCCCCGGTGCTCATGGACGTGGCCGGCTTCCCGGATTCGCCCGTGCGCGTCACCCCCAGCCGCGACACGCCGCAGGCCTGGGCCGAACCCACCTGGGAAGAAGCCAAAGAACACAAACGCGAACGCTTCGCCATCCACGGCGTCGGCGGCCGGTAGGACAGGGAACGGGAAAGAGAAGAAAAGACGCCTCCGGCGGGGGGGGGGGGGGGGG
>JAFABC010000275.1 GCA_023426275.1 Pseudomonadota bacterium | reverse complement strand
TCGTGGGGTAGCCGCGCTTGCGAATCCGGGCCTCCCACTGGAGGTTTCCGCGCTTGCGAAATGTAGCCATTGCTCCACCTCTCTGTTGGAGCAAGTGGAGCAAAATTGGAGCAAAAAATCAATATGGGGGAAAATGGGGAGGCTGGGAGGCACCGACGAATCGGAAATTATTCAATGATGGCGGAAGCGTATAGGAGTCGAACCTACCTGCGACCTCGCGATCGCACACTGGATTTGAAGTCCAGGCGCCACACCGGTGACGAAACGCTTCCTCCGATCAATCGAAAATTCCTACCCGTATTTCTCCGGATTTTCAATCCGTGCCGACCCGGTTTTTCCTTTCCGTGTGACTGCCCGGACCCGGGCCGCGACTCCGGGAAAGGGAGGTGAGAGACGGGCCGACGGCGGACAGGGGCTTGAACATCGGCCCCGGCCATGTCACACTGGCCAAAATCCCCGGGCCCCACGCCCCGTACACCCTTTGCCCGCGAGTTCCCATGCCCAGACGGCTTTTTCTCTTGCTTTGCGTCTGCCTGCTGGCAATGACGCCTCCCGCCCTGGCGCAAAAAATCCGCAAAAACGTTCTGTACTTCAACTCCTATCAAAACGGCTATCAATGGTCGGATGAAATCCTGGCCGGCATCCGGGACGCCTTTGCCCAGTCCGACTTCAACGTGGACCTGCAAATCGAGTACATGGACTCGAAAAAATACACTGATCCGGTGTTGCGGGAGCGGCTCCACGATTTCTACAAGATCAAGTATCGCAACATGCGCTTCGAGGTCATTCTGGCTTCGGACAATTTCGCCTTCGACTTCCTGCGGCAATACCAGCAGGAACTCTTTCCCGGCGTGCCGGTCGTTTTTTGCGGCGTCAACGATTTTCACCCCGACTGGCTGGCCGGCCACCCCAACTTTACCGGCGTGCTCGAAGAGCCCGACATCCGCGAAACCCTGGAACTCGCCCTGCGCTTTCACCCGGACCGCCGCCGGCTGATCATTTTCGGCGACACCTCGGTGACCGGCGTGGCCATCGGCAACCAGCTGCGGGCCGTGGAGCCCGATTTCACCGGCCGGCTGGCCTTCGAATACCTGGATAACCTGACCCTGGGTCAGATCTTGGCGACCGTGCGCGACCTGCCCCCGGACGCCATGATTTTCCTGATTCCCTTTTATAAGGATACGCAAAAGGACGTCTATTCGGTCAACGAGGTGCTGGCCGCCATCCGGGCCAATTCGGGCGTGCCCATCTATAGCGCCTGGCAGTTCATGCTGGGCCACGGCATTGTGGGCGGCCGGCTGCACAGCGGCTTCGAGGAAGGCCGGCTGGCGGCCAGCATGGCCGACCAGCTCCTGCACGGCGTGCCCCTGGCCAGGCTGCCCGTGGTCACCCGCACCGAGGACGCCTACGTGTTCGATTACAGGGAAATGCTGCGCCTCGGCATCACCACGGACAAACTGCCTCCGCACTACCGGCTGATAAACGAGCCCTACCCCTTCTACCACATCAATATCGCCGTCTTCTGGACGGTGGTCATCAGCGTCATCGTCCTGTGCTACGTCATGGTCCTGCTCGTGACCAACATCCTGCGCCGGCGCACGGTGGAGGAAGAAATCAAAAACCAGCTGTCCTTCATGGAAGCCCTCGTCAATACCATCCCCATCCCACTCTACTTCAAGGACGGGGCCGGTGCCTACAAGGGCTGCAACCCGGCCTTTCGCTCCTGGTGCGGCGCGGACGAGGCGTTGGCAACCTCCGATGACGCCTGCTTCGGCGTGAGTCAGGCCCCGTTGTCCCGGTATCTGGCCGGGGAGGATGCCAGGCTGTTGCGCGAACCGGGCGTGCGTGTGGGCGAGGCCGCCATCGAGGCCGCCGATGGTTCGCCGCGCTCGGTCATCCTGCACCGGGCCGTCTACGAAAGCGCCAAGGGGGAAATCGCCGGATTGGTCGGCGTGCTCTACGACGTGTCCGAGCTCAAGCGGGCCTCGGAGCAGTTGCGCCAGGCCGAGGAAAAATATCGCGGCATCTTTGAAAATTCCGCCCTGGGCATCTTTCGCATGACCCCGGACGGCCAGACCGTGGACGTCAATCCGGCCATGCTGGCCATGCTCGGCGTGCGCGATCTGGCCGAACTGCGCGTCCGGCGCGGCGATCTGGTCGAAGTGCTGTTCGCCGGCGCCGACCGGTTCGACACCCTGCTGTGCTCCGCCGCCGACGAGGAAGCCACGGTCCGCTTCGAAACCCGTTTCATCCGGCCCGACACCCGGCGCATCACGGTCAACATCACCATGCGGCTGGTGGCCGATCCCGGGGGCTATCTGGCCTACGTGGAAGGCGTGGTCGAGGACGTGACCATGCGCCACGAGGCCGAACGGGCCCTGCGCGAATCCCAGGAGATGCTGCGGCTGGTGCTCGACAACATCCCGCAGCTGGTGTCCTGGAAGGACAAGGCCTTGCGCTACATCGGGGCCAACCGGGCCTTTATCGAGTTTTTCGGTTTCGCCGACCTGCCCGACCTCATGGGCCGCGACGACTACGCCCTGCCCCTGCGCCGGGAGGACATGGACGCCGTGCGGGCCAGCGACATCGACGTCATGCGCAACAACCGCGCCGTGGCCGGCGAACTGGCCGCCCGCAACGTGCGCGGGGCCGATGTGCTGCTCGAAATCAAGAAGGTGCCCTTGCACGACGACCGGGGCGCGGTGGTGGGCGTGCTGTCCACGGCCGAGGACGTGACCCAGAAGGTCAGCCTGGAACGGCAGCTGCTCCAATCCCAGAAGATGGAGGCCATCGGCACCCTGGCCGGCGGCATTGCCCACGATTTCAACAACATCCTGACGTCCATCATCAATTCGGCCGAGCTGGCTCTCATGGACCTGCCCGAGGACGATCCCAGCGGCGAGGACCTGCGCCGGGTCTTGCGGGCCGGCGAGCGCGGCAGCCGGCTGGTCAAACAGATTTTGTCCTTCACCCGCCCCTCCCAGGCCGGGTTCACGGCCATCAACGTGGTGGACGTGGTGCATGAGGCGGCCGGGCTGATCGGCGCGTCCCTGCCCCGCAACATCCGGATCGTGCAGGACTGCCCCGACCACCCCGTCACCTGCCGGGCCGATCCCACCCAGCTGCACCAGATCGTCATGAATCTGTGCACCAACGCCTTCCAGGCCATGCGCGCGGCCGGCGGCGTCCTGAGCCTGACCCTGGCCGAGGAGGAACTGGACGAGACGCGGGCCGGTCAGGTCGGCGTCCTGGCCGGGCGCTACGCCCGCATCACCATTGCCGACACCGGCCCGGGCATTGCGGCCTCCATGCTGGACAAGATTTTCGATCCGTTTTTCACCACCAAGGAGAAAGGCGAAGGCACGGGGCTGGGGCTGGCCGTGGTGCGCGGCATCGTGAAGAGCCATCGCGGCGCGGTCCGGGTGGTCAGCCAGCCCGGGGTCAACACGAGTTTCGACGTCTTTTTGCCGCTGCTCAGCCAGGTCCAGGCCCCGGCCCTGCCGGCGGCGGCTCCGCCCAATCGCGGCCGGGACCGCATCCTGTTCGTCGAGGACGACGAGGACCAGCTGCTGACCATCCCCCGCGTCCTGGCCCAGCTCGGCCACGAGGTCACGGCCCTGGGCGCCGGCGCGGCGGCCCTGGAGCGGCTGGCCGCCGATCCCGAAGCCTTCGACGTCTGCATCACCGACTACGACATGCCCGAGATCAACGGTCTCGATCTGGCCGGCCGCATCGCCGCCCTGGCCCCGTCCCTGCCCGTCATCCTCGTGTCGGGCCGTTTGGGCGATATCGAGGGACTGGAGCTTGGCGGCAACATCAAAAAGGTCGTGCTCAAACCCTACAACCAGGCGATCATCTCCGCGGCCATCCGCGAGGTGCTCGACGCCAAACCGCAAACAAAGGCCGCATGAAATCCGTCTGCATCATCGACGACGATCCCGAAGTTCGCGACACCATTGCCAGCCTCACCCGCAAAATGCGGCTGACCAGCGAATCCGCCGGGTCCCTGGCCGACGGCATGGAGCTGTTGTCCCGGGAGAGCTTCGACGTCCTTTTTTTGGACGTGCGCCTGCCCGACGGCAACGGACTGGCCGCCCTGTCCGACATCAAGCGCCTGCCCGACGCCCCGGAGGTGATCATCCTGACCGGCATCGGCGACCCCGACGGCGCGGAACTGGCCATCCAGGAAGGCGTGTGGGATTATCTGGTCAAGCCCTCGCCCATCAAGCAGATCATGCTGACCTTGCAGCGCGCCCTGCGCTACCGCGAGGAACGCCACTGCGACCGGGCGCCGGTGTCCCTGTCCCTGGCCGGCTGCGTGGCCGCGAGTCCGCGGATGCAGCCCTGCCTCGATCAGGTGGCCCATGCCGCCTGGTCCAGCGCGGCCGTGCTCGTCACGGGCGAGACCGGTACCGGCAAGGAGCTGTTCGCCCGGCTCATCCACGCCAACAGCTCCCGGGCCAAGGGCGCGTTCGTCACGGTGGACTGCGCCTCCCTGACCGAGACCCTGGTGGAGAGCACGCTTTTCGGCCACAAAAAAGGCGCCTTCACCGGGGCCGAGGCCGACCGGGTGGGGCTGGTCCAGCTGGCGGACGGGGGGACGCTGTTCCTCGACGAGGTGGGCGAGATGCCGCTGTCCCTGCAAAAGACCTTTTTGCGGGTGCTGCATGAAAAAACCTTCCGCCCGGTCGGCGCCATCACCGAGCAGAAAAGCGATTTCCGGCTGATCGCCGCCACCAATCGCGAACTCGAGGCCATGGTGGAAACCGGCCAGTTCCGGCGCGACCTCTATTTCCGCCTCAAGACCATCGTGTTGCACCTGCCGCCCCTGCGCGAACGGCCCGAGGACATCAAGCCGCTGACCCTGTCCATGGTCGATGCCCTGTGCCATGAATACAAGCTGCCGCCCAAGGGCTTTGACGCGGAGTTTCTGGCCATGCTCGAAGCCCACGACTGGCCGGGCAACGTGCGCGAACTGCGCAGCGTCCTGGAGCGGGCCTTTCTGACCTCGGGCCGGGAAAAGACCCTCTACAGCATGCACCTGCCCCAGGACCTGCGCATCAAGGTGACCAAGTCGACCCTGACCAGGGGGCAGCACCTCCTCGACCGCCCGCCGCCGGACGCGTCCCTGGAACGGATGGCCTTCGGGGAAAAGCCGGGCAAACAGACGCTCAAGGACTTCAAGGAGTCCATGGAGCGCCGCTACCTGGAAGAGCTCGTCCGGGAATTCGGCCGTGATCTCCCCGCCATGATTGAGGTTTCAGGCCTGTCCCGCTCGCACTTCTACGCCTTGCTCAAAAAAAACGGGCTGTCCATTCCCGAGTAAACCGGCCGGCCGGGGGCTTCCCGGCCGGACCGCGCCCGCCCACCCGTTTCCGGCTCCTCCGGACGTGTCGAAAAAAATCCGTCTTTTTCAACGGGATATTCATTTTCATGTGCGGTTGACGCCTCTTTTATTTTTTTCCCGTGCCTTCCCTATCCGTTTGTGGCACACAGGCATCGTATCCCGGAAATGGGGCTTTGACGGCGTTCAATGTCCGTTTTTTCGGATTCCACACGGACGTCTGAAAAAACAGACAGCCGGAATGTGGGAGAATCTCTTTACGAAGCCTGATATTTCGCGATATTAGCCTTTGGCCCGATATCCGGAAAATCGGATACCTTTCCCCTTTTCGGGTTTGGAGTCGGTCAAGCGGTTCGATAACCCACCGAAGTCCTTTTGGCTTTTACCAATTGGCATGAGGATTGCCTAAGAGGGAGCGTCGACCCGGCCTCCCTCTGTTCGGTCGAACGACAACCTTCAAGGAGACTTGAGCATGGCCAAGAAGATGAAAAGCATGGACGGCAATACCGCCACCACGCATGTCGCTTACGCGTTAAGCGACACGGCGGCCATTTATCCCATTACGCCGTCGTCCACCATGGGTGAAATCGCCGATGAATGGGCGGCAAAAGGGCTCAAAAACATCTTCGGCCAGAACGTAACCATCCGCGAGATGCAGTCCGAGGCCGGGGCGGCCGGCGCGGTACACGGCTCACTCGCTGCCGGGGCGTTGACCACGACGTTCACGGCATCCCAGGGTCTGCTGCTCATGATCCCCAACATGTTCAAGATCGCCGGCGAACTGCTGCCGGCCGTCTTCCACGTGTCCGCCCGCGCCGTGGCCACCCACGCCCTGTCCATTTTCGGCGATCATTCCGACGTCATGGCCGCCCGGGCCACCGGCTTCGCCATGCTGTCCTCGGCGTCCGTCCAGGAATGCATGGACCTGGCCCTGGTCACCCATTTGGCCGCCATCGAGGGCAGCGTTCCCTTCGTCCACTTCTTCGACGGGTTCCGCACCTCGCACGAGATCCAGAAGATCGAAACCATCGATTATGAGGATATGAAGGGGCTGGTGAACTTCGAGAAGGTCGCCGCCTTCCGCGCCCGGGCCATGAACCCCGAGCACCCCGAGCTGCGCGGCACCGCCCAGAACCCCGACATCTTCTTCCAGGGCCGCGAGCGGTCCAATCCGTATTATCAGGTGCTGCCCGGCATCGTCTCGGCCATGATGGACAAGGTCGGGGCCCTGACCGGCCGCTCCTACAAGCTCTTCGACTACGTGGGCGCGCCCGATGCCGACCGCGTGATCGTGTCCATGGGCTCCTCGTGCGAGACCGTGGAGGAAGTGGTCAACTACTTGAACGGCAAGGGCGAAAAGGTCGGTCTGGTCAAGGTGCGTCTGTTCCGCCCCTTCTCCCCGGACGCCCTGTTCAAAGTGCTGCCGACCTCGGCCGAGGTGGTCACCGTCCTCGACCGCTGCAAGGAGCCGGGCAGCCTCGGCGATCCGCTGTATGAAGATGTCTGCTCGGCCTTCATCGAGCGCGGCGGCGCGATTCCCAAGCTCATGAGCGGCCGCTACGGCCTGGGCTCCAAGGAGTTCCGTCCGGGCATGGCCAAGTCGATTTTCGACAACATGGCCGCCGCCACGCCCAAGCGCCACTTCGTGGTCGGCATCAACGACGACGTCTCCGGCAACTCCCTGCCCATGGGCGGTCCGCTGCCCACGGTGCCCGAGGGCACGGTGCAGTGCAAGTTCTGGGGCTTCGGTTCCGACGGCACCGTCGGCGCCAACAAGTCGGCCATCAAGATCATCGGCGACAACACCGACATGTACGCCCAGGGCTACTTCGCCTACGACTCCAAAAAGTCCGGCGGCATCACCGTTTCCCACCTGCGGTTCGGCAAAAAGCCCATCCAGTCCACCTACCTCGTCGACGCGGCCGACTACATCGCCTGCCACAAGCCGAGCTACGTGCACACCTACGACATTCTCGAGGGGGTCAAGGAAGGCGGCACCTTCGTGCTCAACTCCCCCTGGAACACGCCCGAGGAAATGGCCGCCAACCTGCCCGGGCATATGCTGCGCACCATCGCGGACAAGAAGCTCAAGGTCTACAATATCGACGCCGTGGCCATCGGGGCCAAGGTCGGCCTGGGCGCCCGCATCAACATGATCATGCAGACGGCCTTTTTCAAGCTGGCCGGCGTGCTGCCCATCGAGCAGGCCATCGCCCTGCTCAAGGACTCCATCCAGAAGACCTACGGCAAGAAGGGCGAGAAGATCGTCAAGATGAATATCGACGCCGTGGACATGGCCCTGGAAGGCGTGATCGAGATCACCGTCCCGGCCGCCTGGGCTTCCGCCCCCGACGCCAAGGCCGAAACGCCCAATGAGCCGGAATACTTCAATAAGGTCATCCGGCCCATTCTGGCCCAGCAGGGCGACGCCGTGCCCGTTTCCGCCTTTGCCGAAAACGGCTCCTTCCCCGCCGCCACCTCGCAGTACGAAAAGCGCGGCGTGGCCATCAACATCCCGCACTGGATCAAGGAAAACTGCATTCAGTGCAACCAGTGCTCCTTTGTCTGCCCCCACGCCACCATCCGCCCCTTCCTGGCCGACGAGGCCGAGATGGCCAAGGCGCCGGCCTCCTACGAGACCGTGCCGGCCACCGGCAAGGAGCTCAAGGGGCTGGCCTACCGGATGCAGGTGTTCCCCATGGACTGCATGGGTTGCGGTTCGTGCGCGGACGTCTGCCCGGCCAAGCAGAAAGCCCTGGTCATGAAGCCGTTTGACGAGGAAATGGCCGAACAGGTGACCAACAACCACTTCGCCATGAGCCTCAAAAACAAGGGCTCCCTGGTCAAGCGCGAAAACCTCAAGGGCAGCCAGTTCTACCAGCCGTTGCTGGAGTTCTCGGGCGCGTGCGCCGGTTGCGGCGAGACGCCCTACGTCAAGCTCTTAACCCAGCTCTTCGGCGAACGCATGATGGTGGCCAACGCCACGGGTTGCTCCTCCATTTGGGGCGGCTCCGCGCCCACCTCGCCCTACGCCGTCAACGCCGAGGGCTTCGGACCGGCTTGGAACAACTCGCTGTTTGAAGACGCCGCCGAGTTCGGCTTCGGCTACGACATGGCCCTCAAGCAGCGTCGCGACAAGCTCAGCGACAACGTGACCGCCGCCCTGGAAGGCTCGCTCTCCGACGAGTTGCGCGCCGCCCTGGCCGGCTGGCTGGAAAACAAGGACGACGCGGCCGGATCGCGCCTCTACGGCGACAAGATGAAGGCCCTGCTCGATAAAAATACGCCCGCCCAGGCCGCCATCCTGGCCGACGCCGACATCTTCACCAAGAAGTCCGTGTGGATCTTCGGCGGTGACGGCTGGGCCTACGACATCGGCTACGGCGGTCTGGACCACGTCATCGCCTCCGGCCAGGATGTCAACATCCTGGTCATGGACACCGAGGTCTACTCCAACACCGGCGGTCAGGCCTCCAAGGCCACGCCCCTTGGCGCCATCGCCAAGTTCGCCGCCGCCGGCAAGGTCACGGGCAAGAAGGATCTGGCCCGCATGGCCATGACCTACGGCTACGTCTACGTGGCCTCCATCGCCATGGGCGCGGACAAGAATCAGGCGCTCAAGGCCTTTCTCGAAGCCGAGGCCCACAAGGGACCGTCCATCGTCATTGCCTACGCCCCCTGCATCAACCAGGGCATCCGCAAAGGCATGGGCAAGTCCATGGAAGAGGCCAAACTGGCCGTGGAAACCGGCTACTGGCCGCTGTTCCGGTTCAACCCGGCCCTCAAGGACCAGGGCAAGAACCCGCTGACCATCGATTCCAAGGCTCCGGCCGGCGACTTCCAGGGCTTCCTGTCCGGCGAAGTCCGCTACGCCGCCCTGGAAAAGATGCACCCCGACATGTCCAAGCGCTACCGCACCACCATGGAGGCGGCCTACAAGCAGCGCTATAAGGAGCTCGAATACCTGGCCGCCATGCCGGTGTTCGACGCTTCGGCCCATACCCCGAACAGCGGCGGCGCGGATTCCGCCTTCTGCGAGACCGCGCCCACTGCCGAGCATGCCCGTCCCGGCGATGGCGAACCCTGCGACGAAGGCCGCGCCGGTAAATAACTAACAGCGAGTTGCAGCAATGGATAACCACCTGTCCCAGAAGTTCGAGGAGATCGTCGGCAAGGACAACGTCCTGGCCAGCGAGGTGGATCGTCACGCCTATTCCTATGACGCGGCGGTTCTTCCCCCCAAGCTCCCGGCGTTGGCCGTGCGTCCCGAGACGCCCGAAGCCCTGGGACGGGTGGTGAAAACATGCAACGAGCTCGGGCTCCCGCTGACCGTGCGCGGTTCGGGAACCAACCTCTCCGGCGGCACCATCCCCTCCACCGGAGGTGTGGTGGCGCTGACCGGAGCCCTCAATAAGATCATCGAAATAAATGAGGCCGATATGTACGCCGTGGTCCAGACCGGCGTCGTCACGGCCAGGTTCGCGGCCGAGGTGGCCAAACGCGGTCTGTTCTATCCGCCCGATCCGGGCAGTCAGGCCGTTTCCACCATCGGCGGCAACGTGGCCGAAAACGCCGGCGGACTGCGCGGCCTCAAATATGGCGTCACCAAAGACTACGTCATGGGCCTGAGCCTCTATGACGTGGACGGCGAGTTGGTGAAAACCGGCTCGCGCACCGTCAAATGCGTTACCGGTATGAACCTGCACGGCCTGATGGTCGGGTCCGAAGGCACGCTCGGGGTGTTTAACGAGATCATCCTGAAGCTCGTGCCGCCGCCCAAGGCCAGCAAGGCCATGATGGCCATCTTCGACGACCTGGGCAAGGCGTCCGAGGCCGTGGCCGCCATCATCGCGGCCAAGATCGTGCCGGCAACCCTCGAATACATGGACGACTTCACCATCAAGACGGTGGAGGATTTCGCCCATGCCGGGCTGCCGACCGATGCCAAGGCGCTGCTGCTCATCGAAGTGGACGGCCATCCGGCGCAGGTCGAGGACGAAGCCGCCGAGGTGGAGGCGATCTGCAAGCGGATCGGGGCCACGCGCATTCACGTGGCCAAGGACGCCGCCGAACGCAACAAGGTCTGGGAAGCCCGCCGGGCGGCGCTTTCGGCCCTGGCCCGGGTGCGCCCGACCACGGTGCTCGAAGACGCCACCGTGCCCCGCTCCCAGATTCCGACCATGATCGGAGCCCTGGAGCGCATCGCGGCCGACTACCGCCTGACCATCGGCACCTTCGGCCATGCCGGCGACGGCAACCTGCATCCGACCATTCTCACCGACAAACGCGACCACGAGGAGTGGAAACGCGTCGAGGCGGCCATCGACGAGATCTTCGACGTGGCCCTGTCCCTCGGCGGCACGCTGTCGGGCGAGCATGGCATCGGCACGGCCAAGTCCAAGTACCTGGCCAAGGAAGTGGGCAAGGGATCGATCCTCTATGCCCAACGGCTCAAAAAAGCCCTCGATCCCAAGGGAATACTCAATCCCGGCAAGATCACGGGGGAATAATATGAGTGAGCTGCGCGAACTGGTCGGCCTGCTCAAGCAGATCGACGATCAACTCGTGACCTGCATGCGGTGCGGCATGTGCCAGGCCGTGTGTCCCTTGTACGCCGAAACGGGACTCGAGGCCCACGTGGCCCGGGGCAAGATCGCCCTGCTCGAAGGCTTGGCCGACGAGGTCATAAAAGACCCCGCCGGTGTCAAGGAGCGGCTGGACGCCTGCCTGCTGTGCGGCTCGTGTCAGGCCAACTGTCCCAGCGGCGTCAAGGTCATGGACATCTTCCTCAAGGCCCGGGCCTTCCTGACGGGCTATTACGGCCTGCCGCCGGTCAAACGCGCCATCTTCCGGGGATTGCTGAAAAATCCCCGGCTGTTTGACGCGGTCCTGGGCATGGCCGCCCGGTTTCAGGGCATCTTCACGCGTCCGGTCAACGACATGGTCGGCTCTTCCTGCGCGCGGGTGTTTTCCAGCCTGCTCGAAGGCCGCCATTTCGCGCCGCTGGCCGCAAGACCCCTGCACGCCGTGCAGCCTGCGCGCGACACGCCGCGCGGTCCGTCCGGTCTCAAGATCGCGCTGTTTTACGGCTGCGTGGTGGACAAGATGTTCCCGCGCATCGGCGAGGCGATCCTGACCGTGTGCGACCACCATGGCGTGGGCGTCTACATGCCCCATGGCCAGGCCTGCTGCGGCATTCCGGCCCTCTCGTCCGGAGACCGCGAGACCTTCGAGGAACTTGTGGCCGCCAACATGGCGCTGTTCGGTGATCATGACTTCGATGTGCTGGTGACGCCCTGCGCCACCTGCACCTCGACTATAAAGAAGATATGGCCGCTTATGGCCGAGAACCTGCCGGAAGCCACCCGGTTCAAGATCCGGAAGCTCGCCGACAAGGTCACGGACATCAGCGCCTTTTTGATTCGGGATCTCAAGGTGCCCACCCCGGCCGCCTCCGGCGACGGGGACATCGCGGTCACCTACCACGATCCCTGCCACTTGAAAAAATCCCTGGGCATCTTTGCCGAACCCAGGGCGCTTATTACGGCCAACCCGCGTTACCGTCTCATCGAGATGGAAAACGCGGACTCATGCTGCGGGTCCGGTGGAAGCTTCACATTGCAACATTACGATCTCTCCAAAAAGATCGGGAAACGCAAGCGGGACAATATCGTGGCCACTGGCGCCGCCATCGTGGCCACGAGCTGCCCGGCCTGCATGTTGCAGATAGGGGACATGCTGTCTCAGGCCGGCGACAGGCTGGCCATACGGCATCCGGTGGAGCTCTACGCGGAGACCCTGACCGGACGGGAGTCCGGTCGCAAACAACAGGCGAGCGAGGTAGCCGAATGAGTTTTAAAGATAATATCCACGCGCTGTTCGCGCCGAAAACCGTAGCCGTCATCGGCGCCTCATCGGCGCCGGGAAAAGTCGGCCATACGGTGGTGCACAACATGCTGGATGCGGGATTTAAGGGAAAACTGATTCCCGTCAATCCAAAATCCGATGAAATCCTGGGCCTTCCCGTCACCAAACGCATCGAGGACCTGCCCGAAGGGCTCGATCTGGCCGTCATCGTCGTGCCGGTGGCCGCCGTCGTGCCCTCCATGGAGGCGCTGGCCGCCAAAAAGGTGCGTTCCGCCATCATCATCACGGCGGGCTTCAAGGAAGTGGGCAAGGAAGGTTCGATCCTCGAACAGAAACTGATCGACATTTGCACAGAGCATGACATCGCCATGGTCGGCCCCAACTGCCTGGGGCTTTTGAGCACGCACGACGACAACAACGCGTCGTTCGCCGCCGGGTATCCCAAAAAGGGCTCCATCGCCTTCTTTTCCCAGTCCGGCGCGCTGTGCACGGCCATTCTCGACTGGGCGCTCGGCGAGGAAGTGGGCTTTTCGAAGTTCGTGTCCATGGGCAACATGGCCGTGGTCAACGAAGCCAACATGCTCGAATACCTGCGCACCGACCCGAACACCAAGGTCATCCTCGGCTACATCGAAAACGTCTCCAACGGGCCCGACTTCATCGAGCAGGCCGCCAAGGTCTGCCGGGAAAAGCCCGTCGTCATGATCAAGTCCGGCACCACCACCGCCGGCGCCAAGGCCGCCTCCTCCCACACCGGCGCCATCGCCGGCTCCGATGCGGCCTACACCGCGGCCTTCCGCAAGACCGGCGTCATCCGGGCCAACGACATGGGCACCCTGTTCGATCTGGCCATGGCGTTCTCCACCCAGCCCCTGCCCGAAGGGCCCGGGGTGTGCGTGGTGACCAACGCCGGCGGTCCCGGCATCCTGGCCGCCGACGCCATCGAAAAATCGCCGCTTCTGACCATGGCCCGCCTGTCCAACAGCACCATCGAGCGGTTCAAGGAATTCCTGCCGCCCTACGCGGCGCTGTACAACCCCGTGGACCTGGTCGGCGACGCCCCGGCCGAACGCTACCGCAAGGCGCTCGAAGTCGTGGTCGAGGACCCGCAGGTCAACTCGATCCTGATCCTTTTGACCCCCACGGCCTCGGCCCAGATCGTGGAGACGGCCCAGGCCATCATCGACGTCGCCAAGACCACGAAAAAGCCCATCTTCGTCAACTACATGGGCGGCATGCGCACCAAACCCGGCGTGCGCATGCTCAACGACGCCAGCATCCCCTGCTCGGTCTACCCCGAGCCGCTGATCGCCAGCATCGAGACGATGTACCGGTACTACCTCTGGCGCCAGACCCCGGCCCAGGAGTACCCGGAGATCCGGCGCAACCGCCAGAAGGCGCGTCTGGTCATCAACGAGGCCCGCAGCAAGGGCGCGACCGAGGTGGTCGAGTTCCAGGCCCAGGAAGTGCTGCGCGCCTACAACCTGCCCACGCCCAACACGGTGCTGGCCCGCTCCTCCGACGAGGCCGTGGCCGGGGCCGAAAAAATAGGCTATCCTTGCGTCCTGAAAATCGCTTCGCCGCAGATCTCGCACAAATCCGACGTGGGCGGCGTCAAGGTCAATCTGGCCGACGCCGAAGCGGTGAAAAACGCCTTCTTCGACATCACGGCCCGGGCCCAGCGGCTGCGCCCCGAAGCCTACATCGCCGGTTGTCTGGTCCAGGAAATGGCTCCCAAGGGCTGCAAGGAGATCATTATCGGCTTTAAGCGCGACGAACAGTTCGGACCGCTGCTGATGTTCGGTCTGGGCGGCATCTACGTGGAAATCCTCAAGGACATCGCCTTCCGTCTGGCCCCGCTCGGACGCGAGGACGCCAAGACGATCATCCGCGAGATCAAGTCGTACATGCTGCTCAAAGGGGTGCGCGGTGAGCCGCCGGTCAACTTCCAGGCCATCGAGGACATCCTGCTGACCATGTCGGAACTGGCCCTGGATTTCCCGGAAATCCAGGAAGCCGAGTTCAACCCGGTGCTCGTCAATGCTGAAAAGGCCGTGGTGGCCGACGTGCGTATCACCCTGAGCGCTTAAGCCAGGAATTCCAGGAGGAAACCCCTATGATCGGTCTCTACGTTGGGTCCACGCAAGGATATTCGGGTAAAAACCTCGTCACCCTGGCCCTTGGCCAGCATTTTCAGCGCGAGGGATTGAACATCGGCTACATGAAGCCCGTCGGGGCCGTGCCGCATAAGGTCGAAAACCAGATCGGGGACGAGGACGCCCACTTCATGCAGCAGGCCCTGGGCCTGTCGGAAACGCCTTCCCTGGTCACGCCCGTGGTCATCACCCGTGATTTCCACATGCGCGCCTTCCTGGAGGACTGCGCCAACCTGCTGCCCGGCATCGTGGACAGCTACAAAAAGCTGTCGGCCGGCAAGGACCTCATGCTGGTCGGCGGTTCGGGCAGCTTCCTGTACTCCGGCAAATACTGCGGCGTGGACGGCGTGACCGTGGCCCAGTCCATCGGGGCCAAGGTCATCCTGGTCGACCGCTACATCCAGGAATACAACTACGACTATCTGGCCGCGGCCAAGGAAGCCCTGGGCGACGATCTGGCCGGCGTCATCTTAAACGACGTGCCCGATCACTTCCGCGAGGAAGCCGAGACCCTGATCGTGCCCTTCCTGAAGCGTCGCGGCATGGACGTGCTCGGCATCGTGCCCCACGATCCCATCATGTTCGCGGTGCGGGCCGCCGATCTGGCCCACGGCCTGGGCGGACGCCTCATCACCACCGGCAGCCACACGGACAATCTGGTGGTCAACTTCCTGATCGGCACCATGCAGGTCGAGAACTTCGTCACCTTCTTCAAGCGGCACAAGGATGTGGCCATCCTGTGCGGCGGCGACCGCGCCGACCTGCAACTCGTTGCCCTGGAGGGCGGCTGCGCGGCCCTCATCCTGACCGGCAACCTCTATCCCAACGACATCATCCTGGCCAAGGCCGAGGAAAAGAACATCCCCGTCATCGTCGTTCGCGACGACACCTTCACCGTTGCCAAAAAGATGGAGTTGATGCTCACGCGCGAAAAGCTGCGTGACCGTTCGCGCATCGAGCACGGGACCAGGCTCGTGCAGCAGTCCATCAACATGTCTGTTCTGAAGAAAAACCTGGGAATCTAGGAAGCGTCCCGATTCGGAGCGCGCCGACCGGCGCGCTCCGGGTCACGGACGCGAGCCGACAAGCGGTTTCGGCCTGCACCCGCCGTCCTTGGGCGACGGGAACGGGAGCGGCTGGGCAAATACCAACCTAAAGGAGCGCCTTATGTCGTGGGTCCAACACTACCAACCGCTTGGGAGCGTGGGATTGTCTGCATTTGTGGCGGGCATCCCCTTGTACATCCTCTTTTACATGCTGGCCGTCAAGCGCATGGCCGGCCACAAGGCAGCCTTCGCCGCCACCGCCGCCGCGGTCATTTTGTCCATCGCGGCCTGGCAGATGCCGGTGGGGCTGGCTCTGGACGCCACGTTGTACGGCGCGGCCATCGGCATCTTCCCCATCGTCTGGATCGTCATCACGGCCATCTGGGTCTACAACATGACTGTTGAATCCAAGGAATTCAACATCATCAAAAACTCCCTGGCCCAGATCACGGATGACCGCCGTCTCCAGGCCATTTTTATCGCCTTCGCCTTCGGCTCCTTTATCGAGGGTACGGCCGGCTTCGGCACGCCCGTGGCCATCACCGCCGCCATGCTGGTGGGCCTGGGCTTTACGCCGCTGTACGCCTCGGGCATCTGCCTGATCGCCAACACCGCCCCCGTGGCCTTCGGCGCCATCGGTATTCCCATCGTTGTCGCGGCCAACGTCAGCGGCCTGGACATGATGAAGATCAGCGCCATCTGCGGTCGACAGCTGCCCTTCTTGTCCGTCATCGTGCCCCTGTGGCTGTCGGTGACCATGTGCGGGTTCAAGCGGACCACGGAAATTCTCCCGGCCGTCATCATCGCCGGCGTCTGCTTTGCCGGCTCCCAGTTCCTCATTTCCAACTTCGTCGGCCCCTACCTGCCCGACATCATTTCCGCCGTGGTCACCATCGTCGGCCTCGGCGCCTTCCTCAAGGTCTGGAAGCCCAAGAACGTCTGGCACTTCCCGGACGAGCCGCCGGCGTCCCAGCGCGTCGTGGAATCCGAATACAGCGGCGGGGAAATCCTGCGCGCCTGGATGCCCTACATCATCCTGGCCCTCATGGTCTTCCTGTGGGGCATCAAGCCCATCCAGAACGTGCTCAACGCCATTTTCTCCATCAACATCCAGTGGCCCGGCCTGCATAACGAGGTCATCAAGACCCTGCCCATCGTGGCCGAGAACACCCCCTACGGCGCGGTGTTCAAGTTCAACTTCCTGTCCACTCCGGGCACGGCCATCCTGATCGCCGGTCTCATTTCGGTCATTTTCATGCCCAAGTACAGCTACGGACAGGCCATCCCCTGTCTGTTCAGGACCATCCGCCAGCTCAAGTGGCCCATCGCCACCATCGCCATGATCCTCGGTCTGGCCTACATCATGAACTACTCGGGCATGAGCTCGTCCATGGGGCTGGCCTTTACCGCCACGGGCGCGCTGTTCCCGTTCTTCGCCCCGATTCTCGGCTGGCTGGGCGTGTTCCTGACCGGTTCCGACACCTCCTCCAACGCCCTGTTCGGCTCGCTGCAAAAGACCACGGCCCAGCAGATCGGCGTGGACCCGCACCTGACCGTCGCGTCCAACTCGTCGGGCGGCGTGACCGGCAAGATGATTTCGCCCCAGTCCATTTCGGTGGCCACGGCCGCCTCGAACATGGTGGGCCGTGAAGGCGACATCTTCCGCTTCACCCTGCCCCACTCCCTGGCCATGCTGTGTTTCGTGGCCGTGCTCACCCTGCTTCAGGCCTACGCCCTGAAGTGGATGCTGCCCTAGTCCGTCCGTTTCGTCGCCTTGATCCGGCCGGCCGCGCCCATCCGCGCTGCCGGCCGGATTTTCCCACCCCAAGGAGATTCCCATGTCGACTCCCCCTTCCCTGGTCGACCGTCTCAAAGAGAAGGCCGGTCTCGTTTCGGCTGTCGTCGAAACGATTGCCTCCATGGACGAAGCCCTGGCCTACGTGGCCGACGTGTGCGACAAGAAGGAAGTCTGCCAGATCCTCGCCTCGGGTTGCGCCGAGCCGCTTTCCGACACGGCCGAAGCCCTGTGCGAGACCAAGCGGCAGAAAATCGTGTGCGCCCCCGACCTGCCCGAGGAGGAGGTGGCCAAACTGACCGCGCTTTGCGCCGAACACGGCATCGTCGTCATCACCAAGGGCATGCGCCAGTATCTCGGCGGCATCGATATCGCCCTGACCATGGCCGCGGCCGGCATCGCCGAAACCGCCACCCTGGTCGTGCGCTCCACCGACGAGGAAGTGCGTCTGGCCACCATGATCGCCGAGACGCACATCGCCGTGCTGCCGGAAAGCGCCATCGTGGCCGATTCCTACGCCTTCGAACCGACGCTCGTGGAGTGGATGGGACAGCCCGATTACACGGCCTTCATCACCGGCCCCAGCCGCACCGCCGACATCGAACGCGTGCTGGCCCTTGGCGTGCACGGTCCGCTGGAACTCCACATTCTCATCCTGGAGGGCAAGTAGATGCAAGACGCCGCCAACCTGAGCCAGTACCGCAAGCAGTTGCGCGAGGCCCTGGACAACGATTTCCAGCGCGAGGCCCTGGACAAGTTCGCCGTGGCCTACCGCACCTCCCGGGCCAACGCCTTTGCCGACATCGACGCGCCGGAGCTCATCAGCGAAATCGCGGCGGCCAAGGACGCCTCGGTGGACCATCTGATGGAGCTCTACGAGGAGTTCAAGCGCCACGCCGAAGCCGCCGGCACCCATGTCCATCTGGCCGCCACCGCCCACGAGGCCAACGAGATCATCGCCCGCATCGCCAAGGAAAACGGCGTGCGGACCATCGTCAAATCGAAGTCCATGACGGCCGAGGAGATCCATCTAAACGACCATCTCGAAGGGCAGGGCCTGGAGGTCACCGAGACGGACCTTGGCGAATGGATCATCCAGCTGCGCCACGAAGGCCCCACCCACATGGTCATGCCGGCCATCCACCTGTCCCGCTATCAGGTGGCCGATCTCTTTACCGAGGTCACCCATAAAAAGCAGGATGTGGACATCCAGAAGCTGGTCAAGGTGGCCCGGCGCGAACTGCGCCCGAAATACTGCCAGGCGGACATGGGCATTTCCGGAGCCAACTTCGCCATTGCCGCCACCGGGTCGATCGGCATCATCACCAATGAGGGCAACGCCCGGCTGACCACCACCCTGCCCCGCGTCCATGTCGCCCTGGCCGGCATCGACAAGCTGGCCCCAAGCCTGCACGACGCGCTGCGCATCATCAAATGTCTGCCGAAAAACGCCACGGGACAGGCGATCACCTCCTACGTCACCTGGATCACCGGGGCGGTGCCCTGCGCGGCCGGGCCGGACGGCAGGAAGGTGCACCACGTCGTTTTCCTGGACAACGGCCGTCTGGCCATGGCCAGGGACCCGCTGTTCAAGCAGGCGCTTCGCTGCATCCGGTGCGGGGCCTGCGCCAACGTCTGCCCCATCTACCGGCTGGTCGGCGGCCACAAGTACGGCCACGTCTACATCGGGGCCATCGGCCTGGTGGCCACCTATTTCTTCCATGGCCGGGAAAAGGCCAAGAATCTCGTGCAGAACTGCCTCAACTGCGGGGCCTGCAAGGCCGTGTGCGCCGCGGGCATCGACCTGCCGACCATGATCAAGGAGGTCCACGCCCGCATCCAGGACGAGGAAGGCCATCCACTCTATTCCTCGGCCACGGGCATGGTGCTCAAGAACCGGCGGCTGTTCCACACCATGCTCAAGTCCGCCCGGCTGCTGCAAAAACCCGTGACCGGCGGCACACCGTACCTGCGCCACCTGCCCATGTTCCTCTTCAAGGACCATGACTTCCGGGCCCTGCCGGCCATTGCCGACGAGGCCTTCCGCGACCGCTGGGAGAAAATCCGGCCGCGCGTGGCCAAGGCCGATATCCGGGTAGCCCTTTTCTCGGGCTGTGTGCAGGATTTCGTTTATCCCGAGCAGATGGAGGCGGCCGTGGCCGTCATCGCCAGCAGGCCGGGCGTGGCCATGGAGTATCCCATGGGCCAGTCCTGCTGCGGGTTGCCGCTGATGATGATGGGCGAGAAGAAAGCCGGCCGGGAACTGGCGGCGCACAACATGAACGCCATCGACGCCCAGGAGTTCGATTACATCGTCACCCTGTGCGCCTCCTGCGCCTCCTACCTCAAGCACGGCTACAAACGGCTGTTCGAAGGCGATCCGGCCATGAGCTTCCAGGCGGCCCAGCTCGCCCAGCGGGTCATGGACTTCAGCTCCTTTGTCCACGACGTGCTGGGCATGACGGACGCGTCCTTTTCCGGTCCGTCCAAGGACGTCACCTACCATGCCCCCTGCCACCTGTGCCGGGGCCTGGGCGTGACCGAAGCGCCCCGGGCGCTTTTGCGCGACGCCGGCCTCAACTACCTGCCGGCCGAGGAAGAGGATGTGTGCTGCGGCTTTGGCGGCAGCTTTTCCGTCAAGTTCCCGGAGCTGTCCAAGGAATTGCTGCACAAAAAGCTCAAGAATCTCGAGGCGACCGGGGCCAGGGCCATGGCCACGGACTGCCCGGGCTGCATCATGCAGATTCGCGGCGGCTTCGAGCACGAGGGCACGGCCTTCGAGGTGCGCCATGTGGCCGAATTCCTGGCCGAGCGCCTCAAGCGCAAATAGACCCGCCGCGCCCTGAAACGGGCGCGCAACACGCTCCTTTGACTGAAGAAACGGCCGCGACGTCTGTCACGGCCGTTTCCTCTTGTCGGGTCCGCGCGTTGGGACGGCTTGTCCCCGGGTCTTCGGGGCGGTACAAGGCCCGACAATACGTTGCCTACGCAAGGAGGCTCCATGTCACGCGCGTCCCACTCCATTCCCTTGAGCCCCGGCCACTGGCGTTCCCTGGCCGCCGTGCTGCTCCTCATGCTGTTTGCCCTTTCCGCCTGCTCGGGCGGCGATGCCCGGGAAACGCCGGCGCTGCGGCAACGCAAAGTGGAACTGGTCGACGGGGTGCGCGTCAGCCTGTTGCAGGCAGCCAACGCGGAAAAAGACGCCCTGCTGGCGCAAACGCCGGCTCATGGCCAACAGGCCCGGGAAGCCTCGGACGCGGCCATGGCCAAGGCGCGGCAGGACCTCGAAACCCTGGAGCGTCTCGTCAAGGCCGGGGCCCATGCCGGGGAACTGGCCACCCTGACTCCCGTGGCCACCGACTTCAAGGAATTGGCCCCGCTCGAAGAAAGCCTGCGCGCCCTGGCCGGCAAGAACGCCAACCGCCGCGCCGCCGCCCTGTCGCGCACCGAGGCGGCCCTGGCCGTCAGCCGGTTGCAGCAGGTGCTCACGCCCGTCATCGAAGGAACCTATTGTCCGGCCGGTCAGACGGCCTTGCGCATGATCACGGCCACGCTGTCCATCCTGGCCCTGCATGCCCAGCACATCGAGGAGGCCACCAGCGCCGGCAAGGCGACACTGGCCGCCGCCATGCAGCGGCAAAACGAGCGGGCCCGGGCCGCCCTGGACGCCCTGGCCGGCCTGCTGCCGCCGGGCGCCGTGTTCGATGCCGTGCCCCAGGCCAAGGCCGCCTATGACGACTTCTGGCGGGTCACCGGCGAAATCCTCGCCCTGTCCCGGCAAAATACCAACGTCGAGGCCACCGCCCTGGTCATGAAACGGATGGAGCCGCTCACGGACAAGACCCTGGCCGACTTGCGCCGCCTGCGCGATGTGCTGCGCGGCGGACAGGACCGCTAACAGGGGGTGATGAATGGCCGCTGGTGGGGCAACGAAACGGTGTGTCCCCCCTTTGCGGGGGACCGGGAGGCATCATGCCCCCCGGCCGTCGGAGGCATCGTTCACGCCTGCGGCTTGACCTCGCTTTTGGGGCAGGACGCCCGCAGGTGGCACATGGCGCAGCCGCCGCCGTAGGGATCGTAGGTCATCACGGCGTACTGGACGCTCACGCTGCCGGCGTCGTTCCAGACAAGCCCCAGGCGTTCCAGGCGGCGCCGGAGGTCCCGATCGGGCGTGGGCAGCGGCGCGCAGGCCCCGGCCTCGACCTCGGGCACGAACTGGCCGGTCGCGCCCATGACCATGGACACGGCCAGATTGTGCAGGGCAAAGCCTTCCGCGGGCGAACGCGCCCAGGCCTCCTCGACAAGTCCTTCCGCCACCGGTTCCAGGAAAAACAGCACCACCCCCCGACGCGCGCCCGGCGCGGCGAAGCGGTAGCCTTTGAGATGCTCCAGAAAGGACGGCCAGTGAGTCTGACACAGGTCGCATTGCGCCTGATCCATCTTGGCCGCGCCCGAAACCTTCATGAATAAAAAGAGATCGAATTCCGGATTGGGAGAGAGCTTCTCCACATTGATCTTGCCCAAAGAACCCTCCAGAGGCGAATTCGACCGGATGTAGCCCAGGGACGTCCCGATCACAAGTCCCGGCCGGAGCCGTTGCCGCTAAGTACGACAACGGTGCAAAAGGCATACTCCCTCTTGCGCTCACCTTTTTTTATCTGTATTCGTGAACAAAGCTCTCTGTCCCCCACATTACGTTTACAGTAGGTGGCAGAAGATGGTTTCAAGGGCACTTTTCGTTATGCGAAGAGTCTTTTTTTGATGTTTTTTGGCAGAGGCGTTCGCCTGTCATCTATAAATGTTCCTATCTTAATTCTTGTTGCAACTGTTTTAACCACGGAGCCTCTATGCGGACACAAATGCGCCTCTCCAGCAAACTCATTCTCGCCTTCGGACTTTTGATAGTACTTCTTGTCGGAAACAACATCGCAGCCCTTTACCTCCTTTCGAGTGTCAATACAAGTGTCAGTGATCTTTCAAAAAATTGGCTCCCGAGCGTGGACGCCATAGCAAATGTCGACAATGAAGTGCAGGTTATCAGAAGGACGGAGCTTATCCATATCTTATCGACGGACAACTCCTCCATGAACACCTATGACAGATTGCTCGACAAAACAAAGAGCGATCTGGAAATCGCCATCAACCGCTATGAAAAACTCATCAGTTCCGATGAGGAACGCACGATTTTCAGGACGTTCAAAAAAAATCTGGCCGATTATCTGAATATTTCGGATCGCCTGCTCGCGTTTTCAAGACAGAACCACAATGAGGAAGCCAAGAAGCTGGCCGAAGGGGAATCGCGCAGCAGCTTTGACGCCGTGGCCGAAAATCTCGCCAGCCTCAAGGCCCTCAACCGCAAGGGCGCGGCCGCCTCGGCGGCGTCCGGCGACGCGGCTTATGCCCAGGGACGACTCGTCCTCATCCTGCTGCTGATCGGCGCGGCCATTTTGGGCGCGGTGGTCTGCATCGTCATCATTCGGGGCGTGTCCAGGCAGCTGGGTGAAGACCCTGGCTATCTCTTTGAAGTGGCCAGCCGCATCGCCGGCGGCGAGATGGATATCCGCTTCCGGGAGCACGCGGGCGCGGGCGGCGTGTTCGCCGTGCTCAAGCAGATGGTGGAGACGCTCAAGCAGAAAATCGCCGAAGCGGACGCCAAAACGGCCGAGGCCGCCGAGGAGGCCCGCCGGGCCCGGGAGGCCACGGAGGCTGCCGACGCCGCCCGTCTGGCCGCGGAAAAGGCCAAGGCCGAAGGGATGTTGCAGGCGGCCGACCGCCTTTCCTCGGTGGTCCATGTTGTCTCGTCGGCCTCGGAGCAGCTCTCCGCCCAGATCGAGCAGTCCAGCCAGGGCGCGGACCATCAGTCGCGCCGGCTGGCCGAAACGGCCACGGCCATGGAGCAGATGAACGCCACCGTGCTCGAGGTGGCGAAAAACGCTTCCCAGGCCACGGAAACCTCGGAAAACGCCAAGAACAAGGCGCAGGAAGGCGCGACCATCGTGGGCAAGGTCGTCTCCGGCATCAATCAGGTCCAGAGCCAGTCCCTGGAGCTCAAGTCCGACATGACCACCCTGGGCAAGCAGGCCGAGGGCATCGGGCACGTCATGAACGTCATTTCCGACATTGCCGACCAGACCAACCTGCTGGCGCTCAATGCGGCTATCGAGGCGGCCCGGGCCGGCGAGGCCGGACGCGGCTTCGCCGTCGTGGCCGACGAGGTGCGCAAGCTGGCGGAAAAGACCATGAGCGCCACCAAGGAGGTCGGCGAGGCCATCCAGCAGATTCAAACCGGCACGCGCAAAAACATCGACAACGTGGACCGCACCGTCAAAAACATCGAGGAAGCCACGGGATTGGCCACGGCTTCCGGCGAGGCGCTGACGGAGATCGTCCGGTTCGTCGAACGCAGCACCGACCAGGTCAGCTCCATTGCCGCCGCCTCGGAGGAACAGTCGGCCGCCAGCGAGGAGATCAACCGTTCGGTGGAAGAGGTCAACCGCATCGCCGCCGAAACCATGGAGGCGCTGCGCCAGTCGGCCCAGGCGGTCAACGATCTGGCCCAGCAGGCCCAGGAACTCGGGGCCATGATCCAGGAAATGCAGGCTTCCGGCGATACCGCCGCCCTGCCGGGCGGCGCGGCTCCTCGCGCCCTGCCCGGCTAATACGGCGTCGCACCCCGAAAAGCTTCTTTGGACGCGGCCCGGTCCCGGCGATCAGCCCGGGCCGGGCCGCGTCTTTTCCGGAATTCCCGGAAAAATCCGACGCTTTCCCAAAAATGTCATTTTCCAGATGACAAGATCCGCCGGCCTGTGTACATACTGTCCCTCTGACGGCCCGGCCCATGAGGCGGGGTCGTCCAGGAGATCATCGGACCGGCCAATTCCCGCATCATGCGTAGGCCCATATTCTCATTCGTATTCTTCCGACACACAGGAGCGATTTATGAGCGCGACCAACGCCCCCACCGGGGCCATCTTGCAGCGTGACCAGCAGACCTTTGCCATTGTCCCCCGCACGCCCGTGGGGCTCATTTCCCCCGAGGTGCTCGAAGCCCTCAACACCGTTGTCAAAAAATACGCCATTCCCATCGTCAAGATCACCTCGGGCCAGCGTCTGGCCCTGGTCGGCGTCAAGGCCGAGGATGTGGACGCCATCTGGAAGGACCTGGGCACGGACGTGGGCGAGGCGCTGGCCCTGTGCGTGCATTTCGTCCAGGCCTGTCCGGGCACGAGCGTGTGCAAGTTCGGCGTCCAGGATTCCCTGGGACTTGGGCTTGAAATGGAAAAACTCTTTGTCGGCCGCGACCTGCCGGGCAAGTTCAAGTTGTCCGTGTCGGGCTGTCCGTTTTGCTGCTCCGAAGGCTTTGTCCGCGATCTGGGCGTGCTGGGCAAGAAGTCCGGCTGGACCCTCATTTTCGGCGGCCATCCCGGCGCCCGGCCCCGCATCGGCGACATCGTGGCCGAGGACCTGGACAAGGAGCAGGTGATCGCGCTGACGGAAAAACTGCTCACCTACTACGCCGCCAACGCCAAAAAGCGCGAGCGCGCCGCCCGCTTTGTCGAGCGGGTGGGCATCGAGACCATCAAGCAGGCCGTATTGGGTTAGAGATTCTGTTTTAATTAAGAAGCCTCCGGCGGCCGGGAGGGGCACTGCCCCTCCCGGACCCTCCCGAAAGGGGGAAGGTTGCCGAACAGGCATCAGGAAAGCGCCCCGGTCGTCAGCATGGCGACCGGGGCGCTTTGGTGTACGGGGCCGGGATTATTTCGCGTCGAGCAGTCGCAGCACGGCGGCCGGGTCCGTGGTCGGCGGCTGGCAACTGCCGGCCCGGCAGACATGGGCCGCGGCCTGCCCCTGGACGGGCAGCTGGAACTTGGTGAACGGCGCCAGATCGACGATGTCCGGCGCTTCCTCGTCCGGCCGCAGCACCACGGCCACTTCGGGCAGATAGCGATTGAAGATGGTCCGGGCCAGGGCGTGGGTGTCCTGGGCGTCGGGATCGCCGGCAATGGTCACTTCCGCCGCCGGGGCAAGCAGTTGCGACAGGCCGCACAGGAAAAAGGCGTAGCCCGAGGGCCGGTCGCCCAGCCGGGCCGTGTAGCACCCGGCCAGCTTGCGGGCCTGTTCGTCGAAGCGCTTTTCGCCGGTCAGGCGATAAAGTGTGGTGAGCACGAAAAAGGCCACGCTGTTGCCCGACGGGATGGCGGCGTCGAAAAAAATCTTCTGGCGCAACAAGAGCGCCTCGCCGTCATCCGGGGAAAGAAAGAACCCGCCGGCTTCGTCGGCGAAATGGGCGATCATGGCCTTGGTCAGTCCCACGGCCCGGGCCAGCAGCGCCGGATCGAACACGGTCTGATAGAGTTCGATCAGCCCCCAGGCCAAAAAGGCATAGTCGTCGAGCATGCCCGGCACAGCCGCCTCGCCGTCGCGCAGGCGGTGCAGCAGCCGGTCCTCCGGCTGGCCGAGCCGCTCCAGCAGGGCCGTGGCGGCCGTGACCGCCCGGGAGGCCAGTTCCTCGTTATTGAGCGCCCGGGCCGCCTTGGCCAGGGCGGCGATCATCAGCCCGTTGCAATCCGTGAGCACCTTGTCGTCGCAAAGCGGCCGGACGCGCTTTTCCCGCGCCGTCAGCAGGGTGCGGCGGCAGGCGTCCAGGCGTTCGGCCAGGGCGTCGGCCGCCAGGTTGTGGCGGGCGGCAAGCTCGGCGGCCGGAGCGGCCACGAAGGGGATGTTCGCGCCCGTGGCCTGCCCGGTGGCTTCGTCGTGGTAGTTGCCCTGCTCCTCCAGGCCGTAGGCGTCGATAAAAAGGGCCGCGTCGGCCTCGGAGAGATGCTCCCGGATCTCGGCCACGGTCCAGACGTAGAACCGGCCTTCGACGCCTTCGCTGTCGGCGTCCTCGGCGCTGTAGAACAGCCCTTCCGGGCTGGTGAGGTCGCGCCGCACGTATTCGAGCACCTCGAGGGCGGTCCGGCGCAGCAGGTCGTCGCCCGTGACCTGCCAGGCCTCCACGGCGGCCATGACGCACAGGGCCTGGTCGTAGAGCATCTTTTCAAAATGCGGCACGAACCAGTGCGCGTCGGTGCTGTAGCGGTGAAAGCCGAACCCGATCTGGTCGAAAATGCCGCCCTGGCGCATGGCCGTCAGCGTTGCCCCGACCATGGCCCGGCAGGTGTCGTCCCTGGTGCGGCGGTATTCGCGCAACAGGAAAAGCAGATTGTGGGGCGACGGGAATTTGGGCGCGCCGCCGAAGCCGGCATTGGTCCGGTCGAACGAGGCGGCAAGCTCTTCACGCGCCGCATCCAGGGCCTCGGGACCCGGCGTAGCCTCGGACCCGGTCGCGCCCTGCTCCAACTGGCCGCGCACCGCGTCGAGAATCTGGGCGGCGTTGCCGATCACGGACTGGCGGTTGCCCCTCCAGGCCATGTGCACGCGCTGCAACAGCTCCCGCATCCCGGTCCGGCCGTATCCCGACTCCTTGGGGAAATAGGTGCCGGCGAAAAACGGTTGCCCGTCGGGCGTCAGAAAGACGTTGAGCGGCCAGCCGCCCCGACCGGTCAGCGCCTGACAAAAGGTCATATAGAGGGTGTCCAGGTCCGGCCGTTCCTCCCGGTCCACCTTGATCGCCACCACCGTGGCCCGCAGCAGTGCCGCGATGTCCTCGTCCTCGAAGCTTTCGCGCTCCATGACATGGCACCAGTGGCAGGTTGAATAGCCGATGGACAGGAAGATGGGCTTGTCCTCGGCCTTGGCCAGGGCAAACGCCTCCTCCCCCCAGGGATACCAGTCCACAGGGTTGTAGGCGTGCTGCTGCAGATACGGACTTTTTTCATGAATCAGGCGATTGGCTTGACGTTGCATGCGGCCCTCCGTGTCCCCGGGTTGTAACAGGGAACCGGGGATTTGCAACAGGGGTGCGCGCCTTGACAGCGCCGTTCCGTTGGGGTTGTTTCCGCTTGAAGCTTTCATGCTTCCGGGATATGGAAAGATCAAATTGTGAAATGGGGAGCAAGCGATTCATGGCGGAAAAAACGGTGCTTTTGGTCGATGACGAGGCAGGGCTGACAGCCGTTTTGGCCAAACGTCTTTCTTCCCGGGGCCTCACCGTGAAAACGGCCGCCTCGGGCCAGGAATGCCTCCGTCTTGTGCGCGACGAACCCGCGATCGCCGTGGTTGTGATCGACATCAATATGCCGGGCATGGACGGACTCGAAACCTTGCGAGAACTCAAGAAGCTGCATCCCGAAGTGGAGGCGCTGGTGCTCACCGGCTACCCCTCTCCGGAAGCGGCTCTCGAAAGCATGCGCCTGGGCGCCTATGAACTGCTGGCCAAACCGATTGCTCTCGAGACGCTCCATAGCCGGGTGATGGAGGCGCTTTCCAGATCCAGCAAGTAAAAACAGGAACGCACCGGCCGGAACCCTCACCCGCAAGGGCGCGTCCTGACCGGCCGACTTCCTTTTTTCATCGTCCGACACAATCCGCGGCCGCCCCCCCGCCGCAAGGACGGAGCGGATGTTTGTTGGGCCATATTCAACCCGCGTCGATCGATACACAGGATCGACGAGGCCTGTTCCGTGGAGGTCAGGGGATGAAGCAGCTGCAACGCATCCTGGAAAACGTCATCGCGCGCGCGAATATCAACCTGCGGCGAAGCGCCATCGATGTGGGCCCCTACGTCCACGCCGCCGTTCCCCAGGAAAATTACGCCCAGTTCTACGCCTTCTACGGCATCACCACCGAACATCCGCTCTTTTTCAACTTCCAGTGCTCGTCCCTGGCCGGTTCGTATTTCTTCGGCAAATGCGACGTGCAGCACTCGGTGCTCTACAAATGCGACGTCCGGGGTGATGAACTCAAATCCGTGACCAAGGGCTTTTGTCTCGACGACGTGTGCCTCCGGCTGCACAACGACGAGGTCGTCAGGATCGTCGACAGCTTCCTGCACAAGACCCTGATTCACAACTTCAGCCACGATCCTGAATTTCCCGAAGAATTTCTCATCAAGAACACCGTGTCCATGTCCTACGCCAACATCCACGGCGCGCCGGTCATGGGCTCGTTTCTCGGTCCCTTCTGCACCATCGACCTGTGCACGGTGCAAAACAGTTTCATCGGCTCCTACGCCTACGTCCAGGTCTGCGATCTGGCCCCCTGCATCGTCGAGCCGGGCCATATCTGGATTCGCAACAAGGCCGGCGACGAATTCAGCTACAACTACGATCCCGAGGTGTTGACCCGCTACGTGTCCATCGCCCCGGGCGGGCGGACCAAGGGCATTTTCATGGACTTCGTGGAGGGGCGCAAACGCGACTTCGAACGCGTCTTCGGCTTCCTCTATGCCTCGCGGCCGGAAACCTACGCGCCGGGGTCGTTCGTCTCGCGCTACGCCGTGGTCAAGGGCGAAACCAGCATCGGGGAAAACGTGCTGGTGGCCCAGCGCGCCTACCTGGAAAACGCCCACGTCGGCAAGGGGGCCAATGCCCAGGAAAACAGCTACGTGGTCGATTCCGTGCTCGAGGGCTACGACGTCACCGCCCACGGGGCCAAGATCATCGGCAGCCGCCTGGGCACCAACGTCTTCGTGGGGTTCAACTCCTTCCTGCGCGGCACGCCCGATGCGCCGCTGACCGTGGGCGAAGGCGCGGTGGTCGTGCCCCACACCATTGTCGATCTGGTCGAACCCGTGACCGTGCCGCCCCTGCACGTCATCTGGGGCCACATCAGCTGTCAGGCCGATCTGGCCACCCACTCCGTGTCCATCGAGGACTTCGCCAAGATCGACGGGCAGGCCACCATCGGGGCCATGACCTTCACCGGCAACGGCGAACGCTTCATCCGCGCCTTCCAGGATCGCATCCACCACATTCTGGAAGCCAACGGCGCCTACTACGACGGCCACCAAAACCAGGGCCACGCCCAGAAGACCAAGAACATCACCTACAACCTCATCCAGCCCTACGTCGAAGGCGGCTTCAAGGGCGTCTACCCCAATATGCGCATTTTTCCCTTGTGCGCCGACGACTTGGCGCTCTAGCCCGCCACGTCCCGATTCCATCCCGCCCCGGACCGGAAGCACTTCCGCTCCGGGGCGTTTTCATTGCGGTCATCCTGTTGCCAAGTTGCCGCCTTTGTCGCATATACTGGGGTAAGGTTTGACATTTCCGTCAAGCCATCAAACCTTTCGAGGAGTGCCGCCATGAACGCGAAAAAAGCCCTCATCATATCCGCGGACAATTTCGAAGACGGCGAACTGTTCTACCCGCTCTATCGGCTGCGGGAAGCCGGCTTTCACGTCGACGTGGCCGCTCCGGCCGCCGGGACCATCACCGGCAAGCACGGCTACACCGTCACGGCCAATCTGGCCGTCGACGCCGTGGAATCGGCCGGCTCCTGCGGCTACAGCCTGCTCGTGCTGCCTGGCGGCAAGGCTCCGGCCGCCCTGCGCGTCATCCCCAAAGTCATCGACATCGTCACGGACTTCGCCTCGTCGGGCATTGCCATCGCCGCCATCTGCCATGGACCGCAACTGTTGGTCACGGCCCGGTTGTTGCGTGGCCGCCATGCCACCTGCTACAAGTCCGTCGCCGACGAACTCAAGGAAGCCGGCGCGCTGTATGAGGACTCCCCGGTGGTGGTGGACGGACCGTTCATTACCTCCCGTGAACCCGACGATCTGCCGGACTTCATGCGCGAAGTCATGAAAAAAGTCGGCTAGGATACGAGACGAAGCAAAGGAAAGACGCCTCCGGCGGGGGGGGGGGGG
>JAFABC010000270.1 GCA_023426275.1 Pseudomonadota bacterium | reverse complement strand
GTTTCCTCCAGGCTTTGCCTGGAGGAAACCGCGCCGCTCAACGTTTGAAGGATTGCTTCAGGCGGGGGCGGAGCTTTCTGTTGAGCCGATCGTTTTTTCCTCTCCCAGCATGATGGCCAGCGCGTTGATGGTGGCTCCGGCCAGGGCGGAGCCGCCTTTGCGGCCGGCGATGCTGATCCAGGGCACATCGGTCCGGGCCATGAGCAGGTCCTTGGATTCGGCGGCGTTGACGAAGCCCACGGGCATCCCCACAACCAGGGCCGGGGCGGGCGTGCCGGCGTCGAGCCGTTTGAGCAGCCGCAGCAGGGCGGTCGGGGCGTTGCCGATGGCGAAGATGACGGGACCGGTCAGGCTGTCGCAGGCGGCGTCCACGGCGGCGGCGGCCCGGGTGCCGCCCGAGGCCTTGGCCGCGGCCACCACCTCGGGGGCGTTGAGCAGGCAGCGCACGGTGCAGCCGTGGGGGGCGAGGCGGCGGGGCGGCATGGCGCACCGGGCCATTTCGGTGTCCGTGACGATGGTCGCCCCGGCGGCCAGGGCGGTCAGGCCGGCGTCCACGGCCCCGGGCGAGAAGCGCACCAAGTGGAGCAGTTCGAAATCGGCCGTGGTGTGGATGAGCCGGCGCACGATCTGCCAGCGCCGGCCCGTGAAGGGGCGCGGCGGCGGCGTTTCGGCGTCGATGATGGCCAGGGATTGTCGTTCGATGGCGTCGGGCGCGGTGAAGGGCGCGATGCCGGGGACGTCGTGCATGGCAGTACCTCGCTTCCGGTCTTGTACCCGGGAACGCACGTCCGGCCAAGGGCGACGCGGGAAGGAAATTTGGCGTTGACAGTAGCACGAAATAATAATTAGTAAAAATTTAAGCAGATGATTTATGAAAAAATACTTAAGAGGGGAGTGGATCGTGAAGCGAAAGACGCTTGTTCTCGGTGTGGCGATGGCCTGCCTGATGCTCTTTGCCGGCGGGGCCGCCCTGGCCCATGAGATTGCGATCAAACCCGGGGCGTCGCAGGCGACCGTGGGCAAGGCGCTGCCGATCACGGTGCATTCGGCCCATGTGTTCATTGTCAGCGAGGAGCTGGAGACGCCGGCCGACGTCAAGGTCTTTGTGCTCGAGGACGGCAAGCCCGTGGCCGTGCAGCTGGCCCCGAACGAAAAAACGAAGACCTTCGACGGCTCGGTCACGTTCACGAAACCCGGGGCGGGCATCATCCTGGTGCATCGTCTGCCGCAGATCTGGACGCTGACCCCGGACGGCATGAAAAAGGGCACCAAGAAGGATTTCCCGGGCGCCATCAAGAGCAACCGCTATGAGAAGTTCGCCAAGGCCATTGTGCCGGTGAACGGTTCGACCGCCGGCTTCGACACGGTGGTGGGCGACCGCCTCGAACTGGTGCCGCTGACCGATCCGGCCAAGGTCAAGGTGGGCCAGGACGTGGACGTGAAGGTGCTGCTCGACGGCCAGCCGACCCCGGCCGTGGTGCTGGCGACCTATAACGGCTTCACCAAGACTCCCAATACCTACGCCTACTACACCGAGACCAACGACGCCGGCATCGCCAAGGTGCGGATCACCCATCCGGGCCTGTGGATGGTGCGCACGGAAGTGAAGTCCGTGCCGGCCGACGGCGCGGTGGCGCAGGAGGCCTTGCGGTCCACGCTGACGTTTTTCGTGAAGTAAGACGATGCAACGAGCTTTCGCGATTGTGGTCGTGCTGGCGGCGATGGTCGGGCACCCCGTCGCCGCCGCGGCCCATGGAGTCGGCTCCCGCGAAATGGACCCGGGCGCGGCCAGGGCCATGGAATTCCTCTACGCCGACGGGGAGGCCATGGCCTTTGCCCAGGTCCAGGTGACGGCCCCGGGCCAGGAGGGCGCGGTGCATCAGCGCGCCCGCACCGATGCCCGGGGCCGCTTCGCCTTCGTGCCGACCGGGCCGGGCGTGTGGATCGTGGCCGCCGCCGACGGGCAGGGCCACCGGGCCGTGCGCCGGGTGACCGTGGCCCAGGCGCCGCAAGGCGGGGCTGCCGCCGCAACCAGGGCCGCCGTGGCCGAAAAAGCCGCCATCGGGCCGGGCTGGATGCAGGTGCTGCTGGGGCTGAGTCTGCTGGCCAACCTGTTTTTCGCGGCCGCGCTGGGGCGGCGGGGAAGCAACAGGAATATTTTGCGAGAGGAATGATTTCCCCCGTTCCCCCGCATCCTGGTGCGCGCGCGGCGTGTCGGTCCTGGCCCGGCCCGCTGCGCGTGCGCCAGGATATTTTTTAATGAGAACGGTCGGTTGCCGTGTATCACGTCTTGGGAGGAAAAAAAGTTTATTTTGATCTTGATTCTTATTCTCAATTTGTCTAAAGCTGTTTCCAACGCAAGCGGTCATGTCCAAGACGGTTGCGGGATCGGCCCCGTCCGATGACACACGGACGGGGCGCGTCCCGCCGAGAACGCAAGGCCACCCGGCGCTGCCGGGGACATCCTCGATAGCATCCCACTACCTCCATAACCTTAAACCCCACGACGGCGGCCGGGACCTTCGGGTTCCGGCCGTTTGTCGTGGGGTGGGGGAACAATGCCTCCGGCGGCCGGGAGGGGGTCACCCCCTCCCGGACCCTCC
>JAFABC010000211.1 GCA_023426275.1 Pseudomonadota bacterium | reverse complement strand
GAGAGGGGCAGTGCCCCTCTCGGCCGCCGGAGGCATCTTCGCTTCTTTCCCACAAAAAAGGCGCGGGCATCCGCCCGCGCCTTTTGCGCACAGTATCCAACGAATCGGCTAGATAACCTTGTTCAGCGCGTATTCGATGATGCCTTCGGCGCCCAGGTCGTGGAGTTTGGGGATGAGGTCGCGCACGGTGCCCTCGCCCACCACGATTTCGATGGACAGCCAGTTCTTGTTGTAGAGGTTGGCCACGGTCGGCGAGGTCAGGCTGGGGAGCAGGGCCATGATTTCCGGCATCTTCTCCTCGGGCACGTTCATCTTGAGCCCGACCAGTCCCTCGGCGCACAGCGCGCCCTGGAGCAGCATGTTGAGGATCTCGATCTTGCGGCGCTTGAACGGGTCCTCCCAGGCCTTCTTGTTGGCGATGAGCTGGGTGTTGGTCAGCAGCAGCTCGGAGATGATGCGCAGGCCGTGGGCCTTGATGGTGGTGCCGGTCTCGGTCACTTCCACGATGGCGTCGGCCAGTCCCTCGACCACCTTGGCCTCGGTCGCGCCCCAGGAAAATTCCACTTCCACGGGCACGCCCGCGCCGGCGAAATAGTGCTTGGTAAAGTTGACGAGCTCGGTGGCGATCTTCTTGCCGGCCAGATCCTCGGGCCGCTTGTAGGGCGCGTCGGCGGCCACGGCCAGCACCCAGCGCGCCGGCCGGTTGCTCACCTTGGAGTAGACGAGGTCCGAGACCACGACCACGTCGGACTCGTTTTCCAGAATCCAGTCCTTGCCGGTCAGACCGCAGTCGAGGGTCCCGGATTCGACGTACCGGGACATCTCCTGGGCGCGGCACATGGAGCAGGTGAGTTCGGGGTCGTTTATCTCGGGGAAGTAATTGCGGTGATGCATCCGGATTTTCCAGCCGGATTTCTCGAACAGCGCAATGGTGGCGTCCTGCAGGGAACCTTTGGGAATGCCGAGTTTCAAAATATTGGCGGACATTTATTTATAGACCTCCTTGGGATCGAACACCTTGGGCGAGCAGGTGCGCTCTTGGTCACCGACGATTTCGGTGTAAAAGCAGGACTTGTAGCCTTCGTGGCAGGCCGCGCCGCCGATTTGCTCCACGAGCACCAGGATGGTGTCCGCGTCGCAGTCCAGGCGCACGGACTTGACCTTTTGCACATGGCCGGAAGTGCCGCCCTTGTGCCAGAGTTTCTGCCGGCTACGGCTGTAATAATGGACTTCGCCCGTTGCAAGGGTTTTGTCGTAGGCCTCCTCGTTCATGTAGGCCATCATGAGCACCTCGCCGGAGCAGGCTTCCTGGGCGATGGCGGGGACGAGACCGCCGCACTTCGCAAAATCGGGTCGTTTCATAAGATGGTTCCTTATCCCACTTATTCTGCAAAAAAGGAAAATACTCTACCCAAACGGCAAATTGGTGACAAGCGGCGGGTAACCGGCCGAATTTTATGCGCCCTTGTCGGCCTCGCAGCCCGCCTCGGCCCGCAGCTGGCCGCAGGCCGCCGCGATATCGGCCCCCTTGCTCTTGCGGATCGTGGCCGTAAGCCCCTTGGCCTTGAGCACATCCTGAAAGGCCAGCACCCGCTCCGGGGACGGCTGGCGAAACGGCAGCCCCGGCGTGGCGTTGTACACGATCAGATTCACCTTGGCCCGCACCTGCGACAAAAGACGCACCAGTTCCCGGGCGTCGGCGTCGCTGTCGTTGACGCCGGCCAGCAGCAGATATTCGAAGGTCAGCCGCTCCCGGGGCTTGAGCGGATAGGCGCGAAGCAGCTCCATGAGCTCGGACAGCGGCAGTCTGGCCGCGCCGGGCATGATCTTCGCCCGCTTTTCCTGGGTCGGGGCGTGCAGCGACACCGCCAGCGAACACAGGCCCGCCCTGCCCAGATCGAGCAGATGGCGCTTCACCCCGGCCGTGGACACCGTGATGCGGCGGCTGGAAAAATCCAGGCCCTGCGGATGGTGCAGCGCCTCCAGCGCCATGACGAGATTGTCGTAATTAAGCAGCGGCTCGCCCATGCCCATGAACACGAGATTGCGCAGCAAAAGCGGCTCGCCCTTGTCCAGCAGATACTGCCGCCCCACAAGCACCTGCCCCAGCATCTCGCCCGGCGTCATGTTGCGGTGAAAGCCCAACATGCCCGTGGCGCAAAAGCCGCAGCCCATGGCGCAGCCCACCTGGGTCGACAGGCAGGCCGTGTAATGGTCCTTCTCCGGGATCAGCACGCACTCGACCGCCTCGCCGTCGGCCAGCCCCAACAGGAACTTCACCGTGCCGTCCGCGCTCTCGCGCACCCGCACGACCCGGGGCCAGACGATTTCCGCCTGCTCGGCCAGCCGGGCCCGCAGCGTCTTGGACACGTCGGTCATCTGCCCGATGTCGCGGCAACCCTTCTGCCACAGCCACTGCCAGACCTGCCGGGCCCGGTACGGCGGCTCGCCAAGGGACACGATCAAGGCTTCGAGATCGTGAAACGTCAGGTCGATCAGGTTTGTCATAAAAAAGAGAAGAGGAAGATGCCTCCGGCGGCCGGGGGGAGCCCCCCGGCCCCCCTTGATGGTGGGCTCTTTTTCTTTCGCCGCAACGCCGGTGAAAGAAAAAAGGCCCGGAGCCAATGGGACCGGAAACGAGAACTGCTTGCGTTTCCCGGCGAGGGGGTTTGGGGGGCATCATGCCCCCCAATGGAGAGGGTCCGGGAGAGGCAACGCCTCGCCCGGTTTAGTGCAGCTCCTGCCGGTCCCAGTAATTTTTGACGAAGACCTCGGCTTCCTCGGTGCTGGTGACGTCGCCGGTGATCTGCGCCTTGAGCAGTGCGTCGCGAATAAGCCCCACGGCCGGTCCGGGCTTGAGGCCGAGCAGCTGCATGATCTGCGCCCCGTTGAGCAGCGGTTCAAGCATCTCCTCGGGCGTCTCGGTGCGCTCAAGCATCTTCAGGTTGTGATTGAATTCCTTGTAGGTGCCGCTGACCGCCTTGATATCGGCCCGGGCCATCTCGATCAGGCGCGGGTACTGATCCTGGGCCTTGAAGCGGCGGATGCCCCGGTCGGTGAGCATGAAGTGGAAGCGCATGTGGCCGCGCACGAGATTGCAGATGAGATCGGTCTCGTCCGGGGGGAAGCCCAGCCGGGACAGGATCTTGCGGGTGACCTTGGCCCCGACCTGATGGTGCTGGTAGAAGCGCAGCTCGCCGCCGGCGTATTCGGCGGTGTGGAGCTTGCCCACGTCGTGGAACAGGCAGGCCAGGGTGCCGTACCAGTCGTAGGGCAGCTCTTCGGGATAATGGCGCATGACGGCCAGGGTCTGCTCGAACAGGGTGTATTCGACGCCTTCCTCGGTCTTCTGCTTGATGCGGGACAGGCTGGCGATTTCGGGCAGAAACCAGGGCAGGATCATGGTGTCGTGGAGCAGCTCCACGAAGGTGGCCATGTTCTCAGCCTCGACCCGCCGCCACTCGTCCATGACGTCCTTGACGGACACATAGTCGAGAATGCGGCGCGAAGCCCGCAGGATGGCCATCTGGGTGTTGGCCTCGATGGGCAGGTTGTAGTTGGCCGAAAAACGCAGGGCCCGCACGGCGCGCAGGTAGTTCTGCCGGATGCACTCGTCGGGGATGCCGACCAGACGCACCTCGCCGGAGGCCAGATCGCCGAAGCCGTCATGGTCGTCCCGCTGGTGGGGCAGATGCGGGCAGGCCTGATGCGGCGGCAGGATGCCCAGGGCGTCCAGCCGGGCGATCAGGCGCGGGGTCAGCCGGGCGACCGTTTCCTCGGGGTGGGAAGCGTCGGCCACGTCGGCGGGATGGAAATGAAACAGCGTGTCCCCGTGCAGCACCCGGGCGAACGCGCCGTCCGCATCGGCGGCCTCGGTGCCGGGAAAGAGTTTCTGCAATTCGGCCAGGGGCATGTCCGTGGCCAGATCGAGTTCCGGCGCGGCCTTGTCCAGGGCCTTTTCCTGCAGCACGGCATTGATGACATAGGCCTCGTAGCCGTTGCGCATGATGGTCTTGCAAATAGCGGTGGCGTCCTTGAAGGGTTGCGCCATGGATGCTTCCTCCGGGGTCGGTTGCGTGTCGAGGGATGGAAATCAGGCTCCGGGAGCGTGCGTCAGCTCGTGCACCACGACGCCTTCGACCACGGTCAGAACCACGCGGCCGGTGAGCGGCTGGCCCAGAAGCGGCGTGTTCTTGCCCTTGGAGCGCAGGGATTGCGGCGTGACGACCCAGGAGTCGTCCGGATCGAACAACAAAAAGTCGGCCGGATCGCCGGGGGCGAACCGGTTGACGGGCAGGTTGAAAATTTCGGCCGGCCGCCAGGCGAAACGCGTGACAATGTCCTCGGCGGAAAGCCGCCCCTGGCGCACCAGCTCCCACAGGGCGGCCAAAGCGGTGTCCAGGCCGGAAATCCCGTTCTTGGCGTCCTCGAAGGGCGTTTCCTTTTCGTGGGCGGCGTGGGGGGCGTGGTCCGTGGCCAGGATGTCGATGACGCCCTGGCGCAGGGCCTCGACCAGGGCCAGCCGGTCGTCGTCGGTGCGCAGCGGCGGATTGACCTTGGCCATGGTGTCGTAGCCGAGCAGCGCGGCGTCGGTCATGAGCAGGTAATGCGGGCAGGTCTCGGCCGTGACCGGCGCGCCGCGTTTTTTCGCCGCGGCAATGAGTTCCACGGACTTGCGGCAGGACACATGGGCCAGATGCACGGGCGCGCCCAAATACTCGGCCAGCAGGATGTCCCGGGCCACCTGGATGGCCTCGGCGGCGTCGGGCTGGCCGCGAAGCCCAAGGCGGGCGCTCATGGCCCCCTCGTTGGCGCCGGAGCCCTTGGCCATGAACGGGTCCTCGCAGTGGTCGATGACCGGGGCCAGATCGGCGGCGTATTCCAGGGCGCGGCGGAAAATTTCGGTATCGGCCACGGGCTCGCCGTCGTTGGAAAAGGCCACGCAGCCGGCCTCGCGCAGCTCGCCCATGGGCGCAAGCTCCCGGCCCCGCAACCCGAGCGTCAGCGCGCCGATAGGGAACAGACGCGGCCCGTGGGGCCAGGACTCCCCGGCCCGGCGCAGCATGAACCGGGTGATGGCCCCGTTGTCGTTGACCGGATCGGTGTTGGCCATGCACATGATGTTGGCAAACCCGCCGGCGGCGGCGGCGGCCAGCCCCGAGGCGATGTCTTCCTTCCACTCCTGGCCGGGTTCGCGCAGGTGGGTGTGGGCGTCGGTCAGGGCGGGCATGAGCAGCAGCCCCCGGCCGTCGATGACGCGGCCCTGGCCGGAAGACGCGGACGCGGCGGCCGGATCGCGCGGCGAAAGCTCCCGCACCCGGCCCCCTTCCACGAACAGGTCGAAGGCTCCGTCACGGCCCGGGACGCGGACATTGGTCACGGTCAGGGCATCGGCCGTCATGCTTGGCCCCCTTTGTCCTTGCGGGTGATGTGCAGATAGAGAATGGCCATGCGCACGGCCACGCCCGAGGACACCTGATCGAGGATGAGCGAATTGTCGGCGTCGGCCAGCTCCGAGGCGATTTCCACGCCCCGGTTGATGGGGCCGGGATGCAGCACCTTGACGTCCGGACTGGCCAGGGCGAGACGCTCGGGCGTCAGGCAGAAGCGGCGGGCATACTCGCGCAGATCGGGCAAAAGCCCGGCTTCCTGGCGTTCGAGTTGCAGACGCAGACACATGACGGCGTCCGCGCCGACCAGGGCCTCGGCGGGATCATGAAAAATTTCGGCGTCCAGGGCGCGCACGTCCCGGGGCAGCAGGGTGCGCGGGGCGCAGATGCGCACCCGGGCGCCCAGGGTGGGCAGCAGCCGGCAGTTGGACCGGGCCACCCGGCTGTGGGCCACGTCGCCGAGGATCACCACGGTCTTGCCGGCCAGGGAATCCCAGACCTCAAGCAACGTGAACAGGTCCAGCAGGGCCTGGGTAGGATGGGCGTGCCAGCCGTCGCCGGCGTTGATCACCGAACAGGAGACGCGCTGGGCCACGAAGGCCGCCGCGCCCGATGAGGCGTGGCGCATGACGATGGCGTCGGGATTCATGGCTTCGAGCGTGCGCACCGTGTCCTTGAGGGTTTCCCCCTTTTGCAACGAGCTGCCGGTTTTGGCCAGCCCGAAGGTGTCGGCGGACAGGCGTTTGCCGGCAATGTCGAAGGAGGTCTTGGTCCGGGTGCTGGGCTCGGCGAAAAAGAGCACGACGCTTTTGCCCTTGAGCGTCGGAACCTTCTTGACGGGCCGGGTGTTGATCTCCCGGAACGAGGCGGCGGTTCGCATGACCACGTCCACGTCTTCCCGGGAAAGCTGGGATACGTCGAGAAGATCCTTGTGGGGCCAGTTCATGGGGGAATCCTCGTGGCGGAAATTTGGCCGCGCACCCATGTGCGTTAGCCGACCGATATTTTCACAAGGGCCGCACGGCGTCAATGCGCGCGATCAGGGCCGGACAAGAGAAGACGCCTCCGGCGGCCGGGGGGCATGAT
>JAFABC010000207.1 GCA_023426275.1 Pseudomonadota bacterium | reverse complement strand
GGCAAAGCCAGGGGAAAAATGCGCGAACAAGGTGCGCCAGCGTCGCTTCGCGCCGCGCAGAGAACGGGCGAGGGGGTCCGGGGGGCATCATGCCCCCCGGCGGAGAGGTCCAGGAGAGGCAGCGCCTCTCCTGGCCGCCGGAGGCGTCTTCTCCGCCTCCTAGCCGACCGTCTCGCCTGTGGCCATGGCCAGCACGCCGGTCATGGCGGCCAGGGCGGACTGGCGCTTGATGGCCAGCCGGTCGCCGTCGAACTGAAAGCGTTTGGCCGTCACCCCGTCCGGGCTGTCCCAGGCCAGCCAGACCGTGCCCACGGGTTTTTGGGGCGTGCCGCCGGAGGGGCCGGCCACGCCGCTGATGGACACGGCCACGTCGGCCCCCAGGACGCCTTGCGCGCCCTTGGCCATGGCCAGCACCGTCTCGCGGCTGACCGCGCCGTGGGCGTCGAGAATTTCCTGGGGCACGCCGAGCACATGGCGTTTGACGCTGTTGGAATAGGCCACCACCCCGCCGATGAACCAGTTCGAGGCCCCGGCCGTATCGGTCAACACGCTGGCGAGCAATCCGCCGGTGCACGATTCGGCGCTCCCCAGCATCCACTGCCGCGCCACCAGCGCCTGTCCCAGTTTTTCGGCCAAATCCCGCAAGGCGTCGTCCATGCCGTCCTCCTTCACGCCGGTTTCCGGGCGTGGTGTTCTTGCAGGGAACTAGCGGAACTCGCCGCCCTTGTCACCGCCGGCCGCCGGCCGTCGCCGGCGCGCAAGATCGTCGCAAGGCGCGCCGGCAGGCCGTGCAACGCCCTGACGCAGCAGTCGGCAAAAGCCCGTCCACCAGCGCCCGCGCCCCTTGACGCGGCAAACACGCGCCGCGTACATGGCCTTGCCGAGTGCAATCACAAGGAGCGAGACATGCTGGACCTGAAATTCGTGCGCCAAAACCCGCAAGCCGTGGCCGACGGCATGGCCAGACGGCATTTTCCCCTGGATCTTCCGGCCTTTCTGAAGCTGGAGGAACGGCGTCGCGAAATCATCACCGCGGTGGAAACCAAGAAAAGCCAGCGCAACGCGGCCTCGGCCGAAGTGGCCAGGATCAAGCGCCAGGGCGGCGACGCCAGTCAGATTCTGTCCGGCCTCGGCGCGCTGTCCGAGGAGATCAAGGCCCTGGACGAACAGACCAGGGACGTGGACGGCCAGGTGACCGACTGGCTGCTCGGCGTGCCCAACATCCCCCACGCCTCCACCCCGGACGGCGGCGGCGAGGCCGACAACCCCACCGTGCGCGTGGTCGGCACGCCGCGCACCTTCGATTTCCCCATCCGCGAACACCAGGACGTGGGCACGGCCCTCGGCGGCCTGGACTTCGAGCGGGCGGCCAAGCTTGCCGGCGCGCGCTTCGTGGTGCTGCGGCGCGATCTGGCCCGGCTGGAACGGGCGCTGGCGGCCTTCATGCTCGACACGCACATCGCCGCCCACGGCTACCAGGAAGTGGCCACGCCCTTCATCGTCAACGCCGAGAGCCTCCTCGGCACGGGCCAGCTGCCCAAGTTCGCCGAAGACCTGTTCAAGCTCGAAGGCATGGCCTCCTACCTCATCCCCACGGCCGAGGTGCCGGTGACCAATCTGCACCGGGGCGAAGTGCTGCCCGAGGCGGCCCTGCCCGTGGCCTACGTCTGCCACACCCAGTGCTTCCGCTCCGAGGCCGGCTCCTACGGCAAGGACACCAAGGGGCTGATCCGCCTGCACCAGTTCGGCAAGGTGGAACTCGTGCGCCTCGTGCACCCGGACACGTCCTACGAGGCGCTCGAAACCCTCACCAGCCACGCCGAGGCCATTTTGCAAAAGCTCGACCTGCCCTACCGGGTGGTGTCGCTGTGCACCGGCGACCTGGGCTTTTCCTCGGCCAAGACCTACGACCTGGAAGTCTGGCTGCCGGGACAGGACAAGTACCGCGAGATCTCCTCGTGCTCCAACTTCGAGGATTTCCAGGCCCGGCGGGCGGACATCCGGTTCAAGCCCGAAGGGGCCAAGAAGTCGGCCTTCGTGCATACCCTAAACGGCTCCGGACTGGCCATCGGCCGCACCATGGCCGCCATTCTGGAAAACTATCTGCAAAAAGACGGCTCGGTGGTCGTGCCCAAGGCCCTGGTCTCCTACATGGGGGGCCTCGAAGTCCTCACGCCCGAGCAAAGCGCTTCGTAGGGCCGGGAGCAATCCCCCAGCCTGCGACAGCACAACCGGAACGCAGTCATGAGCGAGAACAAACGACAGGACTTCTGGGACGCCCTCAAGCGGGGCCTGCTGATCGGCGGCGCGGTCGGCGTCATCGGCGGCATCTTTTTCATGGATATCCGCCGGGGCCTGATCCTCGGGCTGGTGGCCGGATTTTTCGCCGCCCTCACCCGCCGGGCCATCGACAAGCGCCGGGACGACTAGGCAGGGAATGCCTCCGGCGGCCAGGAGAGGCGCTGCCTCTCCTGGACCTCTCCGCCGGGGGGCATGATGCCCCCGGACCCCCTCGGCCGTTCTTTGCGCGGCGCGAAGCGACGCTGGCGCACTTTGGTTGCGCAATTCTCCCCTGGCAAAGCCAGGGGAGAATTGCGCAACCAAACAGACAT
>JAFABC010000203.1 GCA_023426275.1 Pseudomonadota bacterium | reverse complement strand
ATATCAACCGGCTGCGGGGGGCCATCGCCAACCTGCTCAAGGCCGTGGAAAACCCCATCCTCATGTCGTACGTCGGCGGCGAGGAAGTGCTCGACCTCGAACCCGGCGAGGACGAAAAGCCGGCTCCTTAAGGGGGGAAGAAGAGGCCTCCGGCCGCCGGAGTCCTCTTCTTTCTTCCGGCGTTACGCGATTTCCCGCAGGATATCCCGGGCGGCGGCGGCCGGGTCGAGCGCCTTGGTGATGGGCCGGCCGACGATGATGTGGCTGGCTCCGGCGGTGATGGCCGCCCGGGGCGTGGCCGTGCGGGTCTGGTCGTCGCGGGCGCTGTCGGCGGGACGGATGCCCGGGGTGGCGATGACGGGGCGCGCGCCCAGGTGTTGGCGCAGGATTCCGGCTTCCAGGGGCGAGCAGACCACGCCGTCCGCGCCGGCGGCCAGGGAGGTCACGGCCCGCAGCCGCACCAGATCGGTCAGTTGGCCGGAAAATCCCGATTGCTGCAATTCCTCGTCGCCAAGGCTCGTGAGCACGGTGACGGCGAGCAGGCGCGTTTTGCCCTTGGCCTTGGCCGCCGCCTCCACCACCTGCGGATAGCCGTGCACCGTGGCCAGGGCGATGTCGTGGTCGGCGAACTGGCGGGTGGCCAGGGTCACGGTCTGGGGGATGTCGTGGAACTTGAGGTCGAGCATGACCTTGCAGCCCCGGTCGACCAGGGCGTCGCACACGGCGAAGCCGGCGCTTAAAAACAGCTGGAGCCCGACCTTGAAAAAGCCCACGTGGGGGCGCAGGCGGTCGGCCATGTCCAGGGCGGCCTCGGCGGTGGGCAGGTCCAGGGCGACGATGAGGCGGTCATCCGGGGGAGCGGGGTGGGACATGGGGCAAACCTCGGTTAGCGGGTGGCGTAGCGTTCGATGCGTTTTTTATAGGCGGCGATGCCGTCGGCCATGCCCCGGGCCAGGGCCCGCTGGTAGGCGTCCGAATTGAGGCGGTTGGCGTCGCCGGGATTGGTGATGTAGCCGAGCTCCACGAGCACCGCCGGCATGTTGGCCCCGATGAGCACGAAAAACGGGGCCTCGTGGGGACCGCGGTCCCGGGTGCGGTAGTCGCCGCGAAGCCCGGACAGGGAGCGCTTTTGCACCAGTCTGGCCAGGTCCTTGGACTCGGACGTCTTGGCCGAAAGCATCAGGTCGGTGAGAATGGCCTGGAGGTCGCTGACTTTTTTCTGGGACACCGCGTTTTCCCGGGCGGCCACGCGCACGGCGTCGCGGGAGTTGGCCAGGTTCAGGGAGTAGGTTTCGAGTCCGGACGAATCCGGGTCGCCGTGGGCGTTGCAGTGGACGGAGATAAAGAGGTCGGCCCCCTTGGAATTGGCCATGTCCGTGCGTTTTTCCAGGGGAATGAACACGTCGGTGGTGCGGGTGTAGAGGACCTCGAAGCCCTTTTTGCGCAGCGCCGCGCCAAGCTCCTTGGCAAAGCGCAGGTTCACGTCCTTTTCCCGCAGGCCGGAGACGCCCTGGGCTCCCGGGTCCTTGCCGCCGTGGCCCGGGTCGATCATGACCGTGCGCACGGACAGGCCGAACTGTTCGACCAGATTGCCGAGGCGCTTGCGGGCCGCGGCCGAGGGGGCGACGGGGCGTCTGGCCTTTTCGGGGCGGGCGGCGGTCACGCGGCCGGATTTGGACCGGCCGTCCGTCGGCCCCTTGTCGGGGCCGGCCATGTCCTGCATGGCGTGGTCGAGGGCGCGGGAGAATTTGGCCGCGTCGGCCTTGCCGCGTTTGGCGGCTTGGGCCCGGTATTCCGGGGTGCTTTTGCCGCCGGGGCCGGTCAGGTCGAGGACGACGCGGAAGGGATCGGTTTCGGTGTGGATTTCGTATTCGCGCGCGCCGTCGAGTTCGAGCACCACGCGCACGGTGTCCGGGTTGAAGTAGCCGGTCCGCAGCCGGGAAACCACGCCTTTTTTATAACGCTTCTCCGACGGCAGGCGGGACCCGGTGCGGGTGTTGTCCAGGTCGATGTAGAGCAGGCGGGCGTCGTCGCCGTTTTTGCGCTTTTGCTCCAGGAGCTGGTAGCGAAAGGCGGCTTCGCGGTCGAGGGTCAGGGTGAGGCGGCCGCCGGACGAGCTTTGGGCCACCACGGCCCGGGTCAGCACGGCCGGCCGGGAGGCCGTGGCCGGGGGCGGGCCGGTTTTCCGCCTGGGCGCGGCCTGCGCCGTGGGCGTGGCCTTGGCCGGCGGCGGATCGCCGGTGGTCAGCTCGGCCAGCATGGCCTTGGCCTTGTCGGCCATGTCGCCCTTGGGATGGCGGCGCAGCAGGGTTTGCAGGGTGTCGCGGGCGGCGTCGGGCTGGTGCAGCGGCCCCTTGAGGAGCTCGGCCCGGCGCAGCAGGGCGTCATCGGCCCAGCCGTGCCGGCGGAAGCGGTCGGCCGCCTGCTTGTAGAGGTCGGCCGCGGCGGCATAGTCCGAGGCGAGGTAGGACCGCGCGCCCAGTTCGGCGTTGGTCCAGGCCTGATAATAGAGGATTTTGGCCGCGATGGTCCGTTTGCCCGCCGCCTTGGCCAGGGCGGCCAGTCTGGCGTCCAGGGCCTTCCATAAATCCCGCCGGCCGTTGGAGCCGGGATCGGCGCACAGGGCCTTGAAGTCCTTGACCGCGGCCTGATAGCCGGCGGTCAGATCGGCCGCCGCAGCCGCCGCGACCAGCCAGAGCAGCGCGAGGGCCGTGAGCACGGCCCCGCGCCTCCACACCGCAAAAACTCCTCGTTGCACGCGAAACGTCTACTCCACTGTCACGGATTTGGCCAGATTGCGCGGTTGGTCCACGTCCTTGCCCAGGTAGTCGGCCATCTCGTAAGCGAACAGCTGGAGGGCCGGCAAAATGATAAAGGTGGTCATCGGCCCCCAGGCGGCCGGGATCTCCCAGGGATGGTCCACGTCGAGGTCGGTGCCGGGCTGGGTCAGGGCGATGATCTTGCCCCCGCGCGCCTGCACCTCCTGGAGGTTGGACTTGGCCTTGGCGTAGAGCCCGTCGAGGGGAGCCAGGGCGAACGTCGGAAATTTCGGGTCGATCAGCGCGATGGGCCCGTGCTTCATCTCGCCGGCGGCGTAGCCCTCGGCGTGGATGTAGGAAATTTCCTTGAGCTTGAGCGCCCCCTCCAGGGCCAGGGGATAGCACAGGCCCCGGCCGAGGAACAGGAAGCTTTTGGCCTCGGCGTAGACCCGGCACAGCTCCCGGGCCCGGTGGCGCAGGGCCGGCAGGATGCCGTCGAGCAGGGCGGGCAGGCCGTCCAGGGCCGGGACGCAGTGTTGCGCCACCTCGGCGGGCAGCACGCCCTTGCGCTGGCCAAAGGTCAGGGCCATGAGGGTGAGCAGGGTCAGCTGGGAGCACATGGCCTTGGTGGAGGCCACGGAAATTTCCGGTCCGGCCTGGGTGTGGACCACCACGTCGGCCTCGCGGGCCACGCTCGAACCGACCACGTTGCACAGGCCGATGACGCGCGCGCCCCGGGCCTTGGCCAGATGCATGCCGGCCAGGGTGTCGGCGGTCTCGCCGGACTGGCTGATGGCCAGCACCGTGTCGCCGGGGCCGAGCAGGGGCTCGCGGTAGCGGAACTCCGAGGCGATTTCCACCCGGGTCGGGATGCCGGCCCACTGCTCCATGAGGTACATGCCCCACAGTCCGGCGTGGTAGGAGGTGCCGCAGGCCACGATGAACAGGCGCTCGGGCACGGGGGCGGCGTCGAGCTCGGGCAGGCTCACCCGGCCGGTGACGCGGTCCACCCGGCCGGCCAGACAGTCGGCGATGACCCGGGGCTGCTCGAAGATTTCCTTGAGCATGAAATGCTTGAAGCCGCCTTTCTGGGCCGCCGAGACGTCCCAGGAGATGTGGCGCACTTCCTTGTCCACGGGTTCGAGGGTGGCGGCGTCCATGACCTGCCAGGAGCCGGCGTCGATGCGGACCATCTCGCCGTCGTCGAGAAAGACCACCTCGCGGGTGTAGGGCAGAAAGGCCGGGATGTCCGAGGCCAGGAAATTTTCGCCCACGCCCACGCCCATGACCAGCGGCGACTGCTTGCGGGCGGCGTAGAGCATCCCGGGATTGTCGCGGCTGACCACCACGATGGCGTAGGAGCCTTCCACCCGGGCCAGGGCCGCGGAAATGGCCTCGGCCAGGGAGCCCTTTTCCTTGAAATAGAAGCCCACGAGCTGGGCGAGCACCTCGGTGTCGGTGTCCGAGACGCAACGCACGCCGGCGGCGGCCAGCTCTTTTTTGAGTTCCTGGTAGTTCTCGATGATGCCGTTGTGCACCAGGGCGATGGTGCGGCCGGCGTCGACGTGGGGGTGGGCGTTTTTCTCCGTGGGCAGGCCGTGGGTGGCCCAGCGGGTGTGGCCCACGCCGGAGGTGGCCAGATAGACGTTCTGGGCGGCCAGCTTGCTTTCCAGGTTGGCCAGCTTGCCCTCGGCCCGGACCGTGACGAGGTCCTTGCCCTGGAGAAAGGCCACGCCGGCCGAGTCGTAGCCGCGGTACTCCAGTCGCCGCAGGCCTTCGATGATGACCGGGACGGCCGGCCGGTGTCCGCAGTAGCCGATAATGCCGCACATAGTGTCTTCCCCCCCGTCGCGGTCGGTCGTCGGCCCGTCGGGCGACCCGTTCGCCCGCATCCGGCCGCATGCCGCGTTGTGCCTTCTTAGCCCGGCTGGGGGCGTGTTGCAACACGCTGGCGGCAGACGTCCGGGAAATCGGAAATTTTTTGGATGGGTAATTATGATCCATTGACAGAAACGGGAAAATTTGACCCAATCCGCAAACGGTACAGGACAAAAGTTCTTCTCGTCGGTAACAGCCTGTTATTCTGGGTGAAAATGATGCACCAGCCGGCTGTCCCCGGCGCCGGGAACTGCATTTTTTGCGGGCCCGGTCCCATGTTTCGTCGTCATTTTGTCACGTATAATTTTAACATATTAAAATAATGTGATATTTTGAACGGACCGATATTTGCCTAGAAGGCGCAAACCCCAGGGACGCATCGGCGCGCGAGGCGCGTTCGGTGATGGCTGGCAGGACGGGTGCGGCTCCCGTCCCGTGCCACGGCGTCCTGGGCTTGGTTGGCGGCACCGCGTCGACGGAGCAACCCGCGTCGGTACGGTCTTTTGGCGTAAACGCATGATCTTTGTCAGGAGGTTGTTGGGACGATATAAACCTGAAACGGTGGGGGGAACTCATGACTTTGGCTATCCTGATCGCCATTTCCTTGATGTGGTTGCCGGTGGCACTGCTTTTTCTGGGATACGGCGAGGCCAAGGGGACAGGCGCCATCTGCGCATTCGTCGGTGTTTGCGTCGTCATTGGTGCATTCGTAAACGCTATTCAAAACGATGCATTCACAGCTGGTCTGCTTTTCGCCCATGGTCTGCTGTATTGCGTCGTTGCCTTCGCGCTTTTGACTGGACTGTCCGACATGAAATCCGTGGGCAATGTCAGCTTGACGGTTGCTATCATTTCTTTTATCTACATGCTACTCTATTACCATGTTAAGGGGAGTGGCTACTTTACGCTCGCCTGCGCCGGTTACACGGTGCTTACGCTGGAAGTGTGGCTCAATGCCTACGGAAAGCTTGGGGCAAAGGTAGTGGCTTGGTCATTGATACTGTGGGTGCCGGTCGGACTTTACATTCCGGCCTTTCTGCTCCTTTCGGGCAAGCCGCTGCCTTTCTAGGCGGGCGCGCCCGGGGCCCGGACTGGCTTGCGGTCCGGGCCTGTTTCGGTTTCGCGACATCGGTTGTGGTCACAGGGGAACATTCGCCACGGAGGAGGGACTCATGAAACGTGTAGTGTGCATTTTTGCGGCCGTGCTCATGCTGACGGCCGCCGTCCGCGCCCAGGCAGCCACCGAGGTGCGGATGACGGGCGATGCGCTCGTGTATGGAAACTTTTTCGCCAATCGGAATTTCACCGGCTGGAACAGCGCCAAATGGACCGACGAAGCCGGTACCATCCGGCCCGCCGGCTCCCAGACCGAGGATCGTTTCGAGATCTGGGAACGCTTCCGGCTGCGCTCGGACTTCGTGGCCAACGAGGCCGTGAAGTTCCGTCTGGGCGTCCTGGTCGAGGACGTCTGGGGCCATGGCACCTTCACCGCCGCCAACCCGCAGGTGGCCGTGGAAGTCTATCAGGCCTATCTGCAGTTCAAATGGCCGGGCTGCGACGTGCAGATTTCCGCCGGTCTGCAACCCGCGTCCATTCCCCAGTCCTCGTTCTTCGCCGGCAGCATCGTTTTCGATGAAAACGTGTCGTCGCTGATCATCACCGCGCCGCTGATCCAGGATCACCTGAGCATGGTCCTGGCCTACGTGCGCACCATCGCCAGCGACCGCACCTACGCCCCCACCACCACCTCGATCTACTCGAACGAGGAAGGTTACATGCTGGCGCTGCCCATCACGGTGGAAGGCTTCAAGGCCACCCCGTGGGCCCTGTTCGGCGTCGGCGGCAAGGGCGGCCACTACCTGACCGAGGCCGGCTGGGCCGAGGGCCTCATCTCCTCCGGCCTGTTCTCCATGGCTCCGGTGGGTTGGAGAAACAACTTCATCACCGCCCTGTGGGCCGGCTCCACCTTCGAGGTCACGGCGCTTGATCCCTTCAAGTTCTACGCCGACGTGATCTGGGGCCAGCACGGCATGAACGAGTACGCCAAAAACGTGCGCAACGGCTGGTTCATCGACGCTGCCGCCGAGTACACCGGCCTGACCATGATGACTCCCCAGGCCTTCGGCTTCTGGTCCACGGGTGAAGACAGCTCCACCCGCAACGGCTCCGAGCGTATGCCCAACTTCTTCCCCGGCTCTGGCCGCGGCGGCGAGCACAACGGCGGCACCCAGAACTGGAACGCGGGCAACAGCTTCCTGTTCGACGGTGGTCAGGAACTGGTCAAGGGTTCCAACATGGGCATCTCGCCCCTGGGCGCCTGGGGCTTCGGCGCGTCGCTCAACAACGTGAGCTTCATCGACCGCCTCACCCAGCGTCTGACCTTCGCCTACGTGCACGGCACCAACTCCTCCAAGGCCATCCGCTACGCAAACTTCGTGCTCGGCAGCAACCCGATCTTCCAGATGGGCCGCGACCTGACCGACAAGGAATGGGTCATCGGCCTGAACTTCGACTCCAAGTACATGCTCTACGAAAACCTGGCCTTGATCATGGAAACCGGTTGGGCCCATCCCGGCCAGTTCCAGAAGAGCGTCTGGGGCCGTCGCCTGGCCAACAAGGCCGAAGACGCCTGGAAAGTCTCCTTTGGTCTGAAATACACCTTCTAAATCTCCCGCGCGATCAACCGATGTCCGGCCGGGCTCCCGAGAGGGGGCCCGGCTTTTTTTGTGCAGGGAAGGGAAGAAAAAAGATGCCTCCGGCGGCCGGGAGGGGGTCACCCCCTCCCGGACCCTCCCGAAAGGGGGATGGATGCCCGGCTGGTCGGGTGGTCCGGCAGCCGGGCATCGAACGTTTGGCGGCGCATTTTTGCCCGGGCTTTGCC
>JAFABC010000199.1 GCA_023426275.1 Pseudomonadota bacterium | reverse complement strand
GGCAAAGCCTGGGCAATAATGCGCCGCCAAACGTTCGAAGCCCCACCCGACCAACCAAACGTTCGACTGCCACCCCCTTTCGGGAGGGTCCGGGAGGGGGTGCCCCCCTCCCGGCCGCCGGAGACATTCTTTTCCTCTACAACCAGTCGAGTCCGATGACGTGCACGGCCAGGGGGCCATGCACGCCGCGCACATAGACGAATTCGATGTCGCCGGTGCTGGACACGCCGGAAACGCAGTTGACGGCGCTCGGCATGGGCTGTCCGGCCAGCCGGTCGAACAGGGCCGGCAGATCGGCCAGCAGCCGCGACCGGGGCACCAGCGCCACGTGCAGGCGCGGCACCAGGGCGGCCGCCCGGCTCATGCCCTGCCCCGCCGCCAGAATCAGGCTGCCGGTGGCGCACAGGGCGTACAGGACGCCGGTGATGCCGAGATCCACGGAGGCCAGGGCCGGGCAGACGCGCTCCGGCAGATCGGCCGGCCCCAGCACGGCCACGCCGGCCTTTTCCAGCGTGGCGGCCGCGTCCACGGCCGTCAGAAAGGGATGGTCCCAGCGCACGGCGGTTTTGACCTCGTTGCGGGCCACATAGGCTTCCAGGGCGGCCCGGGCCTGCTCCGGCGTGGCCGCCAGCTCGAAGGTCGGACCAAGGGCGGTCAGGGCGGCGGCAAAATCGTCGAAATTGACGATGGCCGGATCGGCCCGGCGCAGGTCCGGGGTGACGGCCTGTCGCGGCAGCCCCCTGGCCCCGGTGTCGCCGACCGCCTTGCGCAGCCGATCCAAAATGGCGGTTTTGGCTGGCGAACTCATGACCGACCTCCCTTCGTGTCAGCGGATGTCCTGGCGGCCTTGACCTTCAGGCGACGGGAAAACGGCCGGGCAAAGCCGGGAAACCGCCGTCCGCGCAGGAAGCGGCCGACCGGGGACTGCGGCGCCAGGGCCGCGGTCCTGGTCAGGTGCGGGTCCATGACGCGGGCCACCGCCGCCGCCCCGTCGAACAGCCAGGGAAAACGGGCCATGGACGCGAACGCCGTGGCGGCCGGGTCCTTTTGGGCCAGCCGATGGCGCAGCTCCTGGAGCAGGGCCGGATGGTCGATGCCGGCCGGGCAGGCCTCGGCGCAGGCGGCGCAGTGGGTGCAGGCAAAGGGCTGGCGGACGTCGCCGGCGGCGTTTCGCAGCAGGCCGGAAAGCACCGAGCCCATGGGACCGGGATAGACCGCGCCGTAGGCATGGCCGCCCACGTTCTGGTAGACCGGACAGACATTGAGGCAGGCACCGCAGCGGATGCAGCGCAGAATCTGGCGCAGCGTCGGATCGGCCAGGATTTCCGACCGGCCGTTGTCCAGGATGACCAGATGCATTTCCCGGGGACCGTCCGTTTCCCCTTCCCCGCGCGTGCCGGTGAAAAGCGACAGGTGCACGGGCAGGGTCTGCCCCGTGGCCGACGGCGGCAGGATGTCCAGGATGGCGGCGGCGTCATGCAGGGTTTCGACGACCTTTTCCAGGGTCATGAGCGCCACGTGGATACGCGGACAGGAGCCCGTCAGGCGGATGTTGCCCTCGTTTTCGAGCACCATCACCGTGCCGGTTTCCGCCACGGCGATGTTGGCCCCGGTGATGCCGGCGTCGGCGGCCAGGAATTTCTGGCGCAGGCTGTCGCGGGCGATGCGGGTCATTTCCGGAATGTCGGTGCTCGTGCGACCGAAATGCTCCTGGAAAAGGGCCGACACCTGCTCCTTGGACACATGCAGGGCCGGGGCCAGGATGTGCGAAGGCCTGTCGCCGGCCAACTGCACGATATACTCGCCAAGGTCGGTCTCGACGGCCTCGATGCCGGCGGCGGCCAGGGCCGCGTTGAGCCCGATCTCCTCGCTGACCATGGACTTGCTCTTGACGGCCAGCCGCACGTCGCGCTCGGACAACAGCCGCGTGACCAGGGCCGCGGCCGCGGGCGCGTCCTCGGCGTAATGGACCACGCCGCCGGCGGCCGTGACGCTGGCCTCGAGCTGTTCAAGCAAATCGGGCAGGCGCGACAGGGTCTTTTCCCGCACGGCCACGGCCCGTGCCCGGCGCTCGGCGAAATCGGGCATGGCGTGGATCGAACGCTGGCGCAGCAGGTCGATATGGTAGATGGCCTTGTCCAGGATGGCCCGGCTCTCGCTGTCGCCAAGGGCCTTGGCGGCGGCTTCGCGGAAATTATACGCGTCGTCGCTCATGCCGCGCCTCCCGCCAGGACTTCGGCCAGATGCAGCGGCCGGATAGGCAATTCGCGCTTGGCCAGGGCCGATCCGATGTTGAGCAGGCAGCTCGGTTCGGCGGTGATGACGGCCTCGACGCCGCTTTCCATAATATCCTCGATCTTTTTGTTGAGAATGGCCTGACTGACTTCGGGGTAGTCGATACTGAACGCCCCGCCGAACCCGCAGCAACGCTCGGGATGGGCCAGGGGCACGAGATCGAGTCCGATCACGCCGGCCAGCAGCCGCTCGGTGCGGTCCCCGACGCCGAGCACCCGCGTGGTCTGGCAGGAAGCGTGCAGGGCGGCCCGCACCGGGTAGCGCGACCCGAGGTCCGGGCAGCCCAGCTGGTCGACCAGGTATTCGCCGAGCTCGAAGGTCCGGCCGGCCACGCGCTCGGCCCGGGCGCGCCAGGGATCGTCGGCGGCAAAAAGCTGCGGATAGCGCCGCACCATGGCCGCGCAGGAACCGGACGGACTGACGATGGCCGGCGCGGCCTCGAAAATTTCGATAAAGCGTTTGGCCAGGGGCCGGGTGAGCTCCGGATGGCCCCGTTTGTAGGCGAACTGGCCACAGCACGTCTGGCCGTCGGGCACGACAATGTCCGCGCCGGCCCGTTCCAGAACCGTGACCGTGGCCTCGCCCACCCGGGGCAGGACGTGCTCGACCAGGCAGGGAACAAACAAAAAGACTTCCACAAAATCCTCCTTCTCTGGCGGGGCGTGAATTTACGCCCGTCAGGACGCGGGTCAAGTCCCGGCCGGGGCCGTATCTTTACAGAAAGCGACACAACGGGTATGGAGATGGCTTATGCCAAAAGGAGCAGCATGAGCACGCCTGATACCGCCACTCTCACCTACGCCGGCAAATCCGTCGAACTTCCCGTCATCAATGGCGATCACGTCGAAAAGGCCCTGGACGTCCGCAAACTGCGCGCCCAGTCAGGCTGGATCACGTTGGATCCCGGCTACGCCAACACCGCCGTGTGCAAGAGTGCCATCACCCATATCGACGGCGAAAACGGCGTGGTGCTCTACCGGGGTTACGATTTGGAAGAGCTGGCGGAGAAGGCCACGTTCGTGGAAACGGCCATGCTCGTCATGTTCGGCGAGCTGCCGACCCGGACCGAGCGCGAGGCCTTCCGCGTCATGCTGCGCGACCAGGAACTGCTCCACGAGGACCTGCTCAGCCACCTGGACGGCTTTCCGCCCAACGGCCACCCCATGGCCATTCTCTCGGCCATGATCAACGCCATGGGCAGCTACTACCCCGAGCTCTACGACATCACCTCCCACGAGGATTTCCGGCGGGCCGCGGCCAAGATCATGAGCAAGGTCCGCACCATCGCGGCCTTCAGTTATCGCAAGTCCCAGGGATTGCCGCTCAATTACCCGAATCCCAACCTCGATTACTGCCGCAATTTCCTGCACATGATGTTTTCGGTTCCTTTCTGGGTCTACGAGGCGCCCGATGCCGTGGTACGGGCGCTCAGCATCTTCATGATCTGCCACGCCGACCAGGCCCTCGACACCTCCTGCGCCACGGTGCGCATGGTGGGATCGAGCCAGGCCAACCTGTTCGCCTCGGTCTCCTCGGGCATCTGCGCCCTGTGGGGACGGCATCACGGCGGGGCCAGCTCGGCGGCCATCCGCATGTTCGAGGATGTCGAGGCCGGCCGCACCACCGTCTCCCGCATCATCGAGGCGGCCAAGTCGCGCACGGGCCGGCTCATGGGTTTTGGCCAGCGTGTGTTCCACGCCGAGGACCCGCGCGCCCGCATCATCAAGGCCACCTACGAAAAACTGATCGACAAGGGCTATGCCAAACGCGACGCCTTCCACGACATCGCCCAGGAAATCGAGGAGCGCGCCAGCGCCGACGAGTACTTCGCCTCGCGCCAACTGCTCCCCAACACCAATTTCTATTCCAGCCTGCTCCTGCGGGCCATCAACTTCCCCCCAAACATGTATCCGGTCATCACGGCCATGGGCAACATGCCCGGCTGGATCGCCCACTGGAAGGAAGAGACCACCTCTCCCGACCAGCGCATCCAGCGTCCGCGCCAGATCTACACCGGTCGCAAACGTCATGCCTATACGCCCATGGAAAAGCGTTCCTCCAGGCCATAGCAGCCCGGAGCCCGCCATGTTCCGCTCGTTGCCCGCCTTTTTCCTCTGGCTGGCGTTGTGCCTGCTTTTGGCCGCGCCGTCTTCCGTCAGGGCCGATGCCGCCAAAGCGGACAAGGACGGGCAGGCCAGCGAGGAGCCCTCCTCCCAGGTCAAGGACTGGCAGGTCCTGCTGTCCATCCACCAGGAAACCCTGGTGCAGCAGGCCACGCGCTTCAAATCCATGGAAGCGCTGTTGCCCAAAAACGTCCGCCAGTTCCGCACGGAGCTGGCCACCCTGACGGGCAAGCTCGACGAACTCAACCTGATCCTGAGCCTTTCCGGGGGCAACCCCTGGGAAATGCGCGCGGTATTAAGCGACATGGCCCGGTTGCGCCGGGCCACCACCGCCCTGATGTCCCCGCTCAAGGACCGGCGCGACGAGCTGGACAAGATCGCCGCGCAACTCGACTCCCTCAAGGAAGACTTCAACAAACGCCTTTCCGACGACCCGGAACAGCCCATTGCCGACGCGGTCAACTATTATCTCCGCTATATCAAGGGAGTGGGCAAGGGCCTGACCTCGGTGCGCTCCGCCCTGGAAAAGGAGCTCAAGCCGGCCGAGGAGTTCCTCTCCAGCCTGGACGAAAGCCAGAAGGCATTGCAGGAGCGCATTCCCAAGGCCTGGAAGCAGTATTATTTCACGCCGGTCAGTGAAATGTTTTCGCTGAAGGGCTGGGCCAACCTTCCCGGCGAATTCGTCCTGTGGCTGCGTTCCAACGTCTCCATGGCCACGTCCCTGTTCGTCGGCTCGGACACCTCCCGCGCCCTGGCTTCGCTGGTGCGCATGGGCTTCGGCATTTTGCTGCTGTTGCTGTCCGACTTCATCATCACCAGCCGCCTGCGCCGCCTCACCGGCCTGACCTTTCCCATGCGCCTGCGTCGGATCTGGCTGCTGGTGGGGCTCAGCCTCATCGCCCGCTGGGTGTCCGAGGACGCGCCGCTGTTGCTGCAGGAATTGCTCAACGCCGCCACGGAGATCTTGCTCGCCGCCGCGCTGACCTGTTTCTCCTGGCTGCTGCACCGCAACGACGACAAGAAGGAGAACCTCGGGCGCAATCCCCTGCGCGGGCTGTGGTGGCTTTTTTCCCTGGGCCTGCTGCTCCAGATCGCCGACCTGCCCGAGCCGGCCATGGGCACGGTCTGGATCGGCATCCTGCTGCTCTTTTTTCCCATCCTGCGGCGCGCGCCGGCCCCGGCCATCGGGGCCTTGCGCTTTCTGAGCAAATTCACCCCGCCGCTGCTCGTCCTGCTGTGCTTCATGACGGCCCTGGGCTGGCAGCATCTGTCGTTTCTGGCCCTTGCCGCCTGGTTTCTGCTGTTGACCGCCCTGCAGGCCGGCGTCGGCCTGACCAGACGCGTGGGACGCTGGCAGCAGCAGGCCGAAAGCGAAGGCGGCTCCATGATCAGCCGCGCCGTCGTTTCCAGCCTTGGCGCGCCGCTGATCTTCCTGTCGCTGTTTTTCATCGTCCTGTACTGGTTCTCCACGGAACTCGGCGGCCCGGAGATGTTCGCCAAGGCCGTTTCCTTCACCGTGACCGTGGGCACCGTCCAGCTGACCCTGGGCCGTCTGGCCATCATTTTGACCGGCTTTTTCGTGACCCGGTCGGTGCTGTTTTTCGTCAAATCCTTTCTGCGCGACCTGCCCAGGCTCAATCCCGAAATCGACCCCGGCGTCCGCGACGTCCTGGAGACGACCTCCCTGTATCTGCTCTGGGGCATCTACGCCATGCTGTCGCTGTTTCTGCTGGGCTTTTCCTTCACCAGTCTGGCCGTGATCGCCGGCGGTCTGTCCGTGGGGATCGGTTTCGGCCTGCAAAACATCGTCAACAACTTCATTGCCGGGCTGATCCTGCTGTTCGGCCGCTCCATCCAGGCCGGCGACACCATCCAGATCGACACCATCTGGGGCAAGGTGGCCAATGTGAACATCCGCAACACCGTGGTGCGCACCTTCCAAAACGCCACCCTGTTCGTGCCCAACTCCGACCTCATTTCCGGCAAGCTCATCAACTGGACCCACCGGGACCCGACCATGCGCCGGGACATCACCGTGGGGGTCGCCTACGGCACCGACACCGACAAGGTCCGCACCATCCTGCTGGAGGTGGCCAAGGCCCAGCCCCACGTGCTGCTCAATCCCCAGCCCGTGGTCCAGTTCTCGTCTTTCGGCGACAATTCCCTGGACTTCCTGCTCATGGTCTGGGTCGACAACGTCGCCTTCGGTATGGAGACCGAATCCGACATCCGCTTCGGCATCAACCGCCGCTTCCGCGAGCAAGGCATCGAGATCCCCTTCCCGCAGCGCGATGTCTGGATTCGCAGCGAACCGGCGCAGGCGGACAACGGTCAGAAGGCGCCCCAGCCGCCCGACACGCCGGTCAAGCCGGACGCGGAGTCGTAAGGGGCGCGCGCCCCGCGGCCAAGATCGGAGAAAGACGCCATGAGACGCCAAACCCTCGTGTGCTGCTGTCTGCTCGCGCTCGGCTTGCTTTCCGGCCCCGGCTGCGCCAAAAAAGTCACGCCCCCGGCCATGCCGGAACATGTGAGCCCGGCTCCCGGCCCTACGGCCAGTCCGCAGGAAATCGAGCGGCACCAGCTGGAACAGGAAAAAAGCGCCCTTGAGGAAAAATACGGCGACAACCTCGACCGCATCCAGGAAATCAACGCCCGTCTGATCGAGCTCAACATCGAAATCCGGCGGCAGTCCAATCCGCACTATTGACGGCGGCACGGCCGGGAACACCGTACAAGCAAGCGAGCACAGCGCACCATGTTCGGACGCAAAAGCAAAAAAGCGCCGCGACACGACGCCATCACCGCATTTCTCGGCGCCGGCACCGAGTATCACGGGCAATTCAATTTTCAGGGCGTCGTGCGCATCGACGGTTGCGTCGTCGGCGACATCCTTTCCGACGGCGTCCTGATCCTTGGCGAGGAAGCGTCCATCGAGGGCAGCATCCACGTGGCCGAACTGGTGACCAGCGGCCGCATCGTCGGCAATGTGGAGGCCACGCGGCGGGCGATCCTGCACAACCGGTCGCGGCTGCGCGGCAACCTCGTGGCCCCGGTGGCGGTCATCGAGGACGGCGCAATCCTCAACGGTCAGGTCCGCATGGCCCGTCCCGACAAGGCAATCCGGGTCACGAGCGAACCGCCCCGCGCCCTGGGCCTGTCCGGGGACGAGTTGCCGGAGCCGGCGACCGAAAATTAGGGATTGCCAAAACCGTCGCGGCCGTTTACATGGCAAACGCTGCCGCGCGCCCGTTTCAAGGAGTCCCGCTTCATGGGCCAATTCTTTCCCGATACCGATCAGTTTCCCCTGGAAGACCAGATAAAGAACCTTGGCGACGATGAGTTGCTCGATTTCTGGGAGGAAACCCAGTACCTCGAGCGCATGCTCGTCGAGGACGACGAGTCCGAGCCCGACCACTCCGTGGAATACGAACGGGTGATCCTGCAGGAACTCATGCTGCGTTCCTGCCGGCGCACCCTCGAAGGCAATCGCTGATCCACCCGCCCCGCATCGGCGGGGTCCGCTTCTTCCCCGGAAGCCTCTGGGCTTCCCACTTCTCCTTTCGCATTTCCAAACCGTTCGCTTGCGGCCCGGGCGCAAAAAAAGGGAGGACGTTTCCGCCCTCCCCGCTGTTATCGCTCGATGTCGGAAGCGCTAGATCTTGGGCGCCGGACGACCGATGCAGAAGTAGACCATGCCGAGGTCGGCAAGCAGCTGCGGCGAGTACAGGTTGCGGCCGTCGAAGATCAGCGGCACCTTGACCATCTTTTTGATGCGGCTGAAGTCCGGGTTGCGGAACTGGTTCCACTCCGTGACCACGGCCAGACAGTCGGCGCCTTCCAGGGCGGCGTACTGCTCGTCGACCACGGTCAGCAGGTCGTTGCCCTTGAAATGCGCACGGGTGTTGGGGCCGGCAACCGGGTCGAAGGCGACCACGCGCATGCCCTTGTCGGTCAGGTCCTTGATCAGCTCGAAGGCCGAGGCCTCGCGCACGTCATCGGTGTTGGCCTTAAAGGCCAGGCCCCACAGCGCCAGCGTCTTGCCCTTCACCCCGCCCTGGGACTCGAAGTAGGCTTCGATCTTCCGGCTGAGGGCGTGCTTCTGGCGCTTGTTGACGTCGTCGACCGAGGCCAGCAGCTGGGGCTCGAACTTGTACTGACGGGCCGTGTCGATCAGGGCCTTGACGTCCTTGGGGAAGCAGGAGCCGCCGTAGCCCAGGCCCGGGTAGATGAACTGGTAGCCGATGCGGTGGTCCGAACCGATGCCCATGCGCACTTCGCGCACGTCGGCGCCGACCTTCTCGCAGATGTTGGCCACTTCGTTGATGAAGGAGATCTTGGTGGCCAGCATGCAGTTGGCGGCGTACTTGGTCATCTCGGCCGAACGCACGCCCATGACGATGACTTTCTCGCGGCTGCGGGCATAGGGCGCGTACAGGGCCTTGAGCAGTTCGCCCGTGCGCACGTTGTCCGTGCCGACGACCACGCGGTCCGGCTTGAAGAAGTCGTTGATCGCGTCGCCTTCCTTGAGAAACTCAGGATTGGAAACCACGTCGAATTCGATAAGTTCGCCGCGCTTTTTCAGCTCCTCGGCGATGATCTTGCGCACTTCGTCGGCGGTGCCGACGGGCACGGTGGATTTGTCCACCACGATCTTGTAATCGGTCATGCCGGCCCCGATGTCCCGGGCCACCTGATAAACGTAGGACAAGTCGCAGGAACCATCCTCGCGAGGAGGCGTGCCGACGGTGATGAACACGAACAGCGCGTTCTCCATGCCCTCGGACACTTTGGTGGTGAAGCGCAGCCGGCCTTCGGCCACATTGCGCTTGACCAGTTCATCGAGTCCCGGCTCGTAGATGTGAATCTTGCCCTGTCGCAGATTCTCGACGATGGTGGGGTTGATGTCCACGCAGCATACGTCGTTGCCCATTTCGGCGAAGCAGGCGGCGCTCACCAAACCAACGTAACCGGTGCCTACGATACAAAGATTCATAAACGTGTACTCGTTGTTAGGGTTTTCCCCCGGAAACAGAAAACGCTTCGCGGGGGATGGGGGCTGTCTGCGCCGGTTCGCGGCGATGCCCCCGTCATCAATGAGGTGAATCCGCACTTACGGATTGGTCCGACGTTTGTCAACAATCGCCCGCCCCCCGGGCCCCGTTGCCACCCATTTGTAAAAAGAATAGCCTCCCGGCATATCCTGAAAGGAGTTCGTCATGCCCTTGCTTGCGGTCAATGTCGATCACGTGGCCACGATCCGCCAGGCCCGGCTCGGCCAAAGTCCCGATCCCGTCACCGCCGCCGCCATGGCCGAACTGGCCGGCGCGCGCGCCATCATCGTCCACCTGCGCGAGGACCGCCGCCATATCCAGGACCGCGACGTCCGGCTCCTGCGCCAGACCGTGAAAACCCGCCTGCATCTGGAAATGGCCGCCACCGACGAAATGCGCGGCATCGCCCTGGAGCTCAAACCGAACATGGTCTGCCTGGTGCCGGAAAAACGCCGGGAGCTGACCACCGAAGGCGGCCTCGACGTGGCCGGACGCGAAGCCGAGCTCACCGAATTCGTGGGCGCGCTCAAAAAAGCCGGCATCCCCGCCTCGCTTTTCATTGATCCCGAACCGCGACAGGTCGAAGCCTCGGCGGCCACGGGCGCGGCCTTCGTCGAACTGCACACCGGCGCCTATGCCGACGCGACCTCGTCCTTTGCCCGGCAAACCGAGCTCAAACGGCTGCTGGCCGCCATTCCCCAGGCCCGGCAGGCCGGACTCGGCGTCAACCTGGGCCACGGCCTGGACTACGACAACATTCACGCCTTCGCCCACGTCAGCGGCATCAGCGAATATTCCATCGGGCACAGCATCATCGCCCGGGCCATCCTCGGCGGCCTCTCCGAAGCCGTCTCCACCATGGCCGCCATCATCGCCAGATTCCCGGAATAAGGACGCCGTATGATCGTGGGCATGGGTCTTGATCTGGTCGAGCTTTCGCGCGTCGAGGCGGCCCTGTTCCGTTTTGGCGACCGCCTCCTCAAGCGCGTCCTCACCCCGGCCGAACGCCAAACCCTGCCACCCCGCCCCTTGAACCGCGTGGCCGGCATCTTCGCGGCCAAGGAAGCGGCGGTCAAGGCGCTCGGCACCGGCTTCGCCCTGGGCATCGGCTTTGCCCACCTGGAAATCCTGCGGGACGATATGGGACGGCCGCTGCTCAGCCTTTCCGGCCCCGCCCTGGACCGGGCCAGGGCCATCGGGGCCACGAGCTGGCATGTCAGCATCACCCACGCCCGGGCCAACGCGGCCGCCGTCGTGGTGCTCGAACGGGAAGAACACGGGAAAGACGCCTCCGGCGGCCGGGGGGCATGAT